>JBFXDI010000039.1:0-30435 GCA_050181295.1 Parvibaculaceae bacterium | reverse complement strand
ACGCGCCGGCCGCGCAGCAGGACCGTCGTGGCGCTCGTCGCCGCCGGCCTGCTCGCGGCGACGGGCCTCACCACCCTGACCGCCCTGCCACCCTCGCTGACCGCCAGCGCGGAGACCATTTTCAACCATGCGCCGGCTGAGGGCTTCGCCGACCTGGTCGAGAAGGTCATGCCGTCGGTGATCAGCGTCGAGGTCCGCTATGCGCCGGTCGTCAACCGCAACGACCAGCAGCGCATGCAGATGCCCGACCTGCCGCCCGACAGCCCCTTCCGGCAGTTCTTCGACCAGTTCGGACGCCAGCTCCCGTTCCCCAACCAGAGCCCGCGCGGCATCGCGCAAGGATCAGGCTTCATCATCTCGGCCGACGGCTATGCCGTGACCAACAACCACGTGGTCGCGAACGCCGAGGAAGTGACGGTGAAGACTTCCGACGGCGAGGAGCTCAAGGCCGACGTCATCGGCACCGATCCGAAGACCGACCTCGCTCTCATCAAGATCAAGTCGGACAAGACCTTCCAGTTCGTGAAGTTCGCCGAGAACGACGTGCGCGTCGGCGACTGGGTGGTCGCGGTCGGCAATCCCTTCGGCCTGGGCGGCACCGTCACAACGGGCATCATCTCGGCCCGCGAGCGCGATATCGGCAACGGTCCCTATGACGACTTCCTGCAGATCGACGCGCCCATCAACAAGGGCAACTCGGGTGGCCCGGCGTTCAACCTGCAGGGCGAGGTCATCGGCATCAACACCGCGATCTTCTCGCCCTCGGGCGGCAGCGTCGGCATCGGCTTCGCCATCCCGGCCGCGACCGCCAAGGCGATCATCGAGGACCTGAAGCAGGACGGCAAGGTGACGCGCGGCTGGCTCGGCGTGCAGATCCAGCCCGTGACCGCCGACATCGCCGAGAGCGTCGGGCTGAAGAACGCCAAGGGCGCCATCGTGGCCGACGTGACGCCGGACTCGCCCGCGCTCAAGGCGGGCCTCAAGACCGGCGACACGGTGCTCAAGGTCCGCGACCACGAGGTCGCAGACCCGCGCGACCTCGCCCGTGAGGTGGCCAAGATCGCGCCCGGCGAGACGGTGCCGGTGACGATCTTCCGCGGTGGCAAGGAGCAGACGATCGACATCACGATCGGCACCATGCCGGGCGACGACCAGCTCGCCTCGCGCAACAGCGACGAGCAGCAAAGCCCCGCGCGCGCCTCCCTCGGCCTGCAGCTCATGCCGGCCGAGGACGGCCAGGGCGTGCTGGTGACGGGCGTCACGCCGGAAAGCCCCGCGGCGGAAAAGGGCCTCAAGCCCGGCGACATCATTCTCGAGGTGAGCGGCATCCAGGTCGACGATCCGGACGCGCTCAGGGCCGCCATCGACAAGGTGGCCGCCGACGGATCGAAGCGCGTGCTTTTGCTGGTCAAGTCGGGCGAGCGGCAGCGTTTCGTCGCGCTTCCGACCCAGCAGTCGTGACCGCCGGCTGAGCGAAGAGCCTTGAACGGGTTTCCGTCCGTCCTCCCCCGCTTCACGGCTCTTCGCTCGGCCGCGGACCTTCTTCCGGCGAGGCAGATCCGCCTCGCCGGGCTTTCCAGGCGGGTGAGACATGCTAGATGAACGTTTGCGCCCGACGCCGGTCGGGCCTCTATGGGGCAATGCGGAGCGCATGCGCATACTGATCGTGGAAGACGACCAGGAGGGCGCCTCCTGGCTGATCAAGGGCCTCAAGGAAGCGGGCCATGTCGCCGATCTCGCGGCCGACGGCGAGGAAGGCCTCGCCCTTGCCCGCGAAGGGCTGCACGACGTGCTCATCGTGGACCGCATGCTGCCGAAGCTCGACGGGCTTTCCCTCATCCGGACGCTGAGGCAGGAGGCCATCCTGACCCCGGCGCTGATCCTTTCCGCGCTCGGCGACGTCGACGAGAAGGTGAAGGGCTTGAGGGCCGGCGGCGACGACTATCTCGGCAAGCCCTACGCTTTTTCAGAGCTCCTGGCGCGCATCGAGAGCCTGGCGCGCCGGCCCTCGAGCCAGCCGCAGCAGACCCGGCTCAAGGCGGGCGATCTCGAGATGGACCTGCTCGGCCGCACGGTGAAGCGGGACGGGACGGCCATCCTGCTGCAGCCGCGCGAGTTCAAGCTGCTCGAATACCTCATGCGCAATGCCGGGCAAGTCGTGACCCGCACCATGCTGCTCGAGCACGTCTGGGACTATCACTTCGACCCGCAGACCAACGTCATCGACGTCCACATCTCGCGCCTGCGCTCGAAGATCGACAAGGATTTCCCGAAGCCGCTGCTGCACACCGTGCGGGGCGCGGGCTACATGATCCGCGCCGACTAAGCCGCTGAGCCGCGGCACGGACATCCGGATGGCGGCTTTTGCGCGCCTTCCGCAACCTCTCCCGCATTTCCCGCGCTATGGTTGCGGAACCCTTTCCGGAGTTTACGAATTTTAAAGCGTGCCGGTTGGATGCAGTAGCGAACCCCGCCCCCTCTGGCGCAAGAGTAGGCTCGGGAATACCTTCCTTCCGTGAAGCGATCATTTTCAGTGGCATCCATGTCCGACGAGACCCGCAGGCTGGCAGACGCGCAGGCGCTCGCATCGCGGGCCCGCATCTCGCGCCGGAGCTTCATCCAGCTCGCGCTCGCCGCGGGGCTCGCGCCGGTCGCGGCCCACGGGCTTTTCACGCGCGCCGCCCGCGCCGAGCCCCGGAAGGGCGGGACGCTCAGGCTCGCCCTCGGCCATGGCGCCACGACGGACACGCTCGATCCCGCGACCTATCCGGACCAGTACACCGGCACGACCATGTGGGGCACGCTCTCCAACAGCCTCACCGAGATCGACGCCAAGAGCAACGCGGTGCCCGATCTCGCGCTCTCGATCGAGCCCGCCGACGGCGCGAGGCGCTGGATCGTGAAGCTGCGGCCGGGGGTCACCTTCCACAAGGGCAAGGCCGTGACGCCGGAAGATGTCATCGGCTCGCTCCGGCACCACATGGGCGAAGGCTCGAAGTCCGCCGCCGCCTCGCTCTTGAAGCCCGTGACCGATATCCGGGCCGATGGGCCGTCGAGCGTCGTCATCGAGCTTGAGGCGGGGAACGCCGATTTCCCTTATGTGCTGAGCGACTACCACCTGCCGATCATGCCGGTCGTCGACGGCAAGGCCGACTGGCAGTCGGGCGACCGCACGGGCCCCTACGTGCTCGAGAGCTTCGAGCCGGGCGTCCGCTCGAGCTTCACGCGCAATCCCAACTACTACAAGTCCGACAGGGCGCACTTCGATGCCGTGATCGCGCTCGTGGTGGCCGATGTCGCGGCGCGCACCAGCGCGCTCGTGGCGGGCGAGGTCGACTACCTGGACAGCGCGGACCTGAAGTCGCTGCATCTCCTCCAGAAGAACCCGAACGTCGCCATCTCCGAGCAGACGGGCTACGGCCACTATCTCTTCCCCATGCGGGTGACGGTGCCGCCCTTCGACAACAAGGACGTGCGGCTGGCGCTCAAGCATTCGATCGACCGCAACGACATCCTGGAGAAGGTGTTCCTGAGCCACGGGCTCGTGGCCAACGACAACCCGATCTCGCCGGCCGTCAAGTTCGCCATCGACCCGAAGCCGCGGCATGTCTACGACCCGGACAAGGCCAGAAGCTTCCTGCGCAAGGCCGGCTTCGAGACCCTGAAGATCGATCTTTCGACCGCCGAAGCCGCCTTCGCCGGTTCGGTCGACTCCGCACTCCTCTGGAAGGAGCATGCGTCCAAGGCCGGGATCGACCTTAACGTCATCCGCGAGGCCAATGACGGCTACTGGGACAATGTGTGGATGAAGAAGCCGCTTGTCGGCTCCTACTGGGCCGGCCGGCCGACCTGCGACTGGCTGTTCACGGCGATCTATGCCGCCGACGCCCCCTGGAACGAGACCCAGTGGAAGAACCCGCGCTTCAACGAGCTCCTGGTCCAGGCCCGCTCCGAGGCCGACGAGGACAAGCGCGCGGCGATGTATGCCGAGATGCAGCAGCTCGTGCATGACGACGGGGGAGTGGTGAACGTGATGTTCACGAACTTCGTCGATGCCCATTCGGCGAAGCTCGCCCATGCCGAGGTGGCCGCCAACTGGCCGCTCGACGGGCTGAAGATCGCCGAGCGCTGGTGGTTTGCGGCCTGATAGCCGCAGCATCGTAGGGCGGATTAGCCGAAGGCGTAATCCGCCCTTGAGGAGTGCTCGGCGGGTTACGGCGCTGAAATGCGCCTAACCCGCCCCACACAATGGCTGCCCGGCTGTCATGTGGACTTCGCAAAGCACGGCCACTGATCCTCCCCGAGGGGGGGTGATCCCATGACGAATCAGCCGGCCTTGCCGTTCCGCTACCGCGCGATCTGGATTTCGGACCTGCATCTCGGCACCAAGCGCTGCCAGACGGAGCTGCTCCTCGACTTCCTGCGCGTGACGGAATCGCGCACGCTCTACCTCGTGGGCGACATCGTCGACAGCTGGTCGCTCAAGAAGACCTGGTACTGGGAGCAGAGCCACAACGACGTCATCCAGAAGCTGCTCCGCAAGGCCCGCAAGGGGACGCGGCTCGTCTTCATACCCGGCAATCACGACGAGAATTTCCGCGACTTCGTGAAGCTGAGCTTCGGGCGCGTGCGGGTGCTGGAGGAGGCGGTGCATGTGACCGCCACCGGCAAGCGCTACCTCGTGCTGCATGGCGACAAGTTCGACGGCGTGGTGCTGCACGCGAAGTGGCTGGCGCTGCTCGGCGACCGGGCCTACGACGTGGCGCTCCTTCTCAACCGCCATCTCAACCGGGCGCGCCGCGCGCTGGGACTTCCCTACTGGTCGCTCTCGGCGCTCCTGAAGCGCAAGGTCAAGCAGGCCGTCCAGTACATCTCCAATTTCGAGGACGCGGTGGTGCGGGAAGCCCGGCAGCGGGGCGCCGCCGGCGTTATCTGCGGGCACATCCACACCCCGCAGATGCGCTTCATCGGCGACGTCCACTACTGCAACGACGGCGACTGGGTGGAAAGCTGCACCGCGCTGGTCGAGACGCTGGACGGGAAGCTCGAGCTTCTCAACTGGGCGGAGATGCGGGCGCTCGCCGGCCGCGAGGTTCAGAAGCTCGGCTTGCTGAGCGTCAGCGACCAGGCATAGCCGCCGTGCAGGCGGCGGAAGTCCAGCCGCGCCTCTTTTGCCTCCGCAAGCGCTACAGCCGCCTCGCGAAGCTCGCGGCGCGGCGTCGCATGAAAGAGGCCGAGCCAGCCGGTGAGCGCGGCGCGAAAGGCGTGGGGCAGCCGCTCCTGCTGGCCGAAATCGACGACGTGCAGGCTGCCGCCGGGCAGCACGGCCTCGAAGCCCTTTGCCAGCGCCTCGCGCCAGGCGGGGATCATCGAGAGCGTGTAGGAGAAGAAGACGCGCTCGAAGCCGGAGACGCCGAAGGTCCGGAGCGGATCGAAAGTGGCGGCGTCGGCATGCGCGAAGGTGAAGGCCCCGCGGCGCGGATGGCGGAGCGCCCGCTCGAGCGCCGTCGCCAGCATCTCGGTCGAGACGTCGAAGCCGTAGAGCCGGACGCCCGGGTGCCGGTCGGCGAGCGCGAAGAGGTTTCGACCCGTGCCGCAGCCCACCTCCAGCACCGAGCCTTCGAGCGGCGGATCGAGCTCGTGCAGAAGCGTATCGCGGCCGAGCAGGTAGTAGCGCCGCGTGGCATCGTAGATATGGCGCTGGCGGGCATAGACACCGTCCATGAGCCGCGCATGGCCGAGATCGATCACGCTCACGAAAGCGGCTCCAGACAATAGAGATGGAAGGCACCGTAGACCGCCGAGCGGTCCCTGGCGGTGAGGTCGCGCGACTTCTCGGCCTCGTAGCGCCAATGGGCGCGAAGGCTTGAACTGAGCGCGCCGAAAAGGATATCGGCCTCGTCCGCGGTGCGGAATATCACCCGCGCCCCGTCTCGCGCGGTGCGCGTGATCTCGCTCCAGAGCGCATCGAGCTGCGGACCGCTCATCCAGTCCTGGGCGTCGAGCAGCACGTAGCGGTCGATGCTGCGCGCCGGCTCCTCCGCGAGAACGGCCGTGAGCGAGCCCCGCACCGGCTGGACGCGATGCGCGTTGCGGCGAACCGTCTCGAAATGCGCCCGCTCCAGATAAGGGGGCAGGGCGGCATGGGCTTCGAGGCCGTAGCTGCGGCCGAAGGCCTGCCAGGCGAAATAGTTTTCCTTGAGCGGAAAATCGCAGGCGAGCTTCCGGAGCCTTTCCTTCAGCACCTCGGCCATGGGCCGCCCGTTCGCCAGCCGGTCGAACTGCGCCGGCGGTATGCCGAGCCCGTAGAGTGCGAGCCGGCGGTCGAGCAGCCGGCGCACGGCCGGCCGGTCGAAGAGCGGCGCGAACTTCCGCTCGAAGAGCTCCGCCTGCGCCTCGACCGTCGCGGCCTCGAGGATCTCCTGGGGACGAAGGCCGCAGAGCCGCGAGGCGAGATGCGCCGCGCCGATGAAGCGGCCGAGCAGGCCGTGGCGATAGAAGCCGCGGCCGAAGGCGCCGATCCGCCGTCGGCCGAGGATGTCGCGGCCATCCCAGTAGTCGCGCGTCGCGAGATCGAGCCGGCGCCGGAGCACCTTGTCGTAGAGGCGCAGGTTCTCGCGCCGGTCGGCCTCGCCGAAGAAGCGCAGGAAGTCCTCGTAGGTCGGTGCGTAGCGCGCCGCCGCGAGCTTGAGGCGGTTGAGCGCGATATGGGCGGGGTTGAGATCGACCGCGAGAACACTGCCGGGCTCCCGGCTGAGGTAGGAAAGGACGTTGCAGCCGGCCGAGGCGATGGCGACGATCCGTTGCCCGGGCTCGAGCGCCATGGCTTCCATGTCCACCACCGGATCTTCCCAGATCTGGGGATAGACGAGGCCGCTGAAGGCGAGCGTGAAGAGCCGTTCGAGGACGCCGCCCATGCTCGCCGCGCGGTGGCGGTGCACCGCTCGCTTGAGTTCAAGAGAGAGACCGCGTCCGTCTGCGATGGGTCGAGACATCGTGACTCCTTGAGGAATCGCTGCGACGTCAAGCCTATCCCGCCCCGACGTGAAGCCTGTGTGACGGGAGGAAGACCGTCGCAAGAAACGGAATGCCGTCGCGACGCGCGCCGGCTATGCTCTCGGGCGGAGGAGAAGACGCATGCAAAGGCTGGTGGCGGCAGGTGTCCTGGGCGCGGTGCTCCTCGTCGGGGCTTCACCGGCGCCCGCGGATGAGCTTCCCCCACGCGGGAGCTACCGTGTGTCCTACTGGCTGGAGCTGCCGCATGTGGAGCGCTGGGCGCTGCGCAAGGAGACGAGCATCTGCCTCTCGGGAGACTCGGAAGCCGCCATCTTCCCGGTGCTCAGCGCCAACACGCCCTTTGCCGGCTGCGGGATGGCGGAGTGGCGGCGTGAGGGCGATCATATCGCCTACCGGGTTGTCTGCGTGGGTCGGGACGCAGCCCGCGCCACGGCGACCTTCACTGTTAAGGATAACGGCTTCGAGGGCCGCATCGACATGGTGATGGGCGCCAAGAACATGACCATGACGGAAGTGCAGGTCGCTCGCCGCCTAGGCTCCTGCGCGCAGGCGAGCCGGCAGGACGAGCGAACGGAAGACCGTTAGCGACCGTAGGCGTCCTCGATGCGGATGATGTCGTCCTCCTCGGTGTAGGAGCCGCTCTGGACCTCCACCACCTCGAGGTCGATGCGGCCCGGATTCTCGAGCCGGTGCGTCGCGCCGATGGGAATGAAGATCGATTCGTTCTCGTGCACCGTGCGAACGCCCTCGCCGATCCGCACCAGCGCCGTACCGCTCACCACGACCCAGTGCTCGGCGCGATGCAGGTGCTTCTGGAGCGAAAGCCGCCCGCCGGGATGGATCTTCAGCCGTTTCACCCGGTAGCGCCCGCCGCTCTCCAGCGTCTGGTAGCAGCCCCAGGGCCGATGGACGAGCGGATGCTCCTCGGCCTGCGGCCGCCTGTCCCGCAGCAGCCTGTCCACCACGATCCTGACGTCCTGGGCCCGGTCTCTGGCCGCGACGAGGACGGCGTCCCGCCGCACGACGACGATGACATTGCTGAGGCCGATCACAGCGGTGGCGATGGCGGCGTCGGAATCGATGTAGGCGTTCTCGACGTCGGCGAGGCTCACAGGTCCACGCTCCACATTGCCGTTGAGATCCTTGCGCCCGAGCTCCCAGAGCGTCTGCCAGCTTCCGATATCGGACCATCGGAAGCTCGCAGGAAGCACGACAGCACGGTCGGTCCGTTCCATGACGGCATAGTCGATCGAGAGGCGCCTCGAGCGTCCATAGTCCTCGCCGAGCCGCAGGAACTGAAGGTCGCGGCTCGCAGCCTTCACCGAGTGTTCGACAGCCTCGACCGTTGCCGCGTCGAAGGCGCGATATTCTCCCACGAGATCGCCGGCCCGGAAGCAGAAGTTGCCGCAGTTCCACAGGGAGCCCTGATCGAGAAGGGCGTGCGCCCGTTCGAGAGGCGGCTTCTCCACGAACGCCTCGACCCGGAACACGCCCTCGATGCCATCGAGCGGAAGGCCTGGATGGACGTAGCCGAACTCCGTTGCCGGACGTGACGCCTTGACGCCGAAAGTCACGATGAGGCCACGGGCTGCGGCTCTGGCGGCAAGCAGGCAGTCCCGGTGGAAGGCATCGAGCCCCTCCACCAGATGATCGGCGGCGAGCACCAGCACGACCGCTTCGGGGCTCCGCGCGGCGACGTGAAGTGCTGCGGCCAGAATGGCAGGCCCGGAGTCGCGCGGCTCGGGCTCTAGCAGGATCTCCGCCTCCAGTCCGAGGCTGCCGAGCTCGTGCAGGGCGAGGAAGCGGTGCCTCTCCCCGGCGACGATGATGGGCGGGGAGAAGAGCGTCGGGTCGTCGATGCGCGCTAGCGTCGACTGGAAGCTCGATATGCCCTCGAAAAGCGGCAGGAACTGCTTCGGGTAGGCGGTGCGGGATGCCGGCCACAGCCGCGTGCCCGATCCGCCGCAGAGAATCACCGGAATGATCCTGCCCATGCTGCCCCCGCCCCCGCGTATCCGTCCCCAATGCGATGCACACGCTTGAAGATGGATGAGCAACCTGTTTCTATCTGAGCGCGAACCGGACGCGGATGCAACAGCGAAGTGACGTGGGCGGTGCGGGGGATCGGTATGGGCAGTGGATTATCCAGCGGGATGCGTCGATTTTCCGCGCACGGCTTGTTGCTTGCTTAAGCTTCGCGCGGTAGGCCGTCTCGCAATCGCCGCATTGGACCGGCAACAGTGCGCGTCTCCGGTGGCGCCCAGACGAGGTGAGTGGTTGGGTAGGTTTCTGTACATGAAGGGCGCCGCGCGGCTGGCATTCGCCGGGACGCTCCTCGCCGTGCTGCTGCTGACGCTCCTGCCGATCCCCCCCGCTTTCGAGCGGCTCGGCAACGACAAGCTCGAGCACATGCTGGCCTTCTTCGCGCTGGCTGTTCTCGGCGGGCTTGGCTGGCCACAGGCGAGGCCGTGGCTTGCGACAGCGCTCCTGCTTGTGGGCGGGGCGATCGAGGTGCTGCAGGGCACCCCGCTCGTCCATCGCGACATGAGCCTGTTCGACTGGTTCGCCGATGCCGCAGGAATCCTCCTCGGCATGAGCTTCGTCGGTCTGATGCTCCGTCTAAGCCCAAAAGCCGCCTGAACGACCCTTCAGCGAGACCGGTCAGGCCGCCTTTTCGGCTGTGTCCGGAAGGCCAGCCTTCGCCCCGGCGCCGGTCGGAACCTCGATGTCGATCTCGAGGACAGACACCACCTTGCCCCGTTCAAGCTTGATCTCGACCTTGTCCGGATCGACGGTCACATGCTTGGCGATGACGGCCAGCACCTCTTCCCTGAGCAACGCGATGAGATCCGACTGATCACCGCCGGCGCTTCGCTCGTGCGTGAGGAGGATCTGCAACCTCTCCCGCGCGACCGAGGCGGATTTCCGCCGGCCGAAGAAACGCAGGAGATTCATGCCGCCGCCCTCCTGCCGAACAATCTGCTCAAGAGCGTCGGCCGCTCGGTGGGGATGGTCACCGTGACGGTCTTCCCGTTGAGCCGCTGCGCTGCGTCGAAATAGGCCCGCGCCGGTGGGCTCGCGCTGTTCGCGAGCGTCACGGGCGAACCGAGGTTCGAGGCCCTCAGCACTTCCTCGCTCTCGGGGATGATGCCGAGCAGCGGCACGGACAGGATCTCCAGCACATCATCGACGCTCAGCATGTCGCCGCGTCCGGCCCGCACTGGATTGTAGCGGGTGAGGAGCAGGTGCTTCTCCATGCGCTCGCCGCGCTCCGCCTTCACCGTCTTGGAGTCGAGGAGCCCGATGATGCGATCGGAGTCGCGCACCGAGGAGACTTCCGGATTGGTGACCACGACCGCGACATCGGCATGCCGCATGGCGAGCCATGCGCCGCGCTCGATGCCGGCGGGGCTGTCGCAGATCACCCAGTCGAACTGATTGCGGAGTTCGCCGATGACCTTCTCCACGCCTTCCTCGGAAAGAGCATCCTTGTCGCGGGTCTGCGAGGCGGCGAGGAGATGCAGGGTCTCGATCCGCTTGTCGCGGATGAGGGCCTGCGACAGCCGGGCGTCCCCTTGCGCGACGTTGATGAGGTCGTAGACCACACGCCGCTCGGCCCCCATGACAAGATCGAGGTTGCGCAGGCCCACGTCGAAGTCGACCACCGCCACGCGTTGCCCTTCCTGGGCGAGCGCGGCGCCGAGCGCGGCCGTCGACGTCGTCTTTCCCACGCCGCCTTTGCCTGACGTCACGACCATCACCCTAGCCATCGGGCCTCTCCTCCGTTTCAATCCAGTGCAGCAATGTTGAGCGTAGTGTCCTCGAGCCAGGCATGGGCCGGACGCTTGAGGAGATGCGGGTCGAGTTCTTCGGCGATGCGGTAGTAGCCGTCGATGGCCACAAGCTCGGCTTCGAGCCTGCGGCAGAAGATGCGGGCCCGGCCGTCGCCGTTGGTTCCGGCGAGCGCCCGTCCGCGGAGGCTTCCGTAGACGTGGATCGAGCCGCCGGCGATGATCTCGGCGCCGGAGCCGACGGAGCCGATGACGGTCACGTCGCCCTCCGGATGCTCGATCGTCTGGCCCGATCGCACGGGCTGGTCGATGACGAGGGTCGCGGCGAGGCGAAGCGGCGCAGGCTCGGACATCGCCACGGGCGGATGTTCGGATGCGCCCTGAGCGGCATCCGCCGGCGGGGACGGGGCGACGCCCAGATCCGTCGGCCTGCCGCCCCGCAGGAGCGGCGGAAGACCGCCGACGTTCCAGTCGGGATCGGCGCCCTCGAGGCCCAGGACCTTGATGCCGCGCTGCGCCAGGTCCTCGATGAGAACGGTGATCTCGTAGCGTCCGAGCGCAAGGCTTGAGACGTCGAGCACCACGGGCTTGCCGGTGAAGAAGCCGGGAGAGCGCGAGAGCCAGCTGTCGGCGTCGGCAAGCCATTCGCGCAGCGGCAGTTCGGGCGTCAGCACGAAGTGCAGGAACGACCGTCCACGGAACCGGAATACGCTGCGAGCCTGTGCGACTGTGGTCACGGAAATTAACACCAAATTTGAGGTATGGATCAGACCGGCACAGGGTTAAGACGAGGTTAACAAACGCCGGATGACAGCCGGCCCGCGTGAATTTCCCTGTGACAGGACGAGCCAAGTCCAGTTCCGCTCGAGCGAGCAGGACCGCGCCCGATCCGAGTGGATGGGAGAGAGGGAAGGTGAGTGCGAGTGCTGCTGCCTGCTCTCTACGCAGCGAGGAACCGCGCAAGAATCTCCGCGACCTCTTCGGGCGCATCTTCCTGCGGGAAGTGGCCAGCCTTCGGGATGAGCCGGATCTCGGCATTGGAGATGTAGCCCTTCAACCGCTCCGCCTGGTCGGCCGGGATCCAGGTGTCGTCCGCGCCCCACGCGATGAGCACAGGGATATTCATGGGCGCGAGCTTCGATTCGAGCTTCCCGATGTGCTTCGGATCGATCTGGGCGACGCGGTTGTACCAGGCGGCCTGACCTTCCGCGCCGCGCCACGGCGCCAGATAGGCCTTGAAGGCTTGCTTCGAGATGGGCTTGAAGGTCGTGGAGCGGATGCGCGCCGAGGCGATGAGCTCGTAGAGCGGATAGGGCATGGTGCGATAGGCCTCGAGATGCGCCTGCGCGTGCAGCGTCGCCGCCGTCACGCAGGGGTTCATGCAGGCGGCGCTCACCAGCGCCAGCCGCTCATAGGTGCAGCCTTCGAAGTAATTCGCGAAGAGGCCGTAGGTGTTGCCGATGTCGTGCAGCACCATGGCGGGCCGCTTCAGTCCCCAGTGCGCGAGCAGGGCTTTCAGCACCCGCGCCTGCGCCGGATCGCTGACGTCGAGACCCGGCCGCTTGCCCGACTGCCCCTGGCCTGGAAGGTCGTAGACATGCACGGTCCGCGTCTTCGCGAGGCGCGGCGCGATGTTGCGCCAGATGAAGGAGTTGCTGGGGAAGCCGTGCACCAGCACCACCGGCGGGCCGCTGCCGAGGACGTCATAGGCGATGTCGTAGCCCAAGAGGTCGGCGCGCTTTGCCAGCTTCCAGCTCATGGCGATTCTCCATAACCATCAAAATTGCTTTTGAAAGTTAGTTTGGATAAGTCCACTTACCCTGTCAAACCCATTTTGCCGGTTATGTAGAAGTTGCGCGTTTGAGCCGGTTGCGCGCCACCTTCATCTTGTTGTACATTCGTTCAACAAGGCCGCAGGGAGGCGCTCAATGAGCGTGCGGACAGTCTTTCCGTTCCGTGTCAGGACCGAGGATCCGATCTGGATTCCGCTTGCCGATGGAACGCGGCTCGCAGCCACCCTCTGGCGCCCCGCGACCGATGAGGCCGTCCCGGTCGTGGTCGAGATGATCCCCTACCGCCGCCGCGACGGGACCGTCACCCGCGATCTGCTGATGCATCCCTGGCTCGCCGGACACGGCGTCGCCTGCTGCCGCATCGACCTGCGCGGGGCAGGGGACTCCGACGGCATCCTCGCCGACGAGTATCTGCCGCGCGAGCAACAGGACGCTTGCGACGCCATCGCCTGGCTCGCCGCGCAAAGCTGGTGCAACGGCTGCGTCGGCATGACGGGGATTTCCTGGGGCGGCTTCAACGCGCTGCAGGTGACGGCACGGAAGCCTCCGGCGCTCAAGGCCATCATCACGCTCTGCTCGACCGACGACCGCTATGCCGACGATGTCCACTATATGGGCGGCGCGCTCCTCACCGAGAACGAGATGTGGTCGAACTTCATGCTGGCGAAGAACGCGCTCCCGCCCGATCCGCAGATCGTGGGTGATCGCTGGCGCGTCATGTGGGAAAGGCGGCTCGAAGAAAATCGTTCGTGGTCGGAGCATTGGCTCGCGCATCAGCGCCGCGATGCCTATTGGAAGCAGGGATCGGTCTGCGAGGATTTCTCGGCGATCGACTGTCCCGTGCTGGCGGTCTGCGGCTGGGACGACAGCTATTCCAACGCCACCTTCCGCCTGCTCGAAAGACTGAAAGGCCCGCGCAAGGCCATCATGGGTCCCTGGACCCACGCCTATCCGTTCCGCGGCGAGCCGGGTCCCGCCATCGGCTACCTGCAGGAGGCGCTGCGCTGGTGGCGCCAGTGGCTGAAAGGCGAGGACACGGGCGTCCTGCAGGAGCCTGACTTGAGGGTGTGGATCACGGGCGAGGAGCCTCCGCGCCCCTGGTATGGCGAGCATGCCGGCTGGTGGGTGGCGGAAGACGTCTGGCCCTCGCCCCGCATCGAGCGGCGCGTTCTGCATCTTCTCGCTGGGAATTCCCCCTCACCCGGCCTTCCGGCCACCCTCTCCCCGCAAACGGGGAGAGGGGCTGGGGGTGAGGGGCAAGATGTGGCCCTCTCTGTCCGCTCGCCCGCGACGGCCGGCACCGACTGCGGCAGATGGGGTGGCTATGGCGGAGAGTCGCCCGACATGCCCCTGGATCAGCGGCGCGAGGACGCGCTCGCGCTCTGCTTCGATACCGAGCCCCTGGAGGAGGAGCTGGTGCTCCTCGGCGCGCCCGAACTCGATTTCGAGGTGAGCGTCGATCAGCCCCTTGCGAACCTTGCCGTGCGCCTCTGCGACGTCTGGCCGGACGGCACCTCGGCGCTCATGACCTATGGCGTCCTCAACCTAACGCACCGCTTGAGCCACGAGCATCCGGAGCCGTGTCCCGTCGGAACGCCGTTCCGCGTGCGCCTTAAGCTCAACGACCTCGGCCGCATCGTGCCGAAGGGGCACCGCATCCGTCTCGCGCTCAGCAACCAGCACTGGCCGATCCTCTGGCCGCAGCCGAAGCTCGTGACGCTGATCGTCAAGCCCGGCAGCAGCACGCTCGCGCTCCCCATCCGACCGCCATCCGAAAGCGATGGGCGCGTGCGCTTCGAGCCGAAGGAGACGTCCGCGCCGGTGCTGATGACGGAGCTCGAGCCCGGAAAACTCGGTCGGACCGTGAGCGACGATGTGGGTTCGGGCGTGCGCTCGATCACGCTCCTGACGGATTTCGGAGCGGCCCGCTTCGACGATCGCGGCATCGAGGTGCGGCAGTGGAACCGCGACCGCTTCGAGATCCATCCCGACGATCCCTTAAGCGCCCGTCTGCACACGGAATATGTTTGGGCGTTCCGGAGCGGCGAGGCGGATGTCGAGAGCCGCGCCGTGACGGAGCTTTCCGCCGATGCGGAAGACTTCCTTCTCTCCTGGCGGCTCGAGGTGCGCGAGAAGGGGCGCATGGTGCATTCGACCGGCACGACGCGCCGCATTCCAAGGGACTTCTGCTGATGGGAAGGCCGCTTCAGTCTTTCAAACGCTCAATCCCGCGCAAGCGGGAATCCAGCCGCTGGGTCCCCGCCTCCGCGGGGACGAGCGGCAGGCCCCGATCTAGCGCGCGGTAGGTCGAGGCCCCCGTCATGCTGCGATATACGATCAAGCGCATCGGACTGGGCCTTCTGATCCTCATGGTCGTGATGACCGTCATGTATGCGGCGGTCTTCCTTGTGCCGGGTGACCCCGCGAGCGTGGCGCTCGGCCCCCGCGCGACGCCGGAGCTCAAGCGTCTCCTGATCGAGCGCATGGGCCTCGACCAGCCGGTCTGGCTCCAGATCCTCTATTTCTTCCGCGACGCCGTGACCGGCAATCTCGGCTACGACGTCTGGTCCAACCGGCCGGTCACGGAACGCATCCTCGAGGTACTGCCGAACACGCTGCTGCTCGGCGTCGCCGCGCTCGGCTGGGCCATGCTGGTCGGAATCCCCATAGGCTGCCTCGCGGTGCTGAAGCGCGGCACGCCGCTCGATACGCTTCTGGGCCTCCTGTCGGTCAGCGTCATCGCGGTCCCCTCCTTCGTGGTGGGCGTCTACGCGGTGCTGGTCTTCGCCGTGCAGCTCCGATGGTTCCCGGCCATCGGCGGCGGCGAGGCGGGAAATTTCTGGAGCAAGGCGAACGCTTTGGTGCTGCCCGCCTTCGCCATCGGGCTCGGCTGGGTCGGCTACCTCGCGCGCATGGTGAGAGCCTCGATGCTCGAGGTCATGGGCGAGCCCCATATCCGCACCGCCCGCGCCTTCGGACTCCCCGAATGGAAGATCGTGGCGAAATATGCGCTCCGCATCGCCATCGTGCCGACCATCTCCATGGTTGCGGTGGGGCTCGGCGCCATCCTCTCGAGCGCCGTCTTCGTGGAGGCGGTGTTCTCGCGCCCGGGCGTGGGGAAGCTCATCACGGAAGCCGTCAACACCCGCAACTATCCCGTCGTCATGGGCACCGTGCTGGTGATGACCGCCATCTACGTCTCGGTCACCATCGCCGCCGATCTCCTGATCGCGCGGCTCGACCCGAGGGTGCGCGATGTCTTCCGTGGCTGAAGCCCAGACGGCCCAGGCAGCCAAGCCTGCGCCCGCGGCGCGGTGGCGGCCGGACCCGCTGGCTGTCATCGGCGTCTCGCTGGTGCTGCTCATGGTGGGGCTGGCTCTTTTCGCGCCTTGGGTCGCGCCCTATTCGCCGGCCAAGATCGACGTTCTGAACAAGCTGCAGGGACCATCCGCCGCCCACTGGTTCGGCACCGACCATCTCGGCCGCGACCTTCTCTCGCGCGTCATTTACGGCGCCCGCACGGCGCTCTCTATCGCCATCGTCGCGACCGGGGTCGCGGGGATCTGCGGCCTCGTTCTCGGACTTGTCGCGGGCTACGGGCCCCGCTGGCTGGATGGGGCGCTGGTGCTTGCGTTCGACTCCATGAACGCGCTGCCGATGATCTTCTTCGCGCTTGCCGTCATCACCGTCTTGGGGCCCGGCACGGGAACGCTGATCCTCGTCATCGTGCTGACCTCGATCCCGAGCTATGCGCGCCTCACGCGCGCCCAGACGCTGGCGCTCAAGAACGCCGAATACATCCTGGCCGAGCGCTCGCTCGGCGCGAGCCCGCTCCGCATCATCCTCGTGCACCTCCTACCGAACGTCGTCGGGCCGCTCGTCATCCTGCTCAGCATGGACATCCCCGTCGTCATCATGGTGGAGGCGGGATTGAGCTTCTTAGGGTTAGGCGTCCGGCCGCCGACGCCCTCCTGGGGCTCGATCCTCTATGATTCCTACACGAGCTTGAGAAGCGCGCCGACCATGGTGGTCTTCGCCGGGCTGCCGTTGGTGCTGGCGACCATCGGCTTCACCTTCCTCGGCGAATCGCTGCGCGACGCGCTCGATCCGAAGCTCAAGGTGAGGACGTCGCTGTGACGGACCAGCCGCTGCTTCAGGTCGAGGATCTGACGGTGCACTACCGGACGCCGGCCGGCGACGTGCAGGCCCTGCGGCACGCGGAGCTCAAGGCGCATGCGGGCGAGGTGGTGGGGATCGTGGGCGAATCGGGCTGCGGCAAGTCCACGCTGATCGCGGCCGTCATCAACCTGCTCGCCAGCAATGCCCGCGTGGCCGGGGGCGCGGTGAAGTTTCGCGGCACGGACATCCTCTCGCTCGGGCCCGAGGAGCAGCGGGCGCTCCGCGGCCAGGAGATCGCCATGGTGTTCCAGGACCCCATGACGGCCTTCAACCCCGTGCTGACGCTGGGCGAGCAGCTGATCGACTTCCAGCATCAGGACCGTGCCGCCTCGCGCGGCGAGAAGCGCCGCCGTGCCGTGGCCATGCTGGCCCGGGTCGGCATCCCCGATCCGGACCTCAGGCTCTCCGGTTATCCGCACGAGATCTCGGGTGGCATGCGCCAGCGCGTCGCCATCGCCGCGGCGCTGCTGATGAACCCGGCGCTCCTCATTGCCGACGAGCCGACGACCGCGCTCGACGTCACCATGGAGGCGCAGATCATCCACCTGCTGCGCGAGCTCAAGCGCGACTACAACGGCGCCATCCTGTTGGTGACGCACCATCTGGGCGTGGTGGCCGAGCTCTGCGACCGGGTCTACGTGATGTATGCGGGCGAGGTGGTGGAGAACGGCTCCGTCGAGGACATCTTCCTCCGTCCCGCGCATCCCTACACGCGGGCGCTCCTCGACTGCGACCCCGCGCGCTTCGACGAGAAGCTTCAGGCGCTCCCGACCATTCCCGGCAGCCTGCCCGACCTGCACGATCTGCCGACGGGATGCGTCTACGCTCCGCGCTGCGCGCTCGCCTTCGAGAAATGCGCCGTGCTGCCGGGGATCGTGCCGGTCTCCGCCACGCACGCCGCGCGCTGCCACGCCGCGCAAAGCTGGGGGGAACGCGGATGAGCGCGCTGCTCTCGGTCGAGAACCTGTCGGTCGGCTTTCCGCTCTCGGGCGGGCTCCTGGACACGCTCCTGCCCGGGCAGGCGCGCATGCTCAACATCCTCGAGGATGTGTCGCTGAGCCTGAAGCGCGGCGAGACCCTGGGCCTCGTCGGCGAGTCGGGCTCTGGCAAGACGACGCTCGCCCGCGCCGTCGTCGGCCTCGTGCGCAAGACCGCCGGGCGGGTGACCTTCGACGGCCGCTCGCTGGAGCGGCCGTCGGACTTCCGCGCCATCCGCCGCGAGGCGGCGATGATGTTCCAGGACCCGATCGCGTCGCTGAGCCCGCGGCTGAAAGTGGGGACGCTGCTCGCCGAGCCCTACCGCATTCACGGCGTGGCGCTGCCCGAGCCCGCAGGTCGAGCCGTGGCGGAGCTTCTGAAGCTGGTCGGCCTGCCGGAGGGTATGGCGCGACGGTACCCGCACGAGCTTTCGGGCGGGCAGGCGCGCCGGGTGGGTGTTGCCCGCGCCCTGGCGCTGAAACCCAAGCTCGTGCTGGCGGATGAGCCTACCGCGGGGCTCGATGTCTCGGTGCAGGGCGAGATCCTGAACCTCATGGGCCGGCTCAAGACGGAGCTGGGCTTGAGCTACGTGATCGTCACCCACAACCTCGCCATGATCCGGCACGTCTCCGACCGCCTCGCCATCATGTATCTCGGCCGTCTCGTGGAGACGGGCGACACGGGCGCGGTGTTCCGGCAGCCGGCGCACCCCTACACCCGCGCCCTGCTCGAGGCGGAGCCCGTGCCCGATCCGCGCCGGCGGCGGGAAGACCTCGCCATCCGCGGCGAGGTGCCGAGCGTCCTCAACCGGCCGAAAGGCTGCGAGTTTCACACCCGTTGTCCCGCCGCCCGCGACATCTGCCGCAGCGCGCCGCCGCCGCTTCACGAAAGCGGAGGCCGGATGGTGCGCTGCCATTTTCCGCTTGCCTGACGATCTTTCTGGAACCCTTGGGAGGAGCAGCAAATGACACTGAACTGGAGAACCGATCGCCGGAGCCTTCTGAAGGCCGGCGGAGCGACCTTGTCGGGGCTCGCGCTGGCGCCGCGATTCGCGTGGGCCGCCGACGGCGACACCTTGAGGATCCGCATGGAGGGCGACCTCCAGGTGCTCGACCCGGCCTTCATGATCGGCGCGATCGAGGAGGTGATCATGCGCGCCATCTACGTGTCGCTGGTGCGCCTCGGCGATCTGCGCGAGGGCGCCCCCTGGTCGCCCTGGGGCGCGGAGAAGATCGAGCAGGCGGATCCGAAGCAGATCCGCTTCACGCTCATTCCCGGCCTCAAATGGACCGGCGGTTTCGGACCGGTGACGGCCGAGGACGTGAAGTTCTCCTACGAGCGCGTGGCCAACCCCGACAATGCCTCGCCCTGGGCCTACCAGTTCGAGAAGCTCGACAAGGTCGAGGTGCTGGACGAGCGTTCGGGCATCATCCTCCTCAAGGAGCCCTACCAGCCGATCTGGGTGGTTTCGCTGCCTTATTACGGCGGCCACATCATTTCCAAGGCCGGGACCGAGAAGGCGGGCGGCAAGTTCACGACCGAGCCTCCGGCCATGTGCGGCCCCATGCTTCTCGACAAGTGGGAGCAGAAGCAGAAGGTGACGCTCGTCTCGAACCCGGACTGGCCGGGGCCGAAGCCCGCCTTCGGCAAGGTTGAGATCTACGTGGTGGAGGACGACCAGGCCGCGCAGCTCGCCTACGAGGCGGATGCCTTCGACTACACCAAGATCGCCGTCTCGGCGGCCAAGGGCGTCAAGGAGAAGATGCCGCCCAAGAGCAAGCTCATCGAGGCGCAGTCGACGCGCTATGTCTGGCTCACCATCAACATGGCCAGCTCCAAGCTCGCCGACGCCAAGGTGCGCGAGGCGGTGCAGTGCTCGATCGACGTGGATCAGATCCTTGCGGGCGTCTACGACAACCTCGTCGGCCGCTCGACGGGCGTGGTGCAGCCCGGCACCAAGTTTGCGCGCAAGGCGAACCTGATCGCCGCCGATCCGGCCAAGGCCCAGGCGCTGCTCGGGGAAGCGGGCGTCAGCGATCTCAGGCTCAAGCTCAATGTGATGAACGATTCGAAGCGCCTCGCTGTCGCGCAGATCATCCAGGCGAGCATGGGCGCGGCCGGCATCACGGTGGATATCGAGCCCCTGGACGAGGCTGCCTATTGGGGGATAGGCGACAAGACAAAGGGCGATGGATACAAGAGCCTCGAGCTCGTGCTCATGGACTTCGCGGGCGGCGTCGATCCGTCCGAGAACCTGGTGTGGTTCCGCCCCGACCAGATCGGCGTCTACAACTGGTCCGGCTTCGACTCGAAGGAGTATGAGGAGCTCTACCAGAAGCTCGTGTCCGAATCGGACGAGGCCAAGCGCGTGGAGATGTCGAACAAGATGGAGGACCTGATGGAGCAGTCGGGCGGGTTCCTGTTCATCTGCCACGAGCCGCTGGTCGTCCTGCACAAGGATAATCTCGTGCCGGTCATCCTGCCCGACGGGCATCCGAACGCCGTGGCCTTCACGAAGGCCTAGAGCATGATCCGAAAAAGTGTGAAGCGGTTTTCCGACAAGATCATGCTCAACTCTTTGGAACCGATCACGTTCATCCATCCGGGTTGTTTCAACCCGGATGGATCGTGATCTAGCGCATGCGGACTGCCTTGCCTGAGGTTCCCCCCACCCCGGCCCTCCCCCACAAGGGGGGAGGGAGAAGGAAGTACGCGCAGCCTTCTTCATTCCCTTCTCCCCTTGAGGGAGAAGGTGGATGGCGCGGCACGCGCCGGCCGGATGAGGGGTATGGCTCAGAGCGCCGGCATGGAAAATCCCCCTCACCCGGCGGCCTCGGGGTCGCCGCGCTCTCCCTCGAGGGGAGAGGGAAACGTTACGCAGGCAGTCATTTCTCCCTCCCCCCTTGTGGGGGAGGGGTGGGTTGGGGGAGGGGGGCATGCTATGGACCACAGCCCAATGGCTGACGCCGCAGCACCCCGGAAGGCTAAATCCGCCCGCTTCACGCGCGAGGCGCCGGACGTGCGGCGCCGCATGCTCGTCGAGGCGGCCACCCGCTGCCTCGCCAAGGGCGGCATCGCCGCCTTCACGGTCGACCGCATCTGCAAGGAAGCGGAAATCTCGCGCGGACTCATCAACCACTATTTCGACAGCAAGGACGACCTTCTCATCGCGGTCTACGAAACCTCGCTCTACGAGACCGTGACCGAGCATATCGCGCAGCTCAAGAGCATGCCGGCCGACGCCACCCCCGAAAGCCGGCTCGGCATGATCGTGGAGGCGACCTGCCATCCGAGCTACTTCGCCGAGCCGCGGCTTCTCGTGTGGCTGGCGCTCTGGGGCGAGGTCGCGACGAACCCGAAGCTCCAGGCGGCGCATCGCGAGCTCTATGACAGCTACCGTCGCACGCTTGCGGAGGAGATCGACGCCGTGGCGTGGCGGCGGGGCAGGGACGTCGATGCGCTGGCGCTGGCGCGGAGCTTCATCGCGCTCTTCGACGGCCTGTGGCTCGAATGGTGCCTCGACAGCCGCGTCGTGAGTCCGGAGGACGCGCGCACCGCCTGCTACGACCTGCTGGAGGCGAAGCTCGGACCCTTGCAGGGGGACGCGATTGCGCGTCCGTGACAGCTTCCCCTTTGCGGTCCTGACGGAAGGACCATTCCGGATCGCGATGGACGATGGCGTCGGCCTCTCGGCTCTGCTGCGCCGCCCCTCGACGGGCCGGCTGGTCGGCGCGGTGGTGGAGATCATCCCCTACCGCCAGCACGACAACACGATCTACTGGGACCACCAGTTCGGCGCCTATCTCGCCGGCTGCGGCATAGCCTATCTGCGGGTCGACGTGCGGGGCACCGGCGACTCCGAAGGCCTGCTCGCGGACGAATATCTGCCGCGCGAGCAGGAGGACGCGCTCGCCGTCATCGAATGGGCCGCGCGCCAGCCGTGGTCGAACGGCAAGGTGGGCATGACGGGCATCTCCTGGGGCGGCTTCGCTTCGCTGCAGGTCGCGGCACGGCGCCCACCGGCGCTGAAGGCCATCCTCCCCATGTGCGCGAGCGATGACCGCTATGCCGACGACATCCACTTTATGGGCGGCGCGCTCCTCACCGAGGATGCCATGTGGTCGAACTACATGCTGAACGTCCGCGGCCTGCCGCCCGATCCCGCTGTCTCCGGCCCGCACTGGCGCGAACTGTGGCGCGCCCGGCAGGAGGCGAACGTCGCGCCCGCCGAAACCTGGCTGTCGCACCAGCGCCGCGACGCCTACTGGAAGCACGGCTCGGTCTCGGAGGACTATTCCGCCATCACGT
Source organism: Parvibaculaceae bacterium (assembly GCA_050181295.1). Taxonomy (GTDB): domain Bacteria; phylum Pseudomonadota; class Alphaproteobacteria; order Rhizobiales; family Aestuariivirgaceae; genus JBFXDI01. The sequence continues at coordinate 8,369 of JBFXDI010000039.1, read as the reverse complement.
GCGCCGTCTTCGCCGTCTGCGGCTGGGACGACAGCTACTCGAATGTCGTGCACCGGCTGCTCGCGGGGCTCACCTGCCCGCGCCTCGGCCTCATGGGGCCGTGGACGCACACTTACGGTCATGTGGGCGAGCCTGGTCCCGCGGTCGGTTTCCTGCAGGAAGCGGTGCGCTGGTGGCGCCACTGGCTCATGGACGAGGACACCGGCATCATGGACGAGCCCATGTACCGGGTTTTCGTCATGGGCTCGGAGCGGCCGAAGCCGTTCTACCTGCCGGACCACGAAGGCTTCTGGATCGCGGAGCGTGAGTGGCCATCTCCTCGCATAGAGCGGCGCATCCTGCATCTTGACGCTTCCTCCTCACCCGGTCTGTCGGCCGCCCTCTCCCCGCTCGCGAGGAGAGGAGCTGGGGGTGAGGCGCTGCCGCTTACAGTCCGCTCGCCCGCGACGGCCGGCATGGAATGCGGCCGCTGGGGCGGCTATGGCGGCGACGCCCCCGACATGCCGCTCGACCAGCGGCACGAGGACGTGCTCTCGCTCTGCTTCGACTCTGAACCTCTTGAGCAGGGCCTGGTGCTGCTCGGCGCGCCGGAGATCGAGATCGAGGTCACGGTCGACCATCCCCGCGCCACGCTCGTCGCCAGGCTCTGCGACGTCTGGCCGGACGGCACCTCGGCGCTCATGACCTATGGCGTTCTCAACCTCGCGCATCGCGACAGTCATGAGCATCCCGAGGCATGCCCGGTCGGCGAGCCGTTCCGCGTGCGCCTGAAGCTCAACGGTCTAGGCCGGCATGTGACCAAGGGTCACCGCATCCGGCTCGCGCTCAGCAACCAGCACTGGCCGGTGCTCTGGCCGCAGCCGTCGATCGTGACGCTGAGCCTGGTGCCGGGGCGGGGAACGCTGACCTTGCCGGTGCGTGAGGCGAATGAAGGCGACGCAGTCGTCTTCGAGCCCGCCGAGGCGCCGCCGGAGACTCCTCAGACAGTGCTCCGGAAGGGCTTCAACCGCCGCACGCTGGAGGAGGACGTCGGTTCCGGGCTCCGCACGCTCACGCTCGAATCGGACTACGGCCGCACGCGCTACGACGACAGGGAGGTGGAGGTGGCCAAGCGCTCGCTCGACCGCTTCACCATCCATCCCGACGACCCGCTGAGCGCCAGGCTCGAGACGGACTATGTCTGGACCATCCGGACGCCTTCGAGCGATGTCGAGACGCATACGAGGACGGAGCTGACGGCGGATGGGGAAAACTTCTTCCTGAGCTGGCGCATCGAGACGCGCGAGGCGGGCCGGCTCACCTGGAGCCGGGCGCGGACCACGAAGATCCGGCGGGATTTTGCATGACATGTCCTCGGCATGTCCGGCCGGCCATCCTCTAGCCGCCTGCACGAAGACAAGGGATTGCCGGGTCAAGCACGGCAATGACGAGGACTTCGGCTCCGCCACGGACGATCGGGTCACTCCATCACGATCCGCGTTCCGGTTGCGCCGTTCAGAAGCCGCTTGAGGTGGAAGGTCGCAAGCTGGTCATCGGGCCGCTTCCCGACTTCGGCCGCGAACGCTCCAAGCGCGCCGGGATCGCCGGACTTGAGCTTCTCGAAGGCTGCGAGATAGCCTTGAACCGAGGGATTATTGTGCTGTTCGGGCCGCATCGGCTCGAAGGCTGGCAATGGCTCCTTCCGCCCCCTGAGAACGAGATCGCCGACGGGTCGCCCGCGAAAGCCGGGCGCCTTTCGTGCGATGCTCTCGCTGACGCAGATGCGGGTGCCGAGCTGCTTGTTGGCCGCCTCCAGCCGTGCCGCGATGTTGATCGTGTCGCCATAGGCCGTGTAGTCGAAGAAGCGTCCTCCGCCGAAGTTGCCGACGATCGCCGGACCGGCATTGGCGCCGATGCGCGTCGGGCCGAGAGGAATTCCTTTCTCCGCCCAGGTTTCCCGAAACTCTTGCGAGAAGCGGTCCAGGTCGAGCGCGCAGGCGACCGCGCGCTCGGCATGATCGGGCTGCTCGCCAGGCGCCCCGAAGAGGACGTGCAATGCATCGCCCACGATCTTGGCGATCGTGCCGTCGTGCGCGAACACGATCGACGTCATCCCGGCGAGGTAGCCGTTCAGTAGCTCGCCAAGCATGCCGGGCTCGATCGACTCGATGAGCGTCGTGAAGCCCGCAATGTCGGTGAAGAGGACGGCAATCTCGCGTCGCTGGCCCTGGAGCTCGACGGCCTCGGTTCCGGCTGCCAACCGCTCCGCGAGTTTCGGTGAGAAGTAGCGCGACAAGACTTCGCGGTTGCGCGCTTCGAGTTCGGCGATGAGCCGCGAGTTCTCGATCGCGATCACGGCCTGGTCCGCGAAGGTTTCGACGAGTGCGATCTGGCGATCGGTGAATAGCCTCGCTTCCGGTCGTGACAGCGATATCACACCCACGACGTTTCCATCGCGCTTCAGCGGCACCGCCAGTCCGCCGCGATAGTCGCCGAGCTGATGGGCCGCAAGCGAGCGAAAGCGCGGATCGTTCGGTACATCCTCGACGTTCTGGATCTCACCCGTGAAAGCGGCAAGCCCGGACGTCGTCGTCGCATCCGCAGTTGGCTTTATCGACATGGTCTGCGCAAACTTCACCCACTCCTCGGGATAGTTCACATGCGCGGCTAGGAACAGCTCCTCGCCCTCGCCGAGCCAGATGACGCCGCGCGTCGCTTCGCAGAGCTCGATGGCGGAGCGGACAAGCGTTGTAAGCACCGTGTCTAGGTCGAAGGCCGAACCGCTGATTACCTTGAGGACGTCGGCCGTCGCCGCCTGGATGTTGCGCGCCTCCCTCAGCTCCTCGGCGAGGCGCCCGACCCTGGCCTCGAGCTCCTGGTGCGCATCCGGCATCGTGTGATCTGACCCCCCGACGCGCTTGCGCGCGTAGCCGATCTGACGATTCTTAGGCGCACGGACGCCCGGAATCCAGCGGTCTGGTCAGGCCGATCGAGCCTCAATACATCGGCGCGCCGCCCTCGCGCTTGCGCCGCTCCATGTAGTCCTTGAGAGCCTCGTTGATGCCGGGATCGATCGGCGGCTGCTCATACTCGGCAAGGAGCTGCTTCCAGATCGCGTTGGCCCGCTGCGTGGCATCGATCGAGCCGCGCTCCACCCAGGTCTGAAAGTTGTCCCAGTTGGAGACCAGCGGCGCATAGAAGGCGGTCTCGTAGCGTTCGAGCGTGTGGGCTGTCCCGAAATAGTGGCCCGCGGGACCGACCTCGCGGATGGCATCGAGCGCGAGCGTGGCGGGCGAGACCTCGAAAGGCTGGAAGTAGGCCGCCATCATTTGCAGCATCTCGGCATCGAGAATGAGCTTCTCGAAAGAGGCGGTGAGACCGCCGCCAAGCCAGCCGGCGGCATGCTCGATCAGATGCGCGCCGCCCATGAGGCAGCCCCAGAGCGACATCTGGCTCTCATAGGCGGCCTGCGCGTCGACCTCGTTCGCCGCCGTCACGTTGCTGGAGCGGAAAGGTACGCCGATGAGGCGCGCAAGCTGGCCCGAGGCCTGCGCGGCTTGAGTGTATTCCGGCGTGCCGAAGGCCGGCGCGCCCGACTTCATGTCGACGTTCGAGGTGAAGCCGCCATACATGGCCGGGACGCCCGGCCGCACGATCTGGGTGAGCGCGATGCCGGCCATGGCCTCGGCATGCTGCTGCGCCAGCGCGCCCGCGAGCGTCACGGGCGACATGGCGCCCGCGAGCGTAAAGGGCGTGATGATATTGACCTGTCCGTGCTCGGCGAGCGCGATGAGGCCCTCGGCCATCGGAATGTCGAGCTGCAGCGGCGAGTTGGTGTTGATGACGCCGGTGAAGAGCGGCGTGTCGATAAGGGCCTCGCGCGCGCGGCCAAGCGAGATCGCCACCATCTCCAGCGCGTCGATGGTGCGCTTCAGGCCGAGCGTCTGGGGTTGCCAGTTCTTGTCGAGGAGCGTGATCTCCGCATAGTAGAGATCGAGGTGGCGGGTGTTGGCCGGAAGATCGAGCGGCTCGAAGGGTCCGCCGCCCTCCTGATGCAGGATGTTGAGGCTCTGGATGAGCTTCAGGTAGTCGCACATCTCGGTATAGGTGCCGGTCCGCCGGCCCCTGTCGCGGTCCATGACATAGGCAGGCCCTCCGACGGAGGAGAAGATGACGTCCCGGCCGCCCACCTTGAGGTCGCGGGCCGGATTGCGCGCCTTGAGCGTGAAGCGTTCCGGCGCCTTCGCGACGAGCTCGCCGACCAGCGCCCGGTCGAAGCGAACGCGCATCTCGCCCTCGTCGACCTGCGCGCCGGCCGAGCCGTAGAGTTGCCGCGCGCGGGGCTCGAGCACGCGCATGCCGATCTCCTCGAGCACCGTGAGCGCCGTCTCGTGGATCGCGCGCAATTGGTCCTCGCTCAGCACCTCGATCGGGCGATAGGGCAGCTCGACCAGCGACCACGGCCGCTGCGTGACGCCGCCCGATGCCCGCGCGGGGCGGCCGGGTCGCCGGCGTGCCGCTTCCCTGGCCATGGTCAGGCGCCGACCATGTGAAGATGCGGCGTTTCGGCCGCATCCTCGCCATCCGGCCGCCCGAAGGCGTGGTCGCGCAGCGGCTGGCGCTGGGCCTCCGCGACCTCGAGCTCCCGCGCCGTCCTGTGGCCGTTGTAGACGGCGTGCACGATGGCGCCCGGCGCGAGCGCGTCGCCCGTGAGGGAGAGGGTCTTCATGCCGGCGGCGCGCCGGTCGTCCTCGCGCGCAAGGAGCGCATCGTAAAGATCCGTCACGGGCGCGCGATGCCCGACCACCACCAGCGAGCGGCAGGGATGCGTCGAAACCTCGCCCGTCATCAGATGACGCAGAGCCAGTGTCACTCCGTCAAAGCTCGTGGCGACCTGCAGGGTCAGGACGGACACGCCCTTCTCGCCGAGCGAGCGGTGGATGAGCGGCAGCTCGTTGGTGTTGATCGTCCAGGCGGAGACGAAACCGGCGGGCGTGACGTGCGTGACCGCCTTGCCCTCGAGCGCCAGCCGCTCCGAGATGGCGCTTCCCATGTAATAGCTGTCGAAATCGAAGACCGCGACCGGACCTTCGATGTCGACGCCGGCCGCGATGTCGTCGGGTGTGTAGACGCCGGGGCTGTCGAGCGAGCCCAAAGGAAACTCGTCGGGCGAATAACCCATCTTGAGCCAGCGCGCGCCCGTCGCCACCACCACATGCTCGGCACCGAAATCGAGGACGTCGTCCGGGACGAGCCTGCTCGCGGGAAAGAGCTCGACATTGGGCATCTCGCGCAGCCGCCCGAGACGGTAGTCGACGACCCGGTGCCATTGGCCCAGTCCGGGGAGCTTCGCTTCCCAGGCGAGGCGTCCGCCGAACCGCTCGCGCTGGTCGGCGAGCGCCACGTCATAGCCCCGCCGGGCAAGCGTGAGCGCCGCCTCGAGGCCCGAGGGGCCGCCGCCTACCACGAGCGCGCGTCCCGAGCCGTCGCGCCTCACCTTTTCGGGGTGCCAGCCGCGCCGGTATTCCTCGCCGGCCGTGGGATTCTGCGTGCAGCGGACCCACACACCGTCGTGCCAGCTCGCGATGCACATGTTGCAGCCGATGCATTCGCGGATCTCCTCCTCGCGCCCCTCAGAGATCTTTCGCGGCAGGAAGGGATCGGCGATCGAAGGCCTAGCCCCGCCGATGAGGTCAAGGACGCCGCGTTTAACCTGCGAGACCATGGTGTCCGGCGAGGTGAAGCGGCCGACGCCCACGACCGGCTTCGACGTGATCGTCTTCACGAAGCCGACCACGCTTTCGTGGCTTCCCTCGGGCGTGTAGCGGGAGGCGGCGCAGTCGGTGGCGCTGAAGTCCATCTTCACATCGAAGAGATCGGGATCGTCCTTGAGACACTCGATCACCTCGTGCGCCTCGGACTCCGCATGCTTGCCTGGCCGCGCGCGCAGCTCCTGGAGGCTGATGCGGAGCGCCACGGCACAGCGGCCGCGCGTCGCCTCGCGGGTCGCGTCGATGAGTTGGCGCGTGAGCCGCACGCGGTTCTCGACCGATCCGCCATAGGCGTCGGTGCGATGATTATAGATGGAGAGCATGAACTCGTGCGGCAGGTAGCCCATGCCGGCATAGACGTAGAGGATGTCGAAGCCGGCGCTGAGCGCGCGCCGGGCGCCGTCGGCCTGCCAGCGGATGAGCTCGCGGATGTCGTGCGCGTCCATGATCTTGGGGCGCTGCTGCGACATGAAGCCCGAATGGGTGGGCATCCAGGCGATGCCGGAGGGCGAAAGGGGCGGCATGCGGGTGGTGCGCTGCATGCTGAAGGCGCCGCCGTGCCAGAGCTCGACGCCGGCAAGCGCGCCCTGGCCGTGCACGGCCTCCGTCATCAGCGCATGCGAGCGGATGTCGGCGTCGTCCCAGAGCGTGGCGTTGGGAAAGGGCGAGTCATCGGCGCTCGGGTGGATGGAGCAGGCGCCCGTGCAGATGACGCCCCAGCCGCCCTCGGCCTTGGTCTCGCGGAAGGCGGCCCGCACGCGCGGGTTGGCGTTGGTCATGCCGGAGGAATGCGGCACCTGATAGAAGCGGTTAGGCGCCGTGACGGGGCCGATGCGCACGGGCTCGAACAGGATGTCGTAGCGCGGATTCCTGGGCATGGGCGTTCACCCGCCAATGTCTTGTTGAACGATCGTACAACAACATATCCGGGTTCTTCGCGCTCTGCAATGCCCCGCCCGAAGCACGCAGCGGCTCGGGCCCCTGTGGACAGGATGCCGGCCGGGAGGCTTAACTGTCCGGAATTCTGATCAGGAAAGAGCAAGGAGACGAGCCGATGAAGATCAATCGCAAGGGAAGCGCCGTCTGGTCCGGAGGCCTGAAGGACGGGAAGGGGGCTATCTCGACCGAGAGCGGTGCGCTCGACAGCTACCCTTACGGCTTTGCCGCCCGCTTCGAGGGCAAGAAGGGCACCAATCCGGAAGAGCTTCTGGGCGCTGCCCATGCCGGATGCTTCACCATGGCGCTGTCGCTGATCCTCGGCGAGGCGGGCCTCACCGCGAGCGAGATGAATACGACCGCCAGGGTCACGCTCGAGCAGGTGGAAGGCGGGTTCGCGATCACGGCGGTGCATTTGACGCTCAAGGCCCGCATTCCCGGCGCCGACCAGAAGAAGTTCGAGGAACTCGCCGGCAAGGCCAAGGCGGGCTGCCCGGTCTCCAAGCTCTTCAAGGCCGACATCACGCTGGACGCGACGCTGCTCGCCTAAAGCGGCTGATCCCGATCCGCAGTACCCGCATGAGGAAAGCGAGTCTCGTAATGTAGATGTTGAGCTACGCCTTTAAACATGTTCAAATGAGACATGAACAATGTTTTGAGGCTGGCTGAAAGGTCCCCCGGTCGCCAGAGCGACAAGGCCTTCGAGCGCTTGCACCGCGCCATCATCCGTTGCGAGCTCATGCCCGGAGTGGTGGTTCCGGAAGCGGAGCTTGCCCGCCGCTTTGGGCTCGGCCGGGCTGCGGCGCGCGCCGCGGCGGACCGCCTTTCCATGTTGAACCTGCTGAAGCCCATCCGCCGCACGGGCTACGAGATAAAGCCCATCTCCCTTCGCGACGTGAACGATCTCTTCCAGGCGCGCCTCATCTTGGAGACAGCCTGCGTGCGGCTCGCTGCGGGCAAGGTCAACGCGGCGGACCTGCGGCGTCTCGATGGCCTCTGCGATGTCCGTTACTCGACCAATGACGCCGACAGCATCGAGCGCTTCCTGCAGGCCAACAGCGAGTTCCACCTCTTCATTGCCTCGACGGTCGGCAACGAGCGGCTCATTCCCATCCTCGCCGGCATCTTCGCGGAGATGGAGAGGCTCTTCCATTTCGGACTGAAGGTCCGCAACCGCACCGACGAGATCCGTCACGAGCACCAGGCGCTGATCGAAGCGCTGGTGACCGGGAACGCGGATGCGGCCGAGCGCGAAACGCGCGATCAGATCGAGGCCTCGCGCGCCATGGTGCTCGACGCGCTGATCTCGAGCTCCGGACTGCTGGATGTGAGGATCGGCGTCGAGAAGGGGAGAAGCAGATGACCGCCACGATGCGGGCAACACCCGATACCGCCGATACGCTCGGCCATCTTTCCGGAATGTGCGCATCCCTGGCCGAGGCTTATCTGGCGGCGGCGCGCGAGACGCTGCGGACGTTCGTTTCGAAGCCGCAGCTCGTCGAATGGACGAGGCTCGACCGCAGGCAGGGCGCCTACACACGAACCCTTCTTTTCGACGACAGGGACATGAGCGTCTGGGCGATGAACTGGGCTCCGGGAGCCTCGACGCCTATCCATGACCATCATTGCTCGTGCTGCTTCGCCGTGATCCGGGGCGAGATCACGGAAGCCTGGTATGACATG
>JBFXDI010000038.1:12734-30829 GCA_050181295.1 Parvibaculaceae bacterium | reverse complement strand
GAAAAGCGTCAGCGACCCCAGGAGCTCCTGATTGTGCGCATGTGTCTTGCCGAAGCCGATGCCCGGATCGAGAAATATGCGCCCTGGCGCGATGCCGGCCTCGACGCAGGCCGTCATGCGCGCCTCGAGCCAGTCGAAGATGTCGAGCGCCACGTCCTCGTAGCGCGGATCGTCCTGCATGGTCTCCGGCGTCCCTTGTGCGTGCATGAGCACGACGGGCACGCCGAGATCGCGCGCGGTCTCCACGCCGTCCGGTGCGTAGGAGAGGGCGGCGACGTCGTTGATGAGAATAGCTCCGGCCGCCATGGCGTCGCGCATGATGGCGGGCTTGCGGGTGTCGATCGAGACCTTGAAACCGTCGGCCGCCAGGGCCTTGACGACGGGAAGCGCACGCGCCCGCTCTTCAGCCTCGGCCGTGGCGCGCGAATATGGTCGTGTCGATTCCCCTCCGACATCGAGGATTGTCGCGCCAGCTTCGGCGAGCTTCCGGCCGTGGGCGATGCCGGTCGCCGCGTCGGCGAAGAGGCCACCATCGGAGAACGAATCCGGCGTCACGTTGACGATGCCCATGAGGCAGGAACCGTCGAGGCCGAGCGCCGTCATCTCCGGGCGGCTCGACAGGATCAGGTGGAGCCGTTCCTCGATGGCCGAGTCGGAGGAGGCGGCGATGTCGGCGAAGGCGCGCCATTGGCGCGAGACCGCCGGGCCGTCGCGCGTGATCACCTCGACCGCCGTGAAGCCCGTGTCTCCGCCCGCTATGAGGCCTGCTAGTCCGGTCGCTGCCGCGTCGGCGGCGGCCTTGCCCCAGATCAGCCCGCCCGGCCTGAGATATGTTCTCGACGTGCTCAATCCCGTGCGACTTTCCCCGACTAACTTTCGGAGCCTGCAACACCGCAAAAAAATGGCCGGGTCAAGCCCGGCCATGCCGAAAGGTTGCGTTCGGGAGGCCTCAAGCCTGCGGCTGCGGCTCCATGTCCCCGGCCTCCTCGCTCTCCTTCTGGCGTGCCGGCCGCTTGGTCACCGGAACGGACGCGCCCTTCTTCTCGGCGGGGCCGGAATCCACCGTTTCGCGGTTGGGCGGCTTGCCGTTGAGCAGGTTCTTGATCTCCTCGCCGGCAAGCGTCTCGTATTCGAGCAGGCCCTTGGCGAGCGTCTCGAGCTCCCCGGAGCGCTCGGACAGGATGCGCCGTGCCTCGGCATGGGCCTCGTCCACCAGCCGCTTGATCTCGGAGTCGATCTTCTGGGCGGTCTGCTCGGAGACGTTCTGGTGGCGCGCCACGGAATGGCCCAGGAACACCTCTTCCTGGTTGTCGCCATAGGCGACGTTGCCGAGCTCCTTGGAGTAGCCCCAGCGCGTGATCATGGCGCGCGCGAGCTTGGTTGCCTGGTCGATATCCGACTGGGCGCCCGAGGTCACGTTGTCCTCGCCGAAGACCAGCTCCTCCGCGACCCTGCCGCCCATCATGATGGCGAGCCTCGAGGTCATCTGCTTGTACTTCATCGAGTAGCGGTCGCCCTCGGGAAGCTGCATCACCATGCCGAGCGCGCGGCCGCGCGGAATGATGGTCGCCTTGTGCACGGGATCGGCCGCCGGAACGCTCAGCGCCACGATGGCGTGGCCTGCCTCGTGATAGGCCGTGAGCTTCTTCTCCTCGTCCGACATGGCGAGCGAACGCCGCTCGGCGCCCATCAGCACCTTGTCCTTGGCATCCTCGAAATCCTGCTGCGTCACCATGCGGCGCGAGCGGCGGGCGGCGAGCAGTGCGGCCTCGTTCACGAGGTTCGAGAGATCGGCGCCCGAGAAGCCCGGCGTGCCGCGCGCCAGCGTCTTGGCGTCGACGTCGGGCGCCAGGGGAACGTTGCGCATGTGAACCTTAAGGATCTTCTCGCGGCCGGAGATATCGGGATTGGGCACCACGATCTGGCGGTCGAAACGGCCGGGACGGAGGAGCGCAGGGTCGAGCACGTCAGGCCGGTTGGTGGCCGCCACCAGGATCACGCCCTCGTTCGCCTCGAAGCCGTCCATCTCGACAAGGAGCTGGTTCAGCGTCTGCTCGCGCTCGTCGTTGCCGCCGCCGAGGCCGGCGCCGCGATGACGGCCGACCGCGTCGATCTCGTCGATGAAGATGATGCAGGGCGCGTTCTTCTTCGCCTGCTCGAACATGTCGCGCACGCGGCTCGCGCCCACGCCCACGAACATCTCCACGAAGTCGGAGCCCGAGATCGTGAAGAAGGGAACGTTGGCCTCGCCCGCGATGGCGCGCGCGAGCAGCGTCTTGCCGGTACCCGGCGGTCCGATGAGCAGCGCGCCTTTCGGGATCTTGCCGCCGAGCCTCTGGAACTTGTGCGGGTCCTTCAGGAACTCGACGATCTCCTGCAGATCCTCCTTGGCCTCGTCCACGCCCGCCACGTCATCGAAGGTCACGCGCCCATGGCGTTCGGTCAGGAGCTTGGCCTTGGACTTGCCGAAGCCCATGGCCTTGCCGGAGGAAGACTGCATCTGGCGCATGAAGAAGATCCAGACGCCGACCATGAGCAGGATGGGGAACCAGGAGAGCAGGATGCTCGGCAGCAGATTGTCTTCGGTCGCGGGCCGCGCCTTGATCTCGATGCCCTTGTCGGAGAGCTTCGAGACGAGGTTCGGATCCTGCGGGCTGTAGGTCGTGAAGCCGCGACCATCGGCGAAGTTGCCGGAAATCTGCTCGCCGGCGATGGTGACGTTACGGACCTCGCCGGTCGAAACCTTGTCGAGGAACTGCGAGTAGCTGATCTCGCTGGAGCTTGTGCGCTGGCCCGGACCCTGGAACAGGTTGAAGAGGGCGAACAGCAGGAGCGCGATGATGATCCAAACGGCGAAGTTACGGAAATTGTTCAACCTTGTTCCTCACCTGACGCCTGGAGGGCGTGACCCGCGCCGACCGTTTTCCGAAGACATCCTAACATAGGTGCCGCATCCATCCTTGCCAAGCGTCACTCTGTCGTAAATCAATCGTCTAGCCGGGCTTTCCGGCCCGGTTTTCTGCCCTTCCACGGGGACCCTCCCGGGTGATGAGGATGCGGTCCGCCTTGCGCCCGACGCGGCATCCGGAAAGGGTGCGGGCCGGGCTTCCCGCCCGGAGCGCACTTTCCAGCCGCTCGAGCGCCTGGAGCTCGACCGTTACTCCCCCGATCTTCTCCATGACGGCCTTGAGGAGCCGGATGCGGAGCTCTTCCGGCGCGGCCTCGAAGAGGGCGCGATCGATCTCGGCCCGCGCATCGCTTGGGCAGGCCACCGCCGCGGCGACAAGCTGCCGGAGCGGTTCCTCCAGCGCCTGGCGCGCGCGGGCGAGCCGCCTGGATGCGAGCGCGATGTCGGCGGCCTCGACGCCTTCGGCGGCGAGGGTTTCGAGGACACGCCGCCAGCGGACCCGTTCGAAGCGCTCGTCCCTGTTGCTCGGGTCCTCGATCCAGGAAACATCCGCGTGCTTGAGCGTCGCGCGCAAGCGGGCACGGGAAACCCCGATCAGCGGCCGCAGGATGTCGATGCCGTTGCGGCGGCTGTCGCCGATCCCTGCAAGCCCGTCGAGCCCTGAGCCGCGCGCCAACCGCATGAGGAAGGTCTCCGCCTGGTCGTCGCTGGTATGGGCGGTGAGAAGGGCAGGGACGGCGTTCGTCCGGCACCAGTCCGTCAGCAGGCCGTATCGCGCCTCGCGCGCCGCCTGCTGGAGCCCCGTGCGGGGTTTGCGACCCTGCCAGGCGAGTGCGAGGCCGGGCAGCCCGCAGGAGGCGGCGAGCGCAACCACCTGGCGTGCCTCTTCCGCCGAGCCCGGCCGCAGCCCGTGATCGACGGTCAGCACCGTAACCGACGGTGGATCGGCCACGGCGCACTGCCAGCGCGCGACAAGCCAGAGGAGCGCGGTCGAATCCGATCCTCCGGAGACCGCGAGCGCGATGTGATCGTGGCGGGTCAGCGGCTCGAAGAGATGAGCGGCCTCGGCGGCAGCAACTGGCTGCGCCCCATCGGCCGGAGGATTGGGGCGTGGCCGTTTCGCCGGCCTGGTCGTGCGCGCGCCCGGTCGTTCCACGGAGGCTGGATCAGCAGCCGGCGCGCTGCATCTCCTTCAACGCCTGGCTCTTCGCCGTCCCGGCCTTAGGATATTCCTTGCCGACCTGCGCAAGGGTACCGCAGGCCTGCGGCTTCTGGCCGAGCTTCTGGAGCGACATGCCAAGCTTCAGGAGCGAGTCCGGCGCCTTGCGGTTCTTGGGATAGCTCTTGTAGCCCTTCAGGAAGCTCTGCGCCGCCTGCTTGTAGTCGCCCTGGGCATAGTAGGTCTCGCCCAGCCAGTATTGCGCATCGCCCGCGAGCGGGCTGTCGCCGTTCTGTCCGATGAACGTCTTGAAGCCGGCCTCGGCCTCGCCGAAGCGGCGGCCGAGCAGGTTGTCGTAGGCCTGCTGGTAGCCGGCCTGGGGATCGCCCTGTCCGGTGATCTGGTTGCCGTCGAGCGAGGCGGTCTCCACCTTCTCGGGCAGGAGACCCTGCTCCACGCTGTCCGTGTTGCTCGGCGGAACCTGCTGCTGGCCCTGCTGGCCCTGCTGGCCCTGCTGGCCTACCCGGAGCTGGCCTAGGTTGGTGGGACCCGGAGCGAGCTGCTGCTGGCTCTGATCGTTAGCGCTGGAATTGTTCTCCGCCGCGAAGTCCTGCGGCTGATAGGGCTGCGTGGACTGGTACTGCGAATAGTCCAGCTGCTCGTTGGACTGCTCGAGCGAGTAGTCGGGCTGCGGCGGCGCCTCCGCCTGCCGTTCCGGCTGCGGGGGCGCTTCCTGCTGCAAGGCCTGCTGCTGGGGCGCTTCCTCCGGAGGCGCCTGGTAGCTTCCCTGCTTGCGCGCGCCCATGGCCTGCATCTGCTGCTGCATCTCGCGCATCCGGTAGCTCAGATCCTGCATCTGGCTCATGAGCTGGCGCATCTGGTCCTCGAGCTGGGTGAGGCGGAAGCCCGCGTCGCCCGAGGGCTGCTGCCCGGCATATTGCCCGCCGCCGCCCTGCAGGGTCTTGATCTCGTGCTCAAGACGGATGATGCGATCGTAGAGTGCGTTCCACTGGTCGCCCTGAGCGCTCGCGGGCAAAGCCGAAAAGGCCAGCGCGAGGCCAATCCCGCAGCCGGCCAGGGACCTGGCGATCCTGATCCTCATGACGTTCTCAAGCCTCCTCCTGCTTCCGCTCGCCGGCGGGGGCGCATCCTCGACAGGATACGCCCGATGCTATGGCCGGGCCGAAGCTTTTTTGCGGCGGAGGCGGCGTCTATCCCGACACCGCGCCGCCGGTGATGACGGTCACCGCGCGCCGGTTCTGCGAGTAGCAGGATTCCGCGTCGCAGACGGCCACCGGGCGCTCCTTGCCATAGGCGATGGTCGACAAGCGGCTGGCCTCGACGCCCTGGGCGGCCAGGAACTGCCGGGTGGCGGCGGCGCGGCGTGCCGAAAGGGCAATGTTGTACTCGCGCGTGCCGCGCTCGTCCGAGTGCCCCTCGATCTGGATGGTCACCGAGGGATACTGCCGGAGCCAGGCAGCCTGCCGGCGCAGCGTCTCCTGCGCTTCCGGCGTCAGCGTCGACTGATCGACGATGAAGTAGATGCGGTCGCCCACATTGACGATGAAATCACGCTCCGACCCCGGCACCGCCTGCTGCTCGGTGGCCAGATCCGGCCGGTTCTTCTGCGAACAGCCCGCGACCGCGAGCAGGGCAAGAAACACGGCCGCGAACCTGACCGCAGCGATATGACGCAGCATTCGTTCCCACTCCTCAAGACAATGTCCCGAAAACGCGGGGAAACAAACCTTCCCGCGTATTCCCAGGCGCACCCTCGGGCCTCTACCGGCCCATCCCACACTTTGCGCCTGACCTTGGAGCCGCGCCCCTGAGGGCGTCCGACCATCCGTCAGGCGCGGTTATTAACCCTATGCGGTCACTTGAGCAAGGGCGACCACGCGGGATCGGAAGCAAATCCCGGGGTTTCCACCGCCCTCTCGTTGTAGCCCGTCAAGTCGACCGAATAGAGCTTGGGCCCGCCCTGTTCGCCGGGGATGTTCCTGAAGAACATGATGACCCGGCCGTTTGGCGCCCAAGTCGGACCTTCATTGTGAAAACCTTCGGTTAATATTCTCTCACCGGAGCCGTCCGGCCGCATGACGCCGATGGCGAAGCGGCCGCCCAGTTGCTTGGTGAAGGCGATGTAGTCGCCGCGGGGCGACCAGACGGGCGTCGAATAGCGCCCCTCCCCGAAGCTGATCCGGTGCTGGTTCGAGCCGTCGGCGCCCATGACATAGACCTGCTGGGCCCCGTCGCGATCGGATTCGAACGTGATCTGGGCGCCGTCCGGCGAGTAGCTCGGCGCCGTGTCGATGGCGAGCGTGGTCGTGAGCTGGCGCATGGAGCGCGACCTCAGATCGAGGGCGTAGATGTTCGAGTTGGCACCCTGCTGCAGGCTCATCACCACCCGCTGGCCGTCGGGAGAGAAGCGGGGCGAGAAGCTCATGTTCGGGAACTCGCCGACGATTTCCCGCTGGCTCGTCTCGATATTGTAGAGATAGACGCGGGGCTTGCCCCCCGCGAAGGACATGTAGGTGATTTCCTGCGAGTTGGGGCTGAAGCGCGGCGTGATCACGAGGTCGGAGCCGTCGGTCAGCTGGCGGACGTTGAAGCCGTCCTGGTCCATGATCGCCAGCCGCTTGATGCGCTTCGTCTTCGGGCCGGATTCCTCCACGAACACGATGCGCGTGTCGAAATAGCCCTCCTCGCCGGTCAGCGCCTTGTAGATGGCGTCCGAGATCAGATGGCCGATGCGGCGCCAGTTGCGGGCCGTCGAGACGAACTGGAGGCCGGCGATCTGCTGGCCCGCGAACACGTCCCAGAGCCTGAACTCAGCCTTGAGCCGCCCGTCGGCCTGCAGCGTCATGCGGCCGGTGACGAGCGCCTGCGCCTGGATCGTGCGCCAGTCGCCGAAGCGCGGCGCGGCCTCGAAGGATGTGACCTGCTCGATGAAGGAAGCCTGGGGCAGGGGCCGGAAAAGGCCGGAGCGCTCCAAGTTGTTGCCGATGACGGTGACGATGTCAGTGCCGAACTTCTGCTCGTCCGGCGAGTCGCCGAGGAAATCCGGAAGCGCTATCGGCATCGGCTCGACATTGCCCTTGGTGATGTCGACCTCGAGGGCGGCGTGTGCCGGTGCGCCCGCGAAGGCCAGCATCACGAGCGCGAGCGCCAGGCAGATCGCCGCGGTGTCGCGGAAGAGCAAAGAAAAGCGGCCCATGGATTTTCTCATGTCGTTTCGCCAGTTCCCATGTCGGGAGTTCAGTGGTGCAGCGCCGCGTCCGGCCTGTTGGTAATGTGCAGTTCGCCGGCAGCCATTCCAGGCATCAGTTGGTGGCGAGCATGCGGCTTGGATCGAAGGTCAGGATGATGTCGTGCCACAGATCGTATTTCTCGGCCGGCAGGAAGTTGTAGGGCTCGCATTGCTTGACCGCGGCCTGGGCGCTTCTCGCGGCGGCGTCGAAGGCGGGATGGGGGTTGGCGTTGAGGAGCTGCGGATAGCTGGTCAGCATGCCGTCGATGCTGAGCTGGAACTGGATGCGGATCTGGAGGTTCTGCGCGTCGCGCGCCCCGGAAGGCAGCGACCAGCAGCTTTCGATGCGACGCCTCAAGGCGTCCACCAGATCGGCCGCGAGGCGCTCGTCGGCGCCGGTGAGCGAGGTGAACTCGGCCTTCTTGGCGACGCCTTCCTCCTGCTCGGGCTTCGGCGGCGATTTCCGCGTGTCGTCGATCTTGTTGAGAAGCGCTGCCACGTCGTCGGGATTGAATTCCGGCTTCGGCTTCTCCTTGGCCGCCTCCTTCTTGGGCGGCGTCGGCTTCTGCTTGGGAACGGGAACGGGCTTGGCCTCAGCCTTCTTCTCCTCGGGCTTTTGCTCAGGCGCGGGCTCGGGCGCCGCTTCCGTCTCCTTGATGAGCTCCTCGAGCGGCTGCGGATCGGGCTGCGCCTCCTCGGGCTCCGCCTTCGGCTCGGGCTTCGGCTGAGGCTCGGACTGGGGCTCCTTCGCCGCCTCCTTCACCTCCTTGGCGACCTCGGGGGCGGGCTTCGGCTTGACGGCCTCCTCGACCTTGGGAGGCGCGATCTTCTTCTCGGGCTCCGGCTCCGGCGCCTCCTTGCTCACGGCCTGGCGCTTGGAGATGTCCTCGATCGAGACGATCTCGACCGGGATCGAGTCCTGTTCCTTGACCTCGAAACGCTCGGGATTGGGCAATATGACGACGGCCGCGACGAGGATCGCCGCATGCAGCAGAACAGAGGCTGGAAGGCTGTAGCGCATCCCCTCCGTCGTCCCTATTGCGTATCTTTCCGCTCAATATCGGTCACGAGCCCGATCCGCTTGAAGCCGGCCTCGTTGAGCACGCCCATGACCTTCATCACGTTGCCGTAGTTGACGCTCTGGTCTCCACGCACGAAAATCCGCTCATCATAGCCGTTCTTGGCTATGGCGACCAATTTCGGCGCCAGTGTGTCGATATCGATCTCAGTATTTTGAAGGAATATCTTGCCTTCCGGCGTCACGGATACGGTAATCGGCTCCGTATCGCCCTGAAGAGGCTTGGCGCGGGTCTGCGGCAACTCGATCGGCACGCCGACGGTGAGCAGCGGGGCGGCGATCATGAACACGATGAGCAGCACCAGCATCACGTCCACGAAGGGCGTGACGTTGATCTCCGACATCGGCGAATGGCTGACGCGACGGCCGGAGCGGCGGCGGGTGCTTCCCTGATGCGACTGGATGGAAACGCCCATTGCCTCAAGCCCTTTCGTCGAGCTGGCGCGAGATGATGGCGGAGAACTCGTCCGCGAAGTTCTCGAGCCTCACCCCGATCTTGCCGATGTCGCTTGAGAACTTGTTATAGAAGATCACCGCCGGAATGGCGGCAAGAAGGCCGAGGGCGGTCGCAAAAAGGGCTTCCGCGAGCCCCGGCGCGACCACCGCGAGGTTGGTGTTCTGCGAGACGCCGATGGCCTGGAAGGCGTTCATGATGCCCCAGACGGTGCCGAAAAGGCCGATGAAGGGGGCCGTCGAGCCCACCGTCGCCAGGAACAGGAGGCGCGATTCGAGATCCGTCATCTCGCGCTGCATCTGGACGTCCATGACCTTCTGGATGCGGTTCTGGACGCCCAGGAAGCCTGCCCGGAGCGCGCTTTCCTGGCTGCGCTTCCACTCCCGCATCGCCGCCATGAACATGGATGCCATGCCCTGGTTGCCGCGGGGACCAAGCGTCAGATAGAGGTCCTCAAGCGACTGGCCCGACCAGAAGACCTGCTCGAAACGGTCGGCCGAGCGCAGGGCGCGGGCGATCACGTAGAACTTCTCGATGACGATCGCCCAGCAGCCGACCGAGGCGACGAGAAGCCCGATCATCACGATCTTCACGACCAGGCCGGCCTGCCAGAACAGGGACAGCATCGAGAAATTGCCGTGCTGGGCGGCGATCTGTCCGGCTTCCACTTCCATTCGCGACCTTGTCCCTCAAGATATGTCCCAACCCCTCGAGCGAAGCCCGCGGGGACTGGGCAAAAGGCAAATCAACTTTGGCCAAACTGCGGCGCTCTTGAGCGCCAAATTCCTCGCTTCGTCAGGGCGATCCGATCCGCGGCGATCCTCGCGCCACACAACCAGCGCATGGTTAATGTCGAGTTACGCAGTCGGTTTTTCCGAGGCAACCCGCGAAAGCGTCGCAGCCAGGGAGGCCGGCAGCCGTCTGGGACGCCCCCTGCCGTCGACGAGAGCGACGATCACCTCGGCCTCGAACAGCTTCTCGCGCTCCCGCAGAATCGATTGCGCGAGCCTCAACCGGGCGCCCGCCGCCTCCAGGAGCCGGGTCTCGACCGTCAGAAGGTCATCGATCCGGGCGGGCTTCAGAAAATCGCAGACCATGCGCCGCACCACGAACCCACTGCCGTCGCCGGCGAGTTCGTGATGGTGAATGCCCTTCAGTCTCAGAAAGTCGGAGCGGCCTCGCTCGCAGAATTTTAGATAGTTGGCGTGGTAGACGGCGCCCGAGAAGTCGGTGTCCTCGTAATAGACCCGGATCCGGGCGACATGCCCGAACGGGGTGAGTTCGCCGTCCATTCAGGAAAGCTCCACCACCATGATCTCCGGCGGCACGCCGAAGCGGACAGGGAAGATGCTGCATCCAAGCCCGCCCGAAACCACGAGATGCCGCCCATCCTCCACGATCTGACCGTAGGCGTAGCGGTTGCCGAAGCTCGAGGGCACAACCGGCGAATAGCCGAAAAGCCGAACCTGTCCGCCGTGGGTGTGACCGCACAGCGTGAGCGCCACACGGTCCGGCACGGCCGGGAAGATGTCAGGCTCGTGCGCCAGGAGTATGACCGGCTCCTCCGCAGCGGTCTTCGCGAGCGTTCCGGGCAGGTCGTCGAGGCCGACGAAGCCGCGCCGCTTGCGGCCTCCAAGGCCCGGGCGAAGCGCCACCTGGTCGGCGAGCCCCGCGAGCCAGAAGGCCCTGCCGTCCTTCTCCAGCCGCGCGGCATCGTTTTCGTAGACGGGAAGTCCCGCGTCCTCGAGCGCGAGTCTTGCGAAGATCGGACCGTGGCCGCTCCGCTGCGCCGCCCTGTCCTCCCACCAGTCGTGGTTCCCGAGTATGGCGTGCACGCCGAGCGGAGCCGAAAGCCTCGCGAGCGCCGCCGACCATAGCCGGGGCGCGACCTTGCCGGTGATGTAAGGGTGCCCGACCAGATAGTCGCCGAGCAGCACGACGATGTCGCCCTCCAGGGCGTTCGCCGTTTCGACGATCCCCTCCAGGCGCGAAAGCGACATCCAGGGCTCGCAGACATGGATGTCGGCGAGCGCCACGATGCGGAGTTTCAATCCGCGCGGCCAGTTCGGCGGCTCGACCGCATAGCGCGTCGTCGTCAGCCTGAGCCCCGGCTCGATGCCGAAGGCATAGCTCGCGGTCCCGACGCCCGCCGTCAGCACGCCTCCGACGAGCTTCAGAAAGGATCGCCGCGTCAGCATCGGATCGTCGCGCGCTCCCTCATCCGCCGTTCCCGTCATCGAGCGGGAGAGTGGCCTGCATGATCTCCGGCCTTTGCGGGACGGGCAGGCCGAGATGCGTGAAGGCGAGCGGCATCAGAAGGCGGCCGCGTGGCGTGCGGGCGATAAAACCCTGCTGGATGAGATAGGGCTCGATGATCTCCTCGATGGCGTCGCGCGCCTCCGAAAGCGAGGCGGCGATCGTCTCCACGCCCACCGGTCCGCCGCCGAACTTCCTGGCGATGCAGGAGAGATAGCGATGATCGAGCGCATCGAGCCCGCGCGCGTCGACCTCGAGCTTGCGGAGCGCCCTGTCGGCGGTCGCGCGGTCGATGAGGGCATGGCCGTCGACGGCTGCGAAGTCGCGCACGCGGCGGAGCAGCCGTCCGGCGATGCGAGGCGTGCCGCGCGAGCGACGCGCGATCTCGGTGGCGCCGTCCTCGCTCATCGCGACGCCTAGCACGCGGGCGCCGCGCGTCACGATGTCGAGAAGCTCCTCCTCGGTGTAAAAGTCGAGCCGCACTGGGATTCCGAAGCGGTCGCGCAAGGGGTTGGTGAGAAGCCCGGTGCGGGTCGTCGCGCCGACGAGCGTGAAGCGGGCAAGGTCGATGCGCACCGAGCGCGCCGCCGGGCCTTCGCCGATGATGAGGTCGAGCTGGAAATCCTCCATGGCGGGATAGAGGATCTCCTCGACGGCGGGATTGAGACGGTGGATCTCGTCGATGAAGAGGACGTCGCGCTCCTCGAGATTGGTGAGGAGCGCTGCGAGGTCGCCGGCCCTTGCGATGACGGGGCCGGAGGTGGCACGGAAGTTCACGCCGAGCTCGCGTGCCACGATCTGGGCGAGCGTCGTCTTGCCGAGCCCCGGGGGACCTGCGAACAGCACATGGTCGAGCGCCTCGCTGCGTCCCTTCGCGGCCTCGATGAACACCGAGAGGTTGGCCTTGGCGCGCGCCTGGCCCACGAAATCGGCAAGCCGCTGGGGTCTCAGATGCGTGTCGAGCTGGTCCTCGGGCCTCGGCTCCTTGTCCACGAGCCGCGCGGTCATGAAACCCCGCTCCCGAACTCAACAGATGATGGGATCAGCTTCAATACAAACCACCTCGCGACAATGGCCGCGGGCAGCAGAAACGCCATTACAAACAGAAATGTCGTCCAGGAGGAGATATCGAATCCTGAGCTCGAGAACCACAAGCCGACATGCACGATCGTGATGGCTGTAAGGACGAGGAGCCAGGACCGATACTTTGGTCGGAGCATGCCCATCAAGACTGCATAGCCGCCAGCCATGGAGGAGACGCCCACGTGAAAATAGACCAACGCCAAGACGACTGCGATCCCCTTCTCTCGAACGTTTGCGAGAAGATGCTGATCAAAGAGAGTGATATCGAAGGGAACAAGCAGCGTGAGAGCTAAAAGAGGGGTCAGCACGGTGAACGCAGCAAACGCGATGAGTGCCTGGCAAACAGGTCGGCTCATCATGTCGCGAGCTCCTTGAGGGCCAGGCGGATGAGCTGCTCGGCCCTCGCCTCATCGCCGGCCTTGCGCATGGCGGTTGAGACGGCGGCGCCTGCCTGGGTCTGGCCGTAGCCCAGATTGACGAGCGCCGAGACGGCATCCGATGCGGCGGTGGGTCGGGGCGCCTCGAGATCGGCCTGAAGCCTCGCAAGCGCCGGGTCGGGCGGCGCGAAGGCCGGCGCCTTGTCCTTGAGCTCCACCACGATGCGTTCGGCGAGCTTCTTTCCGATGCCCGGCGCGCGACCGATCATGGCCTTGTCCTGCAGCGCCACCGCGCTCGCGAGCTCGGGCACCGAAAGCGTGGAGAGGATCGCCAGCGCCACCTTGGTGCCGACGCCCTGCACGTTGTCGAGCAGGCGGAACCACTCCCGCTCTCCCGCAGAGCCGAAGCCCACGAGGCGGATGGCGTTCTCGCTCACCAGCATCTCGGTATAGAGCACCGCCGCCTCGCCGGGCGAGGGCAGGGCGGCGAGCGTCTTGGTCGAGCAGGAGACATGATAGCCGACGCCGCCCACGTCGAAGATGACGTAGTCGTCGCCGTAGGAGTCGATGAGCCCCTTGAGCTTGCCGATCACGGATGAGTGTCCGGAGCGATGATGTCGAGGTTGGGAAAGTACTCGCGATAGCGGCGGGCGTCGCGGGTCAAGAGCGTGTGGCCTTTCACGAGCGCATGCGCGCCGATCAGGAAATCGGGCAGGGTGCGTTCGCGCGTGCCACCCCGCCGGCGATAAAGCAGATGCGCCTGACCGGCAATGTAGGCAGCGTCCCATGGACAATCTTCTCGCATGAAACCGGCGTGACGGATCATGCTTTCAAAATCGCCCTGGAACACGAACTTGCTGGAGGCTTCAGCATAGATCACGGGGTTCAGAACGATCTGACCTTCGGAAGCGTGTGTTTGCAGCTTCGCCTTCGACCAGCCGGTCCATTCCCCAGCGCTGACCAGATCGAGAATGACATTGGAATCAACGAGGGTCGACATCGTCGAACGGACCGCGGGTCATCTCCATGATCTCGTCCGTTGTCAGATCGTGCAAGCGCCCTTCTGCTCGCGCGCGCTCGCCGAACTCGCGCAGGATGCGGACGGCACGCTCGCCAGCCGTTTCGCCCTTCCTGGCATCGAGATCGACCAGCACGAACTCGCCGTCCCGCTCCTCGAAGCCCATGTTGCTCCCCGGACCGATGCCCATGCGCTCGCGCACGAACTTGGGCACCGTCACCTGGCTCTTGCTGGTCATCCGCATGGTAATACCTCGTTGGTATTACTTATAGGATGAAAGAGAACAAGTCAAGAACGCTCAGGCCGTGGCGAGGCGGCGGGCGAGGCTTTGCGAGGCGCGATGCTGGGCATGGCAGATGGCGATGGCGAGGGCGTCGGCCGCATCCTCGCTCCTGGGCGCGGCGCGCCGCAGCAGCACCTCGACCATGCGTTTGATCTGCTGCTTTTCGGCATGACCCGCGCCGACCACGGTTTTCTTCACGAGGTTCGGGGCGTATTCGGCGACGGGAAGGCCGACGCCCGCCGGTACGAGCAGCGCGATGGCGCGGGCATGGCCGAGCTTCAGCGTGGCGCGCGCATCCTTGTTGACGAAGGTCTCCTCGACCGCAACCTCGTCAGGCGTCCAGATCCTGACGACCTCCTCCAGGAGATCGCGCAGCTCCACGAGCCGCAGGGCAAGCGGCCGGGCCTCATCAGGCTTGAGCACGCCGTCCGCGATATGCGTCAGGTGGCTTCCCTCGCAGCCGATGACGCCCCAGCCGGTGCGCCGGAGGCCTGGGTCGATGCCGAGGATGCGAATCGCCTTGATCATGCCGTCCCCATATATCACGGCAGTCAGAGACCCAGCGCGCCGTGGCGCCGGGAGCAGGCTATCGCTTCCGGTTGAGGAAATCGCGAAAGCGCTGCTTCACCTCCGCCGAGCGGAAGCACGCAAGCTCTCCTTCCTCCTCGAGCCGGGTCGCGGTCCCGTGCTCGGCGTCGAGCGCCCGGTAGAAGCCGCTCTTGGTATAGGCGAGGCCGACGCTCGGATAGGAGGCGAGCTTGCCTGCATAGCGCTGCGCGTCCGCCATCAGCACGTCGCCCTCGACCAGACGGTTCACAAGCCCGATGCGCAAGGCCTCCTCGGCGTCGATGTTTTCAGCGGACAGCGTCAGGTCCATCGCGCGCCCGAGCCCGACGATGCGCGGCAGCAGGTATGTCATGCCGCTCGTGGGGCTGAGACCCAGCGCCGTGTCGGGGAGCCCGAACTGCGTGTCCCTGGCGGCGATGCGGACATCGCAGAGGAGCATGAGCTCGAAGCCGCCCGCGAGCGCATAGCCGTGGACGGCCGCGATGATCGGCTTGGGGCAGGCCCTGAAGGACGCGGCGACCCGCATATAGAGCGAGATGGTGTTGGCGAAGCCGCGGTCCTGCATGGCTTCCATGGCCTTGATGTCGCCTCCCGCCGAGAAGGCGCGTCCGCGGCCGGAGAGGACTGCCGCCCTAATCCCGTCCGATGTGGCGATGCGGTCCGCCGCGTCGTAAAGGCCGTTCAGGACGTCCTCGTTGATGGCGTTGAGCTTCTCCGGCCGGTTCAGGGTCACGAACGCAACGGAATCCCTCACCTCGCATTCAACCGCTCCTGCCATCTGTCCCCTCGTTTCGGTAGCTCCGCACCACGCGGCGAGTCTTCTTCTCAGTCGCTATGCCGCCCGGCTCCGTCAGCGACACCGCGGCGGTGAAGTTCAGCTCCTTCTGTAACATCGCGGCGATCTCCTTCGACAGGTCCGCGTGCAGCTCAGCCGGAACGGCCCGCGCCACCTCGACCGTCACAGGCACCGGATAGTCGATCGGCGGGGGCCGGTCGAGAACGACGCGGAACTCGCCGGTGACGCGGGGAGCGAAACGCATCAGGACCGCCTGGAGCGCGAGCGGGAACACGTTCACGCCCTTGACTATGAACATGTCGTCTGAACGCCCGAGGATGCGGAAGCGGAAGCTCGTGCGCCCGCAAGGGCATGGCTCCATGAACACCTGCATGAGGTCGTGCGAGCGCATGCGCATGAGCGGACAGGCCTCGCGGCGGATGGACGTGTAGACCACCTCGCCCTGCGCGCCGTCCTCGAACGGCAGGACGTCGCCGGTGTCGGGATCTATGAGCTCCGTCAGCACGAAGCCGGTGCCGCCGAAGTGCACGCCGTTCAGGTGCTCGCATTCTCCAGAGTGGATGCCGAGCTCGCCCGTGCCGTACTGATCGCGCGCGACCATGCCCCAGAGCGCCTCTATCTTCTCCCGGTAACCCTTCACCTGCATGCCGGCCTCTCCGGAGAAGAAGCCCTTCCTCAAGCCCACAGATCTCGGGTCGATCCCCTGTCCCTCCGCCACCTCCGCAAGCCTCACGGCGTAGGAGGGCGTCGCCCAGATGCTTACCCCGTCCTTGAGGCCGGACATCATCGTGAGCAGCCGTTCGCTGTTGCCCACTCCAAACGGCACGGTTGCGGCGCCCAGCGTCTCGAATGTCAGGTGGTCGCTCAGCCCACCGGAGTAGAGATTGTAGTTCATGCACTCGAACACGATGTCGTCCGGCCGGCAGCCCATGGCCCACAAGGCGCGGGCGCCCGTCTCGCAGTAGTCCGCCACGTCGCGCCGCGTGAGGCCGATGCGCATGGGAGCGCCCGTGGTGCCGCCGGTCGCCTGGATGCGCACGATCTTCTCCAGCGGAGCGCACTGGTTGATGCCGAGGAGCGTGCCGTCAGTCTGCGACTCCGCGATGGATCGTTTCTCCATGAACGGAATGCGAGCGAGGTCCTCGAGGTGGCGTATGTCGGACGGCTTCAGGCCCGCTTCATCCAGCGTTGCGCGATAGCAGGGACTGGAGTGATAGTTGTACTCGATCTGCTCCCTGAGCCGCTCGCGCTCCATGAGCCGGCGGGCCTGCTCGTCCAGGGTCTCGATCTCCTCGTTCCAGTAGCGCCGGCTCATGTCGTGACGCCCCAGCCGGTGCGCCTCAAGCCAGGGTCGATGCCCAGGATGCGAATCGCCGCCATCGCGAAGCTATAGCACGTATGCGCCGGGGGCCGATTGCGTCGCTCGTCGCGCGGGCCTAGCCTCTCGGACAGTCACCCGGAGACATGGTCATGAACAGACGCGAAGTGATTGCCGCGACGTCGCTTGTGGGCCTTGGACTGATGATGCCGTCGAGCCTGCCTCTCAGGGCAGAGGAAGTCTGGCAGACGCTTCCGGCCGAGCCGCCCATGCCCAAGGCCGACGACACCGGCACCGCGCCGGTGAACGGTATCGAGATGTATTATGCCGTCTATGGCGAGGGACCGCCGCTCCTCATGCTGCATGGCGGGCTCGGGCATTCGGACGTCTGGGGCGCGCAGCTCCCGGAATTCTCCAAGAAGCACACCGTCGTCTGCCTCGACAGCCGCGGCCATGGCCGCTCGACACGGACCGCAGAACCTTACAGCTACGCCCTCATGGCGAAGGACGTGGTCGCCGCCATGGATCATCTCAAGATCCCCAAGGCCTCGATCGTCGGCTGGAGCGACGGGGGCATCATCGGCCTCGACATCGCGCTCAACCACGCCGACCGGCTGGACCGTCTGTTCGCCTTCGGGGCCAACACCAACCTCAAGGGCCTCAAGCCCGACATCGACAAGAACCCCACCTTCGCCAAGTACATCGAGCGGATGGGAGAGGACTACAAGAAACTCTCCAAGACGCCTGACAAGTATGACGATTTCGTCGCCGCCGTGAGCCAGATGTGGGCCACGCAGCCCGACTACAAGGCCGAGCAGCTCGCCACCATCAAGACGCCCGTGGCGATCTCCGACGGCGAGCACGACGAGGCGATCCGTCTCGAGCACAATTCCGAGATGGCGAAGGACATCCCCGGCGCGAAGCTCGTCATCCTGCCGGGCGTGTCGCACTTCGCCTTCTGGCAGAAACCGGAGGAGTTCAATTCCGCCGTGACGGACTTCCTGGCTTAGAGGATTCTTCGAGCCCATCGCCATCCGTCATTCCAGCGGAAGCTGGAATCCCCTGGTGAACCCGCCGCGGGACCACATCGCTTCAGGGGATGCCAGCCTTCGCTGGCATGACGACAAGAGGCTCACGCCGCGGTGAGGCGCTCTAGGATCTCGTCGGAGACCTCGAGATTGGCGAATACCGCCTGCACGTCGTCGTCGGCCTCGAGCGCGGAAATGAGCTTCAGGATCGTCGAGGCCGTGTCCTCATCGACCGGCGCCATGGTCTTCGGCCGCCAGACCACCTTGGTCGAGGTTGCCTCGCCGAGCTTCTCCTCGAGCGCGGACGACACCTCGCCTATGTTCTCGAAGGCGCAGGTGACGGTGTGGCTCTCCTCGTCGGAGGCAACGTCGTCGGCGCCCGCCTCGATCGCCGCCTCGAGCATCGCGTCGGCGCTGCCGGCGGAGGCCGGGTAGACGATCTCGCCCGCGCGGTCGAACATGAAGGAGACGGATCCCGTTTCGCCGAGATTGCCCGCGAACTTGGTGAAGTGGGAGCGGA
>JBFXDI010000038.1:0-12634 GCA_050181295.1 Parvibaculaceae bacterium | reverse complement strand
GCCTCGAGCATCGCGTCGGCGCTGCCGGCGGAGGCCGGGTAGACGATCTCGCCCGCGCGGTCGAACATGAAGGAGACGGATCCCGTTTCGCCGAGATTGCCCGCGAACTTGGTGAAGTGGGAGCGGATGGCGCCCGCCGTGCGGTTGCGGTTGTCGGTCAGGGCCTCGACGATGATCGCCACGCCGCCGGTGCCGTAGCCCTCATAGCGGATCGCCTCATAGGAATCGGCATCACCGCCCGAGGCCTTGCTGATGGCGCGCTCGATCCGGTCCTTGGGCATGTTCTCGGCCCGCGCGTTCTGGATCGCGAGCCTGAGCCTCGGGTTCATGCCGGGGTCGGGCGAGCCGTGTTTGGCGGCGACCGTGATCTCGCGCGACAGCTTGGAGAAGGCCTGCGATCTCGCCGCGTCCTGCCGCCCCTTGCGGTGCATGATGTTCTTGAACTGGGAATGTCCGGCCATCGTCTCCACCCACCATGAGCGCCGCGCCACGGGCGTCCCCGGAGACGCTGCGGTCCCTCCGCCAGCCGCGCTCAAGCTTTGCTTGATCGGCGCCGTTATAGGGGCGGAAATGGCCGAAATCCAGTGCCGACTCAGCCGCATTCGAATCAGACCGCGGCCAACTGTTAAGAACTCGTTAACGGTATCGGCGCGACAATCGGCATTCCGGTGGAGGAGGATGGCGGCATGAACGGAGAACGCGGCGGACAGGCACAGACCGGCTTTCTGCTCCAGGCCTCGACGGAGGCCTTGAGGCAGGCGGCAATCCTCATGCAGGCGCCCAACGCGGGAGCTGCCTTGCGTGATCTCGCTCCGCTGACAGATGCCGCCCGGCGCGTGTCCGAATGCCTGGAAGCCGGGCCGACCGCCGGCATGCGCAGCGATGAAGACGTGCTCGATCTCGCCCGGGCGCGCGCCAAGATCATGCTCAACCGGATCGTGCTCATGCACGCCGCGGCCGGGCAGGGCGGCCGAGCCCTATCTCCCTCTCACCAGAAGTCCGGCAACGCGGGCTGAAGCCTGCCGCCGATCCGGATCGGCGCGATGTTGGTAGCAAGGCCCGTGCGGTCGTCGGTCTCGACGGCCACGCCGCAGACCGTCGCCTCGCCGTCGGCAGGCTGCATGCGCGCGTTCGAGATGCGCGTGAGGAAGCGGTTGAGCGGCTCCTCCTTGTCCATGCCGATGACGGAATCGTAGTCGCCGCACATGCCGACATCGGTGATGTAGGCGGTGCCGCCGGGCAGGATCTGCTCGTCCGCCGTCGGCACATGCGTGTGGGTGCCGACGAGAAGGCTCGCGCGCCCGTCGCAGAAGTGGCCCATGGCCATCTTCTCCGACGTCGCCTCCGCGTGCATGTCGATGATGACGGCATCGGCGGTCTCGGCGAGCCGCGCGGCGGAAAGCTCGCGCTCGATGGCCGCGAAGGGATCGTCGAGCGGGTCCATGAGGATGCGCCCCATGACGTTCACCACCAGCACCTGCTTGCCGGACTTGGCGGGGAAGAGGCCCGAACCCGCGCCGGGCGCGCCCGGCGGATAGTTGACGGGGCGCAGCAGCTCCGGCGCGCGAGCGATGAAGGTCAGCGCCTCGCGCTGGTCCCAGGAGTGGTTGCCGAGCGTCACCACGTCGGCGCCGGCCTCGCGCAGGTCCTTGAAGATCTCCTCGGTGATGCCGAAGCCGCCGGCCGCGTTCTCGCCGTTCACCACCACGAGGTCGGGCTCGTAGCGGGCCCTGAGCAGCGGCAGCTCGCGCTCCACCGCCCGGCGGCCGGAGCGGCCCACGACATCGCCGAGGAAGATCAGCCGCATAGCCGCCGCGGCCCCTTTTCCGTCAGGACCCAGTCCACCGGCTGGTCGTGTTCGCCGCGCGGGGCCTGCGCCATCTCCTGCGCGCTGTAGGCGACACCCACCGCGACGACGGGCTTCATGGCGCGAAGCTTTGCGAGCGTCCGGTCGTAGAAGCCGCCGCCGTAGCCCAGCCGGTAGCCTTCCGCGTCGAAGGCGAGGAGCGGCACGATGAGCACGTCCGGATCGAGGAGCGCGGCATCCTCGGTCGGGCGGGGAATGTCCCAGACGCCGGCGACGGTCGGCTCGCCCGGCTTCCAGGCGCGGAATGCGAGGGGACGGCGCGGCCCCTCGATCACCGGCATGGCGGTCGTCCAGCCTTCGCCGGCGAGCCTGGCGATGAGCGGCAGGACGTCGATCTCCTCGCCGAAGGACATGAATCCCGAGACGATGCGGCCCGCAGGCGCACCCAGGAAGGAGAGGCCGGTAGCGGCGAGCGTCGCGGCCGCCTTCGTGCTGAGCGCGGCATGCGCCCTGGCGCGCGTGGCGACGGCCTCGGGCCGCAGCGCCCGCTTGGTCTCCGCGAGGGTGGATGACTTCCGGCCTGGGGCGCGATCCGTATCGGCGAGCAAGGCAGCCCCATCGTCGAAGGGTGGATGAAACGGCAAGGCCACCGCGACCGTGGGAGGTGTCGATCCCGGGTCCCTACTTACGTAGGTGGGCGCCGTGTGCCCGAGGCCGATGGCCAGGGGCAGGGACAGCTCCCATTTAGGATCGTATAGGCCCCTGGGAAATGATCTCCTCACGAGAAGGGCAGCCTGCCAAGGAGGAATGTAGGGCGTGGGGCGGCTCAAATCCAGCGGGACTTCGGGCGCCGAAGGCCAGCCGCCAACTCATCACGCCAAATTCCGTCATGCCAGCGGACGCTGGCATCCCCTGAAGCGGTGACGCTCGCGACGGACTCACCAGTGGATTCCAGCTTGCGCTGGAATGACGAAGAAAGATGTGTCCGGTCTAGCCCAACCCTGCGCCTCACTCCGCGGCGGCGCGGGAGGGCTTGGAGAGGAGATCGCCGATCACCCCGGCCGCCCGCTCGACGTCCGCCGCGTTGACGTCGAGATGCGTGAGGACGCGCACCGTGGTCGAGCCGTAGGCCCCGATCACCACGCCCCGCCCGCGCGCCGCCGCGACGAGGTCGGCCGCCCTCCAGCCGGTATCGGCCACATCGAAGAAGATGATGTTGGTCTCGACATGCTGAGGGTTGATCCTGATGCCCGGGATGGCGCTCAAGGCCTTCGCCAGCGTCTGCGCGTTGGCATGGTCCTCCGCCAGGCGCTCGACATGGTGGTCGAGCGCGTAGAGGCAGGCGGCGGCGATGATGCCCGACTGGCGCATCGCGCCGCCGAGCCGCTGCTTGTGCTGCCAGGCCTCGTGGATAAAGTCCTTCGGCCCCGCGAGCACGGCGCCGACCGGAGCGCCGAGGCCCTTGGTGAAGTCGATCCAGAGGCTGTCGAAGTGGCGAGCATAGTCGGCCGGCTTGTGGCCCGACTTCACGGTGGCGTTGAAGAGGCGCGCGCCGTCGAGATGGCCCTTGAGCTTTGACTTGCGCGCCCGCTCCATCACGGAGGCGATGGCCTCCATCGGCCATACGCGGCCGCCGCCAAGATTGGCCGTCTGCTCGAGGCAGACGAGGCGGGGTTTTGGGCCGTAGCGGCTCTCCTCGCGGATGACGCGCGAAAGCTGGTCGGCGGTGAAGACGCCGCGCTCGCCGTCGATCGGGTTCAGCACCACGCCCGCGAGCGTGGCCGGGCCACCGCCCTCGAAATTGATGATGTGGGCGCCCCGCTCGAGATAGACCTCATCGCCCGGCCGGCAATGGACCGCGAGCGCGATCTGGTTGCACATGGTGCCCGACGGCAGGAACACGGCCGCCTCCTTGCCGAGGAGGTCGGCCACCCGCTCGGCGAGCAGGCTGGTCGTCGGGTCCTCGCCCTTCTGCTCGTCGCCGACCTCCGCTTCCATCATGAAGCGGCGCATGGCGGGCGTCGGCTTGGTCTTGGTGTCGCTGTAGAGGTCGATCAGCCGGTCGGAAGGCATGTGACGGGGCCTCATTGAAGGGTGAGCGCCGCGAAAGCGGTGCGGCGACGACACCTCTACCCTTGAGGCCGGCCGTAGTCGAGGCTCGGATACCAGTCGCTGCCGCGGCCCTCGGGCGTCGTGTCGAGAAGCGTCCAGAGCGGATCGGGGTCCGGCGCGCCGCGGGGATCCTGTCCGGGGTCCGACATGCCGCCGCCCATCTCGCCGCTCCAGAAGTGGCGGACCTTGCCGTCGCGGCGCGTGAAGACGGTGAAGCCGGGCACGTCCTCGTCCTTGGCGCTCACATAGTCGCGCGTGAAGTCACCGTCAGTGTCGGAGTAGATCTTCAGCTTCGTCCAGGCGCGCGCCTTCTTCGCCTCCTTCAGCCGCGCAATGGGCGCGCGCGCTACCATGGCGAACGCCACCCTCTGCTCGATGTCCGGCAGCTTGTGGTCCCAGGTCGACATGAAGGAGGTGCACATGGGGCAGGGCTTCTTGCGCTCCGGCCCGAACATGTAGCTGTAGATGATGAGCGTGTCCTTGGTCCCGAAGAGGGCGGAGAGCGTCGTCGGCCCGTCCTCGCCCTCGAAGCGATAGTCCCTTTTCACCTCGCCGCCCGGAGGTAGCTGGCGGCGCTGCTCCGCCACGCGCTCGATATGGCGGCGGAGCTCGATCTCCTCGGCGAGAAGGGCGTTGCGCGCCGTGCGGTATTCGGCGCTCTCGTTCGGAAACTGCGCGCGGTTCTTCGCTACGAGCTCCTTCACGGGCGCGAGCTTCGGCTTTTGCATGAACGGTCCTTTCGGTCTGCGGTTGCTCGGGTCCAGCCCCGCAATGCCCAATCTTCGCGTCGCTTGTCGGCGGAAGCATGACAGAAGGCACGATCTTGTGCCGCCTCATGGGGCCGATACGATCTCGCCGCTCCATGTGCCGCCTGCCACGCGTTCGCTCACGATCCTGGCGATCTCTGCCGCCGCGAATTGCGCGGCCCTCGAGGCCGGCCGGTCCGCAGGAAAGGAAAGGGCCATGCGTCGCGTGGGCGTGGGGTCGATCAACGGCGCGGCGGTGAGCTGGCCCGCCACGATGTCGTCGTGCATGCATGCCAAGGGGAGAAGGGTCTGGCCGTAGCCGCTGCGCACGAGGTCCTTCATGGCGCTCAGTGAGTCGACTTCGATGCGGACTTTGAGCTGGATGCCAGCCTCTGCCGCGCAACGCTGAAAGATGCTGCGCATGGCGTGGCGCGGGCCGGGGAGCACCAGGGGCCGCCCGGCGAGCTCGGCAAAGCGCAGCGGCTGATGCTGTTGGAACCCCGCATCGGACGGCCCGAACAGGTAGAAGGACTCCAGCAGCAGGGGGCGAGTTCGCAGTGAACGGGTGGTCTGCGGATCATACAGCACTGCGAGGTCGAGTTCGCCGCGCTGTTGCCAATCCAGAAGGTATCCGCTGAACGCCGACACGAAGCTGAGCTCGACCTCGGGGTGCCGCACATCGAAAGCCCGCACCAGCGGAACCGTTATAATCTCGCTGATGGTCGGCGGCATGCCCAGCACGACGCGACCCGACAGAGGCCCAGCCGCTTCATCGACCTTGGCCCGCAGTTCCTCTACCTCGGCCATGATGCGCAGGGCGTGCTTCAGCACCTCGCGGCCCGTCTCCGTGATCACCATCCCTCGGCCGTGGCGCTCGAACAGCGCCGTGCCCAGCTCCTCCTCCAGCAGCCGAATCTGGCGACTGAGCGCCGGCTGGGCGATGCGCAGACGGTCGGCTGCCCGGCTGAGGCTGCCAAGCTCGGCGACGTGCTTCAGCGTGCGAAGCTGGTGCAGATCCATGTCTATAGAATACTGCTATAGCTGATTATGATAAATGCTATTTTTTATATCGGACTGCCGCCTCTACCCTGCCGCCCCTGTCCGATCTTCAAACTGCAAGGCAGGGGGATGGTATGAACAAGAAGAGACTGTTCAGTGGCGCACTGCTTCTCCTTTGCATGCTGGGCGGCAATGCCGCCGCGGCCGAAAGACTGGTAATCCAGACCTGGGGTGGCGTGTGGGAGGAGGGTGCGCGCGCCGTTGGCGACGCCTTCGCGGCCAAGTACGGCGTCGAGGTCGTCTACGAGCAGCAGCAGAACACGCGCGGCGGCATCGCCAAGATCCGCTCACAGGCCGCCGATCCTCAAGTCGACATCATCTTCTCCACCGCCGACGCCCTGGAGCAGGCGGCCGAGGAGAAGCTGCTGGTGACGATCGATCCGGCCAAGGCGCCAAACCTGAGTCAGTTGCCGGCACACGCGGTGCGCGGCACCTCGATCGACGTGATGAACATCCTCTTCGGGTTCGTCTATCGCAAGGACATGGCGCCCTTCGAGCTGACGAAATGGGAGGATCTGCTGGATCCACGTTTGGCCGGCCAGATCGCCAGCCCGAACGGGCAGTTCTCAAGCGGACGCTGGATCATCATGTCGGCGCTGATCAACGGCGGCAGCGAGCACAACATCGACCCTGCTTTCGACTTCCTGCAGAAAATGAAGCCGAACATTGTGTCCTTCGTGGCTACCGACGGCGAATCGGTGAAGGCGCTGCAGTCCGGGGAGGCCTCGGTGCTGGCCTTCGGCCTGTTGTCCGACTTCGCCAAGCATCTGGGCGACGGCAAGCTGCAGTTCGTCATCCCCACCGATCACAAGGTGCTGACCACGGCGGTCGGCGTTGGCATCCCCAACGCGAAGAAGGCCGAACTGGCGATGAAGTTCGTCGACTTCATCGCCACGCCCGAGGCGCAGACGGCCTATTGCGGATTCATCACCTGCACGCCTGTCAATCCCAAAGCGAGCGCGCCAGCCTCCATAGACTCCTTCCGGCCGCCGGCTGATCTGCTCTACCGGGCGGATTGGCATATCATCAACGACAAGCTTCCAGCCTGGGACGACCGCTTCAAGAAGGAGATCCAGACCCGCTAGGCTTGTCGGCAGCCACCGGTCCTGCCGCCGCAGGGCCGGCTCCTCCTTGCCTCAAGTGGCCATCTTGCCGCCAAGTGCCCCCATGACCCGACTGCGCCCCACTACCTGGCTGCTGTTGCTTCCCGCCGCCCTGATCCTGGGCTTCATGGCCGCCGGCGTCTCCGCCATGGTCGCCGTCTCGTTCGGAAGCGAGCAGGGCTGGCTCGGCCACTATGAGCGTTTTGTCTCCGATCCGACCTACCTCGCGTATGTCTGGCGCTCCTTCCGCGTTGCGCTCTGGACCTCGGTGGTCACGCTGATCCTCGGTTACGCCGTGGCCTATGTCATGAGCCGCACCACGCCCGGCTGGCGCCGGCTCATCACGCTGGTGCTGGTCCTGCAGTTCTTCTCGGTCAACGTGACGCGCATCTACTCGCTGATCCTGATCCTGGGCAACAACGGCGTGATCAACCGTACGCTGCGCGATGCCGGCCTGATCGAGACGCCGATCCGCATGATCTACAACGAGCTGGGCGTGACGATCGGCCTGGTCAGCGCCGCCTTGCCTTTCGCCGTCTTTCCCATCGTGACGGTGCTCGATCGCATACCGCCATCTCTGCGCGAGATGGCACTGACGCTGGGCGCCGGGCGCATGTACATCTTCTGGCGCCTGATACTGCCATTGAGCGCGCCCGGCGTGCTGGCCAGCGTCACGGTGGTCTTCCTCTACAGCCTGGCGGCCTTCGCCACACCGCTGCTGCTCGGTGGAGGCTTCGTCGACCTCATCTCGGTCTTCGCCTACGAGCAGGCGATCAATCTCAACGCCTATGGCTTTGCGGCGGCGGGTGCACTGGTCACGCTCGTCCTCGCCTTCCTGGCGGTCTATGTCGCCAACCGCCTGGCCGAGCGCTGGATGCGCCTGGCATGAAGGCCTTCAATCCTTCTCCCGGCCTTGGTTTCGCGCCAGGGGCTTTCGCGGTCGCGGCCTGTCTTCTGTTGGTCGTGCCCCACTTTGTGGTGGCGCTGGTCTCCTTCGATCCCAGTCCAGCGGCGCTTTTCCCGCCTGCGGGCTTTTCCTTCCGCTGGTACCTCAATGCCTTCGCGCGGCCGGCCTTCCGGGAAGCTCTGCTTCTGAGCCTCCTGGTGGGCATGGCGTCGGCTGCCATTGCCGTGGTGGCGGGCACGGCGGCGAGCTACCTGGTGGTTCGCCATCGCTTTCCCGGCCGCGGGGTCGTCATCACCCTGCTTCAGCTTCCCATGATGATTCCCGAAGTCGTGCTGGGCCTCGGCTTCCTGATCCTCTTCTCACAGGCGCGCATGTACATCTCGACGCTCAACATCCTGTTGGCGCACGCCGTCATCACGCTGCCCTATGCGGTGCGCGTCGTCATGGCGGCGCTGCAGACCACTGCGCGCTCCCAGGAGGAGGCCGCCTATGTCCTGGGCGCCGGACCCTTCACCACCTTCCGAAAGGTGACGCTGCCGGCGATCCGGCCCGGGATGATCGCTGCCGGCGTCTTCGCCTTCGTCGTCTCCTTCGACAACTTCACCGTCACCTCCTTCCTGGTGACCACGCGCGGCACCCTGCCGATCGAGATCTACGCCTACATACGAACCGAGAGCGATCCGACAGTCGCCGCGATCTCGACCCTGCTGATTCTGGTCAGCCTGGCTGGTCTGTTGATAAGCGAGCGGGTCATGGGCATCGGGCGCATCACTTCCGGGGGCATGTCGCGATGAAGGGGGCAGTGCGCCTCAGTGAGCTCTGCGTCAGCCACGGCGCTCGGCGCGTGGTCCATTCGGTCTCGCTCGACATTGCGCCAGGCGAGTTCGTCTGCCTGCTGGGGCCGAGCGGTTGCGGCAAGACCACGACGCTGCGGGCAGTGGCCGGTCTGAACTACGCCGAGTCGGGCACCATCGCCATTGACGGCGTGGTGGCCAACGAACTGCCGGCGCATCGGCGCAACATCGCCATGGTCTTCCAGGACCTGGCGCTCTTTCCGCACATGACGGTCGAGGAAAACATCGGCTTCGGCCTCGTGCTCAGGAAGGTCGGGGCCGCCGAGAGCAGCGAGCGGATCGCCCAGATGTTGTCGCTGCTGCGCCTGCAAGGGTTCGAGGAGCGCCTGCCCCGAGAGCTCTCCGGTGGCCAGCAACAACGTGTGGCCATCGCCCGCAGTCTCGTCGTGCGCCCGACGGTACTGCTGCTGGACGAGCCCTTCGCGGCGCTCGATCGCAAGCTGCGGGAGGAGATGCGACGCGAGATCCGAGCGCTGCAGCGACGCCTGGCCCTGACCGTCGTCTTCGTCACGCACGACCAGGAGGAAGCCCTGACCATGGCCGACCGCGTCGTCGTCATGAACCACGGCCGCATAGAGCAGGAAGGGCCGCCCGACGTCATCTACGAGCGGCCCGCCAGCCGCTTCGTTCTGGACTTTGTCGGCCAGACCAATTTCCTCGCCGTCACGCGTGCCGATGGCAGCCTGCGGCTTGCCGGCGCGACGCTGCGGGCGGCCGGCGCACGGCTCGCCGGTGAAGGGCCGCAGGTCGCCATCCGTCCGGAGCGCATCCACCTTGACGGCCCCGGCGAGAACCGGGTCGCCGGCCGAGTTGAGGATGTGTCCTACGAGGGCGCGGTCGTCACTTACGAGGTGGTTCTCCCGGACGGGCAGCGTGTGCTGCTGCGCGCCGCCAATCTGGGCGAAGCGGAGCGCCGCCGGATCGGTGAGGGCGTGACCCTCACATGGCGCGCCGCCGATACGCTGGTGATTGGGGAGGAGTGAGCATGGAGCGTCAGCCCAGCCGGGGCACCGTCCCCATCCTGGCCATGCCGCGCGAACTGGCCTTCACAGCCGAGGAGTATGCTGCGCGTCTGGCGCGGGTGCGCACGAGGATGGATGCCGAGGGGCTGGATTTTCTGCTGCTGCACAGCCTGCCCAATATCTGCTGGCTGACCGGCTTCCAGACGCCGCTCAGCGACTGGTACCACTGCCTGATCGTGCCGGCGCGCGGCGAACTGCTGCTGCAATGCTGCGATACCGAGCTTGCGCAGCAGAACTCCCGCTTGACCCGCATCGCGGTGGTGCTTTGGGAGCGCATGGACGAGGCCGGCGATCAACTGGCCGCGCTTCTGCAGGACCTTGGCGCCGAAGGCCGGCACATCGGCGTCGAGCTGCGGCGTCCAGGCCTCAATGCCTGGACGCTGGAGCGTCTGCAGGCAGGCCTGCCTCGTGCCCTGTTCGTCGATGCCTCGGACCTGACGGCGAGGTTGCGCGCGGTCAAGTCGGCGGCGGAGATCGCCTGCATGCGCGAGGCTGCCCGTCTGACCGACCTCGGCATGGCGGCCGGGATCGCCGCGATCCGCGAGGAGGGCCTGGACAACGACATCATCGCCGCCGCCAGCCAGTCCATGCTGGCGGCCGGCAGCGAGTTCTTCTCGATCCAGCCCATTGTGCGAACCGGCCACCGCTCAGGCGTGGTGCATGCCACGGGCAAGCGCGTCCCGCTGAAACGCGGCGACAACGTCTTCATGGAATTCGGCGGCGTGTATCAGCGCTACTGCGCGCCCCTTCTCAGGACCGCAGTGATCGGCGCGCCCGACGCGCGGCAGAAGCGCCTGGCGGAAGCGAGTCTCGCCACGCTGGAGAGGCTCTATGCCGCCGTGAAGCCAGGCCGCAGCGTGCGAGAGGTCGCGCTGGACGCCTGCAAAGGCTACGCTCATCTGCTGGGTGAGATCCAGACCCGCGGCTACCACGGATACTCCGTTGGCATTTCCTTCCCGCCGGTCTGGGTCGAGCATTCCGTCGGCATCCGCGACGACGCCGACGACATCCTCGAGCCGGGCATGACCTTTCACACGCCGCGTTCGCTGCGCGTGCCGGGCGAGGTCGCCATGGGCTTCAGCGAAACCATCCTCGTCACGGAGGACGGCTGCGAGACGCTGACCCGCCATCCGCGCGAACTAATCATCGTCTGAGGAAATCATGGGCTCCTTCACCACGCGGCCCGAGATCCTCGGCACCTTCGGCGTCGCCGCCACGACCCACTGGCTGGCCACCGCCACGGCGATGGCGGTGCTGGAAGAGGGCGGAAACGCCTTCGACGCGGCCGTCGCCGCGGGCTTCTCGCTGCAGGTGGTGGAACCGCATCTGAACGGTCTGCTGGGCGACATGACGGTCCTCCTGGCGCGTGGCAGCGATGGTACGCCCCAGGTCGTCTGCGGCCAGGGCGTGGCGCCGGCGGCGGCGAGGCTGGAACGCTATCGCGGGCTCGGCCTCGACTTGGTGCCGGGCTCGGGCCTGCTGGCGGCCGTGGTGCCCGGCGCCTTCGATGCGTGGATGCTGCTGCTGCGGGATTTTGGCACCCTGCCGCTGCGCCGCGTGCTGATGCCGGCCATCGCCTTCGCCGAGCAGGGCTTCCCACTGGTGCCGAACATCAGCGGCACCATCGCCTCGGTGCAGCAGCTGTTCGAGCAGGAGTGGTCCAGCTCGGCGGCAATCTGGCTGCCACATGGCCACGTGCCGCCGCCAGGCTCGCTTTTCACCCTTCCGGACCTTGCGGCCACCTACCGTCGCATCCTGACGGAGGGGGAGGCGGCGGGTAGCGACCGCGAGCGTCAGATCGAGGCCGCGCGCTCAACCTTTCGCGGCGGCTTCGTCGCCGAGGCGGTCGATCATTTCTGCCGGCACGCCAGAGCGCTGGACAGCTCCGGCCGCCGTCACGGCGGGTTGCTGACCGGCGACGACATGGCGCGTTGGGAGGCGACGCTGGAAGCGCCCGCGACCTATGACTATGGCGGTGTCACGGTCTGCAAGACAGGACCCTGGGGACAAGGACCGGTCCTGTTGCAACAGCTCGCGTTGCTGGCCGGATTCGACCTCGCTCGGCTGGAAACGGCGGGGGCGGAGTTCATCCATCTCGTCATCGAGTGCAGCAAGCTGGCCTTTGCCGATCGCGAGGCATTCTACGGCGACAGCCCGGTGCCGCTCGGGACCCTGCTTTCGAAGGACTACAACGACACCCGCCGCAGCCTGATAGGGCACGATGCCTCGCTGACGCTGCGGCCTGGCGACGTGCCGGGCTTTGGCGCCGCGCCGGTCGAGCGCATTCGCCCGACCGATGCCACGGTGGCTCGTCATCTCGGCCTCGGCGAACCGACGGTGGCGCGTTTCGACGAGCCGATGCCGACGGCCGCCGGCGCGACACGCGGCGACACCTGCCACCTCGACATCATCGACCGCTGGGGCAACATGATCTCGGCCACGCCCAGCGGCGGCTGGCTGCAGTCGTCACCTGCCATCCCGGAGATCGGCTGCTGCCTGGGCAACCGGGCCCAGATGTTCACGCTGGAGGCTGGCCGGCCTTCCAGCCTCAAGCCCGGCAAGCGCCCGCGGACCACATTGTCTCCGGGCCTGGCGCTGCGAGACGGCGATCCCTGGCTGGTTTTCGGCACGCCGGGCGGCGACCAGCAGGATCAATGGGCCCTGCATTTCCTGCTGCGCCATCTGCATCATGGTCTCAACCTTCAGGAGGCTATCGATGCGCCGGGGTTCAATACTGCCGCGTTCCCGAACTCGTTCTATCCCCGGGAGAGCGAGCCCGGACATCTGGCAGTCGAGGGTCGCGTGCCCGCGGCGGCGCAAGCCGAGCTGCGCCGGCGCGGCCACCGGCTGGAAGTCGGCGAGGACTGGAGTCTCGGCCGCATGACGGCGGCCTCGAAGGAGGGTCGCCTGCTGAAGGCCGCAGCCAACCCGCGCTTCATGCAGGGCTACGCCATCGGCCGGTAGGTTTGCTGGACGGCCCATTCTATTCGATAACGAGGGTTCTGATTATCGCGTTCGGCGGTT
>JBFXDI010000037.1:0-31207 GCA_050181295.1 Parvibaculaceae bacterium | reverse complement strand
TTCGATGCGGAACGGAGATTGCCGGAGCCGTAGTCGACGATCGCGACGGCGGGATGGCCGCTCACGGAAAGCGTCCTTCGGCGAGCGTAAAGTAGCGTCGCTCGGCGGCCAGGCGATTCTCGGCCGCCACGGCCGCCCGCTCCCGGCAGCGCCGGCGGGCGAGCGTCCAGCGGTAGAGGTCGTTGCCCTCGAAGCCCAGGAGGAGGTGAAGTCCGAATCCCAGCACCGTCACCGCATCGTCCGGCACCCAGCCCGCAAGGCCCAACGCCGTCAGGCCGGCCGCGAGCGCCAGGAACAGGACGAACACGATCCACATGCGCTTGAAGAGAAGCCAGAAGGGCCCGAAGAGGAAGGCAGGCCAGGAAAAACCCTGCTTCACGAGGATCGCGTCCTCGCCCTGGCCCGTCAAGCTGCCCGAGGCCTCCTCGCGGTAGTGCACGGTGAAGAGCTTGGTGCCCATGGCGCTAGCCCGCGAGACTTCCCTTGGTCGAGGGCACGCGGCCCTCCTGGCGCGGATCGAGCGCCACCGCCTCGCGGAGCGCCCGCGCCAGCCCCTTGAAGCAGCTCTCCGCGATGTGATGGTCGTTGCCGCCGTAGAGCGTCTCGACATGCACGGCCATACCGGCATTCTGGGCGAAGGCGTGGAACCACTCGCGGAAGAGCTCGGTGTCGAAATCGCCCACTTTCTGGCGCGCGAAAATCACCCGCCATACCAGGTAGGGCCTTCCAGAAATATCGATGGATACGCGACTCAGCGTCTCGTCCATGGGCAGATGCACGCTGGCATAACGCGCGATTCCCCGCCGGTCGCCCAGCGCCTTGGCCACCGCCTGGCCGAGCACGATCCCCACATCCTCGGTCGTGTGGTGCTGGTCGATATGGAGATCCCCTTCGGCTTTTATGGAAATGTCGATCAGCGAGTGGCGGGCGATCTGCTCCAACATGTGGTCGAGGAAACCGATACCCGTCGCGATCGCGTGCGCGCCCGTGCCGTCGAGGTCCACGCTCACACGGACCTTCGTCTCCTTCGTCTGCCGCTCGACCTCGGCCTTGCGCATGGGCTTTCCGTTCCGGTTTAGCGGGGCCCTTCTAGAACATGCTCCGGGAAAAGGTAAGCCCTTCGCGCTCATAGGCTTTATGCGGGCGGCCGAACCCTTTTCATTTCTCCCCGCTCAGCCTACATCACTCCCGGCAACCACCCACTCCCAAGAGGCTCCATGGGCGAGGCGTCCGCCATGCCGCAATGGCACGGCACAACCATCCTTTCCGTCCGCAAGGGCAACCGCGTTGTCATCGCGGGGGACGGGCAGGTGAGCCTGCAGAACACCATCATCAAGGCCAATGCCCGCAAGGTGCGCCGGCTCGGGCAGGGGCACGTGCTCGGCGGCTTCGCCGGCGCCACGGCCGACGCCTTCACGCTCTTCGAGCGGCTGGAGGCCAAGCTCGAGCAATATCCGCTGCAGCTCACCCGCGCCTGCGTGGAGCTTGCCAAGGACTGGCGCACCGACCGCTTCCTGCGGCGGCTCGAGGCGATGATGATCGTTGCCGACCGCGAGGTGAGCCTCGTCCTCACGGGCACGGGCGACGTGCTGGAGCCCGAGCGCGGGGTCATCGCCATAGGCTCCGGCGGCAACTATGCGCTGGCCGCGGCGCGGGCGCTCCTCGACACCGAGCTTGCCGCGGAGGAGATCGCGCGCAAGGCCATGGCGATTGCAGCCGAGATCTGCGTCTTCACCAACAACAACCTCGTGGTCGAAACGCTCGATGCGGCCTGATCCGGACCAGATCAGCTTCCTGCCGGTGGAGCAGGCGCACTACCCCCTGCTGCGGGAGTGGCTCGGCAAGCCCCATATGCGCGAATGGTGGGGCGAGCCCGAAGAGGAGCTCGGCTTCATCCGGGACATGGTGGAGGGGCGCGATTCGACACGTCCCTACCTGATCGCGCTCGAAGGCGTTCCCGTCGGCTATATCCAGTGCTGGTTCATCGGTCATCACCAAAACGAGGAATGGACAAGAGACCATCCCTGGCTCCTGGAGCTGCCTTCGGAGGCGGTGGGAGTCGACCTCTCGATCGGCGACCCGGAGAAGCTCTCGCAAGGCATCGGCTCGACGGCGCTCGCCGCCTTCGTCGCCATGCTGCGCCGCGAAGGCCATTCGACCGTCATCATCGACCCCGACCGCGGCAACATCCGCGCCGTGCGCGCGTACGAGAAGGCCGGTTTCCGGCCCGACAGCAGCCTCATGGGCCGCACCGGCGACACCCTCATCATGCAGCATCTGGCGCACGGGACAGCATGAGCGACTTTTCACCGCGCGAGATCGTTTCCGAGCTCGACCGTCATATCGTGGGGCAGGCGGACGCCAAGCGCGCGGTCGCGATCGCGCTGCGCAACCGCTGGCGCCGCAAGCAGCTCGGCCCGGAACTGCGCGAGGAGGTGCTGCCCAAGAACATCCTGATGATCGGGCCGACCGGCGTCGGCAAGACCGAGATCGCACGCCGGCTCGCCAAGCTCGCGCAGGCGCCCTTCATCAAGGTCGAGGCGACGAAGTTCACCGAGGTCGGCTATGTGGGCCGCGACGTCGAGCAGATGATCCGTGATTTGATCGAAGCCGGGATCGCCATGGTGCGGGCCGCGCGGCGCAAGGACGTCGAGGCGCAGGCGGAGCTCAATGCGGAAGCGCGCGTGCTCGACGCGCTGGTCGGCGCTTCCGCCTCGCAGGCGACGCGCGACGCCTTCCGCGCACGCCTGCGAAAGGGCGAGCTCGACGACAAGGAGATCGAGGTGCAGGTCGCCGACACGGGCGGCATGCCGGCCTTCGAGATCCCAGGCATGCCGGGCTCGTCTGTCGGCATGGTCAATCTCTCCGACATGCTGGGCAAGGCCTTCGGACAGCGCACCAAGACGCGCCGCATGACGGTCTCGGCGAGCCACGAGATCCTGCTCGCGGAGGAGGGAGACAAACTGCTCGACGACGAACAGATCGTGCGCGAGGCGATCGATCAGGTCGAGAACAACGGCATCGTCTTTCTCGACGAGATCGACAAGGTCTGCGCCCGCTCGGAACGTCAGGGGGCGGACGTTTCGCGCGAGGGCGTGCAGCGCGACCTCCTGCCGTTGCTCGAGGGCACGACCGTCTCCACCAAGCACGGCGCGGTGAAAACGGACCACATCCTCTTCATCGCGTCCGGCGCCTTCCATCTCGCGAAGCCCTCCGACCTCCTGCCGGAGCTGCAGGGGCGGCTTCCGATCCGCGTCGAGCTTTCGGCGCTGACGCG
The DNA here is from genome assembly GCA_050181295.1 of Parvibaculaceae bacterium. Lineage (GTDB taxonomy): Bacteria > Pseudomonadota > Alphaproteobacteria > Rhizobiales > Aestuariivirgaceae > JBFXDI01. The sequence goes on along the minus strand of JBFXDI010000037.1, from coordinate 27,930 downwards.
CGAGGACTTCCGGCGCATCCTGACCGAGCCCCAGGCAAGCCTCGTCAAGCAGTACCGGGCGCTGATGCAGACCGAGGGCATCACGCTCGACTTCACCGACGACGGCATCGACGCCATCGCGAGGATCGCCGCCGACATCAACGGCAGCGTCGAGAACATCGGCGCGCGGCGGCTGCATACGGTGATGGAGCGGGTGCTGGACGAGATCAGCTTCCAGGCGACCGACCGGACGGGTGAGAGCATCTCTATCGACGGCGCCTATGTGGAGGCGCATGTCGGCGACCTCGCCAAGAACACCGACCTCTCGAAATTCATTCTGTAACGACCGACACGCGCAATTCTCTCTTGCCGTCACCCCAGCGAAAGCTGGGGACCCCTGAAGCCTGTCTGCTTGGCCTCAGGGGATGCCAGCGTTCGCTGGCATGACGAGTATAAGCCCATCACCCCTTCGGCCGGCGGAGCCTCACATAGAAGGCGCCGCCGCCGCCGTGCTTCGGATGCGCCGGCTGGAACGCCGCCACGTGGGCGCGGAATTCGGGCTCCGAGAACCATTCCGTCGCAAGCCGCCGCAAGCGGCCCTCGCGCTCCGGCGCGTGATAGTGATCGAGCCCGTGCAGCGTGTGGCGGGCGAAGGGCGAGGGGCCTTTGCCGGTGATGACGAGCACGGTGCGCAGGCCCTGCCGCGCGCCCCGCGCCACAAAGCCTAAGAGCTTCAGGCGCGCGGAGGCGACCGATTCCCCGTGCAGGTCGATCCGCGCCTCGATCTCGACGTCGCCGCGCAAGAGGCGGCGCTGCGTGCGCCGGTCCACGCCGCCGAGCGGGGGAGGAAGTGCCGGGGCCTTCCGCACCGGCGTCACGGGAACGGCGCTGCCGTGGCTTGAATCCTTTCGCTTCGGATGCTGCGGGGCAGCTTTGGGCTTCTCGGCCTCTGGAAGCTTCCGGCGGGCATCCAAGGGCTTGATGCCCCGCGCCAGCGTGATCCAGAGATCGAGGTCCGGCACCAGCTCGCGGCGCCGGCGGCTCATGGGTTCCCGAGCCCCAGCCGCTTCGCCACCGGCCCCGGCAGGAGCGCCACCATACGGCCGGGCGCCTTCATGTGGCCGGCGATGAAGGCCGCCTCATCGCCCGTGCCCCAGAACACATCGCCCCTGACCCGGCCCTTGATGGCGGTGCCCGTATCCTGCGCCACCATGAGATGCCGAAAGCCCTTCTCGCCCCCGGAAGACGGATGGGTGGTGTCGATCCACATGGGCGTGCCGAAGGCCCAGAAGCCACGGTCGACCGCGAGCGAGCGGCCGGGCGTCAGCGCCACGCGCTGGGCGCCCGGAGGCCCGAGCGACGGATCGTCCGAGGGCGCCTTCTGGAAGAAGACGTAGGATTCGTTCTTCCACATGAGCTCACGCGCCTCCTGAGGACGCATGGTCATCCAGGCGCGGATCGACTGCATGGAGACGTCCTCGCGCGCGATCTCTCCCCGCTCGACAAGGATGCCGCCGATCGCCGTATAGGGCAGGCCCGTCTTGGCCGCGAAGTTGAGCCGCAGCATGCCGCCCTCGGCGAGGCGCACGCGACCCGAGCCCTGTACCTGGATGAAGAAGGCATCCGCCCAGTCGGAAAGCCACACGATCTCGAGGCCGCGGCCGGCGAGCTGCCCCTCCTCGATCTCCTTGCGGGTGTAGTAGGGGCGTGCCTTGCCGTTCGCGACCCGGCCGTAGGAAAGGCCGGTCGCCTTGCGGCCCGCCGCATCGAGCGCCACCAGGTCCTTGGGCTTGGCATAGATCGGCACGGTGAAACGCCCACCGCGCTTCAGGCTCCCCTCGACCTCGGGCTCGTAGTAGCCCGTGAAGAGGCCTGCCGCCCGCTCGGGATCGGAGACGGCGACAGGCACGAAGCGCTTCTCGAAGAAGGCGCGTGCGGCCGAAGGCTTCACGTCGTTGGCCGCCACGCAGGCATCGGTCCAGTCCTCGCGATGCCCGCCATAGGTGATGGAGCGGCCAAAGGCCGCCCCCCTGTCGAGGATCTCACGGCAGGAGCGGCGGAACGTCGCCAACGCCTCGCCATGCGCATCATCCTTCCAGCCGGGAAGCGATGCGAAGGACACGCGCGTGAGGTTCGATCCGGCCGCGGCATCGCTCGTCACGCTCATGGCAAGAAGCACCACCGCAAGCCCGCACTGAAGCGCCGCCATTCTCTTTCCCGAAGTCCAAGCCATGCCGCCGGCCTCAGGCGGTTTCCTCGGTATCGGCAAGCGACCAGTTGGGATCGGAGGAGCGGATGTCGCGCTCGAAGGTCCATACATCCGTCATCGCGTCGACATGCAGGGGATCTCCGTCGATGACCTCGCCCTTGGCATCGCGGGTGGCGCGGATGGTCTGGCTGCGGAACTTCACTGTGACGGAGGCGCGGCGACCGTCGAGGGCAGCGCCCACGATCTCGGTTCCATCGATGCCGACAAGCTTCGATTCGAGCGTTTCGCCCGCCTTCTCGCGCGCGGCGATCGCATCCTCGAAGCCTTCATAGACCACCGGCGTGAGAAGCGACTTGAGCGCCTTGAGATCTCCTTCCGCGAAGGCGGTGACGATCATCTCGTAGGCGATCTTGGCGCCCTCGAGGAACTCGCGCGGCTTGAACTCGGGATCCTCCGCGGCGATCGCCTCAAGGCCCTGCGCGAGGGCGGAGCCTTCGGGGGCGACCCCCTTCCAGACGGGCTCGGGCTCCGCTTCGGCGACGGGACGCGGCGCTTCCGCGGGCTTCCGTCCCGGCATCGGAATCACCTTGTCCTCGCCGGTCGGAAGCGACCTCTTGTCGCCCGTCTCGGCCGGCGGGAAAGGATCGTAGCGGCGCTCGTGCCCGGTGCGCGTTCCGAGGACGCTGCGCAGGCGCCACAGCACGACCACGGCGACCGCGAGAATTATCAGGTTCAGTGGATCGAAGGCGCTGCTCATGGTTCCGGCTGATCGACCGTCCTCGGCTCCTGATCGGGAGCTGTCCTTTGTTGAGAGCGGGGCCAAGTCCAAGGCGGCCGCTCGGGGGTTGCGACTACATATATAGGAGGAAATCCGCGACTCCAAACGCTCTGTGACCACAAGAGGCCACAACGGGGTCCTGGCTGCGCTTATGGTTTCAATTCCTGTCGCGCCTTGCGATGCCCCAGCGGACATGTTAGCCCAGCGCGAAATCCCGCGGCGCCTTCGTCCTTCGTCCCCTATCGCAGGGACGCGCGGGGGCGCTCCCGCCCCAGCAGAGGTTCAGCCCATGGCGACCAACCCGAAAACTCCTGCCGACCCGCAGGGGGACGCCAAAACCAACGGTTCCGGCGAAAAGGCCGGCACGCAGGCTCCGGCCGCCCAGCCTTCGATGAAGATTCTCGGGCAGTATCTGAAGGACTTTTCCTTCGAGAGCCCCAGCGCGCCGCAGTCGCTCCTTTCCCAGCAGGGCCAGCCCGAGATCAGCATCCAGGTCAACGTCAACGCCAAGCCCATCAACGGGCCCGATTTCGAGGTCGAGCTCCATATTGAGGCCAAGGCAAGCGCGCAGTCGAAAGTGCTCTACGCCGCCGATCTTCTCTATGCCGGCATCTTCCGCCTAGAGAACATTCCGCAGGAGATGCTGCATCCGGTGGTGCTGGTCGAATGTCCGCGCATGCTCTTCCCCTTCGCGCGCCAGATTCTTGCCGACGCAACGCGCAACGGCTCCTTCCAGCCGCTGATGCTGGATCCGATCGACTTCGCTTCCATGTATCAGAGGCGGCTGAGCGAAAACCAGGCGAGCGCCTGATCCTTAGGCTTCCTCAGGCGGGAGCCGCTGTCTCGAATTTTAACCACAGGGCGCGGGCGCCAAGCGTGCCGACGAGACGCGCATGGGCGGCTTCCTCGTCCGCCGTCAGGCGGGACGGCAGGGGCACCGGCCTCGGGCTCCGGCGCGCGATCTCGACCTGCCGCGGGTCGCCCACGCTCATGCGCGCGGCGGCAAGCGCCAGGCTCGCCTGCCGGCCGCCCACCAGCTCCAGATAGACCGCCGCCAGCAGTTCCGCGTCGAGCAGCGCGCCATGCTTCTCTCGCCTGGCGTTGTCGATCCCGTAGCGCCGGCAGAGCGCGTCAAGACTGTTGGGGGATGTCGGATGGCGCTGCCGCGCCAGCGCCAGCGTGTCGACGATGCGGGCGCGCGCGATCGGGGCGCGGCCGAGCAGTCTCAGCTCCCAGTCGAGGAAGCCCACATCGAAGGCGGCATTGTGGATGACCAGCCGGTCGATGCCGACGAAGCCCTCGAACTCGTCCGCGATGGCGGCGAAGACGCGTTGGGCGCTGAGGAACTCCGCCGTGAGCCCGTGCACGGCGAAGGCTTCCGCCGGCATGTCGCGCTCGGGATTGACATAGGCGTGAAAGGTCCTGCCGCTGGGGATGTGGTTGATGAGCTCGACCGCTCCGATCTCCACGATCCGATGGCCGGACGCGGGATCGAGCCCGGTCGTCTCGGTGTCGAGCACGATCTCCCTTATCATTCGTCAGACGTCCTTCCGCATGAGCAGCGCATCGACCACGGCGCGCACCTGCTCGAAGGCCTGATCGAAACCGGCGCCGGTGTCGATCACGTGGTGCGCGCGCCGCCGCTTCTCCGAATCGGGAAGCTGCCGGGCAAGTATGGCCGAGAGCTTCTCGCGCGTCATGCCCGGCCGCTTGAGCGCGCGCTCGATCTGCACAGGTTCCGGCGCCGTCACCACCACGACCGCATCCATCTCCCCGTCGCGCCCGGTCTCGTAGAGGAGCGGAATGTCGAGCAGCACGAGCCGGCGGCCTTCTTTCCGCGCGTGCTCGAGAAACTCCTTCTCGCGCGCCCTGACCAGCGGATGGACGATCCCTTCCAGGTCGCGCATCGCCTGCTCATCGCCGACAACCACGGAGGAGAGCCTCTGCCGGTCGACGGCCGCGTCCACCACCGCGTCTGGAAACCGCGCCGCGATGAGCGGCACGGCTTCTCCGCCCTTGGCGTAGAGCGCATGCACCACGGCGTCGGCATCGAGCACGGGAACGCCGAGCCTTCGAAACATTTTCGCCGTCTCGCTCTTGCCCATGGCGATCGAGCCGGTGAGGCCGACGGTCCGCATCCTCTCGCCCTCACCCGTTGGCGATATCGGCGGCGACGAGCGCACGAAGTTCCGGTGTGACCTCCGGGCGGACGCCGAACCACAGCTCGAAGCCCGGCACGGCCTGGTGCATCAGCATGCCGAGCCCGTCGACCGTTCGGTTTCCGCGGGCCCGCGCCGAGGCGAGGAGCGGCGTCTCGAGCGGGACATAGACGATGTCCGCCACCACCGTCTCGCGCCGCAGACGATCGAGCGGCAGCACAAGCGACGGCTGGCCCGCCATGCCGAGCGAGGTCGTGTTCACGAGCAGGTCCGTTCCCGACAGGAAGTCTCCGAGCGCCCCCCACGGACGGACGGCAAGCGGCGGCCCAAGGTCGGCCGCAAGCGCGAACGCGCGTTCCGGCGTCCGATTGAAGACGGCGATCTCGCCGACACCGGCATCGGCAAGCGCGGCCGCAACGGCGCGCGCCGCTCCCCCGGCGCCGATGAGGGCGACGGCGGCGCGCTCCGGGCTCCATCCCGGTACGCCGGCGCGCAGGCTTTCCAGAAAACCCTCCCCGTCGGTGCTGCGCCCCACGGGCCGACCGCCCTTCAGATAGACGGTGTTGACCGTTCCCGTGCGGCGGGCGGCCGTGCCCTCGGCCTCGACCAGGCGGAAGGCCTCTTCCTTGTGCGGCACCGTGACGTTGCAGCCGACATAGCCATGGACCCGGAGATCGCCGAGGAGGGCGGAGAGGTCCTCCGGCCGCACTGGCACCCGGTCATACCGGCCAGGAATACCGTAGTGCCTCAGCCAGTGATTGTGGATGATCGGCGAGCGCGAATGGGAGATCGGCCAGCCGATCACGCAGGCCTTGCGCTCCGTGGCCGTCATACCGTGAGCGCCCCCTCGCGCCGCAGGAATTCCAGGAGCGGGATGAGCGGAAGGCCCAGAATGCCGAAATAGTCGCCCCGCACGGATTGGAAGAGTTGCGCCCCGAGCGCCTCCAGACGGTAGCCGCCGGCGGTCTGCGTGACGTGCGCCTTCTCCGCCTCGAGGTAGGACTTGAGAAAGTCGTCGGAGAAATTCCGCATGACGAGCCGGGCGGTCTCCCGCCGGCGCCACACGACCCGGCCATGCCGTGCCACTGCCGCCGCCGTTACCAGGCGGTGGGTATGGCCACGCAGCAACTTCAGCTGCCGGCGGGCTTCGGCCAGGCTCTTCGGCTTGTCGATGACCGTGCCTTCGAAGAGCAGCACCTGGTCCGCCCCGACGACATAGGCACCGGATTTTTGTTCCGAAACCGAAATGGCCTTGGCGGCCGCCAGACGCATGGCCATACCGGATCCGTCATGATGCCCGAACTGTCTGAGCTTCCGCTTCAGCCGCTCCTCGTCGACGCCGGGACGCTCCACGTTCAAAGGCACGCCGGCCGCCTTCAGAAGCGCCTTGCGGCTGGCCGAAGTGGAGGCAAGGATGATCCGGCTGCTCACGGCACTACCGGCGCTTTTGCCTGCTTTTCAGCCAGCAGGTTGAGGACGGCCGCCGCCGTCTCCTCGATCGAGCGTCGGGTCACGTCGATCACCGGCCAGCGGTGCCGCGCACAGAGCTTGCGGACATGGACGAGCTCGGCCGCGATCGTTTCGGGGTCGGCATAACTTCCGGGATCCGGCTGGTTCATGCTCAGGAGACGGTGCCGCCGGATCTGCGAGATGCGTTCCGCGCTCGCCACCAGCCCTACCGTCAGGGGCGCCTTCAGCGTGTCGAGCTGCGAAGGAACGGCGAGGTTCGGGATGATCGGCACGTTGGCGGTCTTGATGCCGCGGTTGGCGAGATAGATGCTGGTCGGCGTCTTGGACGAGCGGCTGACACCTATGAGCACCACGTCGGCGGCCTCGAGATCGTCGAGATGCTGCCCGTCGTCATGCAGAAGCGTGTAGTTCATCGCGTCGATGCGGCGGAAATATTCGGCGTTAAGCGCGTGCTGGCCACCCACATGAGGACGCGATTCCGCCTTGAGGTAAGCCGCTAGGCTTGCGATCACGGGATCGAGGATCGAGATGCAGGGCGTGCCCAGCGAGCGGCAATGCTCCTCGAGTTCCTGGCGGAGCTTGGTGTCGGCAAGGGTGAAGAGCACGATCCCGGGCTGGCGCGCGATCTCTCCCGTCACGCGTTCGAGCTGCTTCGATGTCCGCACCAGCGCGTAGATGTGCTCAACCGGCTGATGGTCGCCGTAATAGGCAGCCGCCGCCCTGGCCACTGTGTTCAGCGTCTCTCCCGTGGCGTCTGACACGAGATGCATGTGAAACTGCTGGCGCATGGTCTTCCAGGGATGCTGCTCATGGACGGACGACGGGCTGTGGGTCGATGCGGGATAAAAGCGAAGCCACGGATGTCATCGAGACCAATGCTGCGCTCTTTATCCCAGGGTTGGCTCTTTGTGAATTGCCGCTTGACGGTGATGTTGACGCCAGTGGAGATGTGCAGGAGCTGTTGACGAAAGATCCATAGCCGCCATCTGGTCTCGCATATCTCCTTGTAAACGCTTTGTTAACCCTCTTCTTGAGGGTCCCTGCGGCGTAGGGCCGGATTGCATGGGCGATGCGGGATTTCGGAAAACCCCTGAAGAAAAGCCCAATCGCCGGCATTCACCGTCCAACAACATCTTCATCCTTTAAGAATCTCTGGTTGGCAGCATGGTAGAGCCTCACGAGCAGTCCAGACCCGCCGGCAAGGCGCTTCTGGATGTGCTGAACGGCCGGGAACCCTGGCGCAGACCCGTATGGCTGATGCGGCAGGCCGGGCGCTACCTGCCGGAATATCGGGAGACCCGCAGCCAGGCGGGCTCCTTCCTCAAGCTTTGCATGTCGCCGGAGCTATCCTGCGAGGTGACGCTGCAGCCGTTGCGGCGCTACGACCTCGATGCAGCGATCGTCTTCGCCGACATCCTGCTTGTGCCCTGGGCCTTAGGCGTCGATCTCGACTACCGGGAAAACGAGGGCCCGGTGCTCTCGCGGGTGTCGGACATGGAGGGCGTGTAGCGGCTTTCTCGGGAAGTAAGGTCGGAACGGCTCGCTCCCGTCTGCGTGCGCTTGCGGGTGCTGCGGCCGGCGCTGCCCGGCCACGTGACGCTCATCGGTTTCTGCGGCGCGCCGTGGACGGTTGCCTCCTACATGATCGAGGGCGGTTCTTCCCCGGACAGGCTTCGGGCGCGGCGGACGGCTCTAGCGCGGGAAGCCTGGTTCGAGGCGCTGATCGAGCGGCTGGTCGAGGTCTCGGCCGACTATCTCGAGGCGCAGGTCAAGTCAGGCGCCGACGCACTGCAGATCTTCGACAGCTGGGCGGGCGATCTTGACGATAGGCTGCAGGAACACTGCTCGATCCGGCCGATCCGGGCCATTGTCGAGCGGCTTCGGGCTCGGGGCTGCGACGTTCCGATCATCGGTTTTGCGCGCGGAATCGGGGCCGGACATCTCCGCTTCCAGGGCGAGACGGGCGTCGCGGCGGTGGGTGTGGAATCAAGCGTTCCAATATCGTGGATGAATCAAGAGCTCGGCCGGCATTCGCCCGTGCAGGGCAATCTCGACCCGGTTGTCTTGAGCCTGGGTGGCGAGGCTCTCGAGGCGGCCACTCGTGCTCTCGTCCAGGGCATGCCGCCGGACCGTCACATCTTCAATCTCGGGCACGGCATCCGGCAGGAAACGTCGCCCGAACATGTGGAGAGGATGCTTCGGGTTATACGGGCAAGCGACGGCTGACGCATGCTTTACCTGTGGATCAAGGCGCTGCACGTCATCTCGGTCATCGCGTGGATGGCGGGGCTTCTCTATCTGCCGCGGCTCTTCGTCTACCATGTCGGAAAGGAGCCCGGCGGCGAGCTGTCGGAGACTTTCAAAGTCATGGAACGGCGGCTTTATCGCTTCATCATGACGCCCGCCATGGCGGCCGCCTGGATCTTCGGGCTTCTCATGCTGGGCATGGCCGGGGAGGCCATCTTCACTGGCGGCTGGTGGATGGCGGCAAAACTCATCCTTGTACTTTCGTTGAGCGGTCTCCACATGCTCCTCGGCCTTCACCTCAAGGCTTTCGCCGCCGACTGCAACGGCAAGGACGCGCGCTACTTCCGCATTCTCAACGAAGTGCCGGCGCTCGTCATGGTGGGCATCGTGGTGCTCGTCATCGTGCGACCATTCTGACGGCTTGGCGGCTCGGGAAAGCGTATTCCCAAGGCGGGCGAAGTCTGCTAGAGATTCAAGGTCAACCGAGCGTGCGGCGAGATCAGCCGCGTCCGCCGGCAGGAGAGTTCCTCTCCCGACGAACCTTCCTCTGAATCCGCCGCGAACCCTCGATCCACACAGGCGCGGCGCCGTTCCGATCCCAGTAAGAACGAGGCCCGGCATGCGCCGGCCAATCCGGACCCCAACCCCATGAATACGATTTCCGAGCTCAAGGACTCCAAGCTGAAGGAGATCAAGCTCCACGATTTGAAAGAGAAGTCTCCCGCCGAGCTCCTGGTGATGGCCGAGGAGCTCGAGGTGGAGAACGCCAGCGCCATGCGCAAGCAGGAGCTGATGTTCGCCATCCTGAAAAGCCTCGCGGCACGCGACATCGTCATCATCGGAGAAGGCGTGGTCGAGGTGCTGCAGGATGGCTTCGGGTTTCTGCGCTCGCCCGACGCCAACTATCTCGCCGGGCCGGACGACATCTATGTGAGCCCCAGCCAGATCCGCCGCTTCACGCTCAGGACCGGCGACACGGTCGAGGGCGAGATCCGCAGCCCCAAGGAAGGCGAGCGGTATTTTGCGCTCCTCAAGGTCAATACGATCAATTTCGAGGATCCGGAGAAAGCACGCCACAAGGTTCATTTCGATAATTTGACACCTCTCTATCCGGACGAGCGGTTCGGCATGGAGGTTGCCGATCCGACCAAGAAGGATTTCTCCGCGCGAGTCATCGACCTCGTGGCGCCGCTCGGCAAGGGCCAGCGCGGGCTCATCGTGGCACCGCCGCGTACCGGCAAGACGGTACTGCTCCAGAACATCGCCCACTCGATCACGGCCAACCATCCCGAATGCTTCCTGATCGTGCTGCTCATCGACGAGCGGCCGGAGGAAGTGACCGACATGCAACGTTCGGTGAAGGGGGAGGTCGTCAGCTCAACCTTCGATGAACCAGCCGTCCGGCACGTGCAGGTGGCCGAGATGGTGATCGAGAAGGCGAAGCGCCTGGTCGAGCACGGCCGCGACGTCGTCATCCTGCTCGATTCGATCACCCGCCTGGGCCGCGCCTACAACACGGTCGTGCCATCCTCGGGCAAGGTTCTGACCGGCGGCGTCGACGCCAATGCGCTGCAGCGGCCGAAGCGTTTCTTCGGCGCGGCGCGCAACATCGAGGAGGGGGGATCGCTCACCATTATCGCGACCGCCCTTATCGATACCGGCAGCCGCATGGATGAGGTGATCTTCGAAGAGTTCAAGGGCACCGGCAACTCGGAAATCATCCTCGACCGGAAGGTGTCCGACAAGCGCGTGTTCCCGTCGATCGACATATTGCGCTCCGGCACCCGCAAGGAGGAACTCCTGGTGCGGCCGGACCAGCTCAAGAAGATGTACGTGCTCCGCCGCATCCTCAATCCCATGGGGACGGTGGACGCGATCGAGTTCCTGCTCGACAAGCTCCGCCAGACGAAGACCAATGGCGACTTCTTCGACTCGATGAACGCCTGAACGCCCTTCACCGGCATTCCACCCGGTCCCGACAAGAAGCCCGCGCGGACGTCCCTCGCGGGCTTCTTCGTGTCCGGAGATGTCCGGGTAGGCTCCAGCGGTTCCCGCCTTGGAGGGGCAAATGGCGCTTTCAGGGCACGCCGGACACGAGCCTGTGGATGGGCGGTTCATAACTTCGCCTCCGCCCCTCATGCCGGTTGTCAGGCGGCGAATCATTTGGCAAAGTTAGAAATGAGGCGCGGTGCGTCCGCTCGGGATTTTCGGGTGGAAACGCAAGATCCGGGCAGGCTCGGCGATGTAAGGGCCAGTCATCGGAGCGAAAGCGGGGCCGCCGCAGCCGTTCATGTTGAAGGTTAAGCTGAAGTTAACTGCTTGGTTCAGGATGATCCGGAACCGAGCTTTCGTCATTATAAATCACTTTAAGTTCGCGCAGATTTTAACTCAAAATTAATGGGTTATACGGGTGTCCGGATCTGCATGCGCTTCACGAGTTCGAGCCGATGGCCGTACTCCCGATAGCCTTCTACGCAAGAGCCGTAAGCTGAAGGGTTATGCATTGGCAAGCGCGTGCTAACGGGCGTGCGAGAGTAAAAATGCATTGGTATTTCTGCTACTTAGAAGAATGCGAGAAGCAGGCGGGCCGGATTTGCAGAGCAGAGCATCTGCGATTAACCATGGTGCCGGAGCCTGTAATGCTGTCCTTCAGAGGCTTTAAAAGCAAGCCCCTCCAAGACGTTACACTCCAATTCACGTGAATACTCTTCCAAGCGAATTTCATCCGTAGGCTGATTAAACTGCGGCGTGAGGAGCGCTGTCGCCATTCGTTGCCTCGGGCGGTCGGAGCCACACACGCGCTCGCAGGACCCAACAGGCGCGGCCTCGCAAGAAACTTTCTTCGGGAAAGCTTTGAGGGAATCGGGAGCGTGCTGGAGAGCCGGGCATCCCGACGATGGGTCGGCCGAAGCCGATTGCCCGTCAGGCCGAGCGCTTTGAGAGGCCGAAGGCAGCAAGCGCGGACGGGATCTCGTCTGGCCGCCGAATCGGCAGCGAGCAGGTCTGGCCGATGCAGAGATAGAGGGTGGCGCGATCGGGCTCGAAGGGCTTATCTGCCGCGATATGGCCTTGCGGCAGCGGCGTCGAGCCATCGACCCGGATCAGGAGGCGCGAGGGCAGGGCGGTCTCCAGCACGCCTCTCTCAAGGGCCTTCGTCTCGGCGAGAGCCGGGTCGCCGACCACCACCGCCTGCACGAGCCCCGTCACGTCATCGAAGCCCGACAGGAAGCCCGCGAAGGCGAAGGGGTTGCCGGCGGCCGCCCTGGCGAAAGCACGATGCGTCGCTTCCGCCTTCTGCGACCAACCTGAATTGCCATCGAGGAGCGCCAGGCGCGCATAGTTGGAGAGAATCGTGCCGTTGGCGTTGGGCGTCGCATCGTCGTGGGCGTGGCGCTGGCGCACCATCAATCCCGCGGCGTCGGACGAGAAATAGAAGCCGCCATGCGCGGAGTCCCAGAGATGGCGCTCCATGGCGCGGGCGAGGGCGCTTGCCCGCTCGAGCACCGCTCGATCGCCGGTCGCCTCGAACAGGGCGAGGGCGGCGGTGATCAGGTTCGCGTAGTCGTCGGCGCTCGCGAGATTGCGGACGACGCCGGCGCGATAGGCGTGATGCAGCCGCTCGCCGTCCCAGAGATGCTTCAGCACGTCGGCGAAGGCCTCACGCGCCGTCTCGATCCAATCCGGCCGGTCGAACACCAGGCCGGCCTCGGCAAGCGCCGCGACCATGAGCCCGTTCCAGTCCGCAAGCAGCTTGTCGTCAAAGCCCGGCGGCACGCGATCGGCCCGGTGCAGCCTCAGGACGGCTCGCGCGCGGGCCAGCCGTTTCTCCATCGCCTCGTCCAGGAGCTGCATCGCGCCCAGCCGGTTGAGGATCGTGTGGCCTTCCCAGTTGCCCGCGGGCGTCACGTCATAGACGGAACGGAAGAGATCGCGGTCCTCCGGCGCAACCAGCGTCTCGATCTCCTCGGCCCGCCAGACATAGAACTTTCCCTCCTCGCCCTCGGAATCGGCATCATAGCTCGATGCGAAGCCGCCCTCGGGTGCGCGCATCTCGCTGAGGACGAAGGCGACGGTCTCTTCGACACGGCGGCGATAGAGCTCCGAGCGGGTGGCCTGCCACATGCGTGTGAGCAGGCCCACGAGCTGCGCGTTGTCGTAGAGCATCTTCTCGAAGTGCGGCACCAGCCAGCGCGCATCGACGGAATAGCGCGCGAAGCCGCCGGCGAGATGGTCGTAGATGCCGCCCTGGCAGATGTTGTCGAGTGTCACCCGGACCGGCGCGAGGAGCGCATCGTCCGCCTGTCTGAGCGCCATGCGGCGCAGGAACTCGAAGATCGAGACCTGCGGGAATTTCGGGGCGCCCTTCAGCCCGCCGTGCTGCCGATCGACCGCCTGGGCGACGGCGCGCGCGGCTTCGGTCAGCAGATCCCGGCTCAACGCTCCGCCGCCCGTGGCGGACGGATCGGGCTTCAAGGCCTCGGCGAGCGCGTGGCTGTTCGCCTCCGCTTTCTGGCGCTCCTCGCGCCAGATGCGGGAAATCTCCGTGAGCAGATGCGGAAAGCCCGGGCGGCCATAGCGCGACTCGGGCGGAAAATAGGTGCCCCCCCAGAAAGGCCGTCCATCCGGTCCTAAGAACATGGTGAGCGGCCAGCCGCCCTGCTCTCCCAGCGCGTGCAGCGCGTCCATGTAGAGCCTGTCGACGTCCGGCCGCTCTTCCCGGTCCACCTTGACGTTGATGAAGTGGGCATTCATCAACGCCGCGATCGCAGGGCTCTCGAAACTCTCATGCGCCATTACATGGCACCAGTGGCAGGCGGCGTAGCCGATCGACAGGAGAACCGGCTTGTCCTCCGCGCGGGCGCGCGCGAAGGCCTCCTCACCCCAGGGAAGCCACTGAACGGGATTGTCCTTGTGCTGAAGAAGATAGGGGCTGGTTTCGCGGGCAAGGGCATTCTCGGGCATCGGTCACTTTCGCATGCAGCCGTGGCGCGGTCGAGCTTGCAACGGCCGGAGCGGGCGGAATGATCCGTAACACCCTCTATGCGCTTTCCTCCGGTGCAGGGAGAGCGGGCGTCGCCGTCGTACGGCTGAGCGGGCCTGGCGCTGCTTTCGCACTTGAGGCGCTTTGCGGCCCCCTGCCCGCGCCGCGCCGCGCGAGCCTCCGCAGTATCCGCGCGCCGGAGACCGGCGAGATCCTGGATGAGGCTCTGGTGCTCTGGTTCCCCGCTCCCCAAAGCTTCACGGCGGAGGATATGGGCGAGCTGCAGGTGCATGGCGGTCGCGCCGTGGCGGCGGCGGTGCTCGCGGCGCTCAGCACCCTGCCCGGCCTGCGCCCGGCCGAGCCCGGCGAGTTCACGCGCCGCGCCTTTCTCAACGGGCGCCTCGATCTCCTCGAGGCCGAGGGCCTCGGCGCACTCATCGACGCGGAGACGGACGCCCAGAGGCGGCTTGCCGAGTTCCATCGCAGCGGCGGTGCCAGCCGCGTGCTCGAAGGCTGGCGGCGCGACCTTGTCGGCGTTCTCGCGCGGCTCGAGGCGGCGATCGACTTTCCCGACGAGGACGGCGTCGAGCGCGCGGCGATGCAGGGCCTGCTGCAGCGGCTGCTCGGGCTTAGGAATGCCATGCGGACGGAGCTCGCGCGGCCCGGCGCGGAGCAGGTGCAGGAGGGCCTGCGGGTGGTGCTTGCGGGACCGGTCAATGCCGGCAAGTCGAGCCTCCTCAACCGTATCGTCGGGCGCGATGCCGCGATCGTCTCCGCCCTCCCCGGCACGACCCGCGATGTCGTGGAGGCGCGGCTCGAGCTCGGCGGCCTTCTCGTGCACCTGGCGGACACAGCCGGTCTGCGGGAGATGCCCGGCGATGAGGTGGAGGCCGAGGGCATGAACCGCTCGCAGGCGCGCATCCGCGCCGCGGACCTGGTGCTGTGGGTTTCCGAGCCCACTGCCCTCGCCCCGCCTCCGGACTCGTTTGATTCGGAAACGTTATGGATCGGCAGCAAGGCGGATCTGATCGCCGCCCCTGAACGCGCGTCCGGCCCGGCGCTCTGGATCTCGGCAAGGAGCGGCGAAGGGCTCGACAGTCTCCTGGCGGAGATCGAGCGCCGGGCACTCAGCCTTTCGCAGGAAAGCGGTTCGCTGCTCCTGGTGCGTGAGCGACACCGGTCCGCAGCCAGAGCCTGTTGCGCGGCGATCGAGTCGGCCGCCGCGCGATGGGACGGACCCATCGAGCTCGTCGCGGACGATGTCAGGCGCGCCGCGGAGGCACTCGGACGGCTCACGGGCCGGATCGATTCGGAAGCGATACTGGACGAGATCTTCGGTGCCTTCTGCATCGGCAAGTGATCCGCGTCCGGAGTGTTTCACGTGAAACGCCGAAGCCTTTGACGCGAACGGGTCGCGGGACTACATCATCGGCGCAAATCCGCATTTTCGAGATCGAGGTCCGAGCCCTTGCAGTTCGACGTCATCGTGGTCGGAGGTGGTCACGCCGGCACGGAGGCAGCCGCTGCAGCGGCGCGCCGTGGCGCGCGCACCGCCCTTCTCACGCACCGCCACGCGACCATCGGCGAGATGTCCTGCAACCCCGCGATCGGCGGGCTCGGCAAGGGGCATCTGGTCCGCGAGATCGATGCGCTGGACGGTCTCATGGGTCGGGCCGCCGATGCGGCCGGCATCCAGTTTCGCCTTCTCAACCGCTCGAAGGGGCCGGCTGTTCGGGGGCCCCGCGCCCAGGCTGACCGCAAGCTCTACCGGCAAGCCATCCAGGCGCTAATCGCCGCCACGGCCAACCTGACGGTCGTTGAAGGCGCCGCGCGCTCGCTCCTCATCGAGGCCAGGCGAGTTGCAGGGGCCGTGACCGAGGATGGCCGGGTGCTACGGGCGGGTGCGGTGGTACTCACCACAGGAACCTTCCTCGACGGCCTGATCCATATCGGCGAGCGGCGCATTCCGGCCGGGCGGGTCGGCGAAGCGCCGGCGCTTGGGCTTTCGGAGCAGCTTCGCGACGCCGGCTTCCGGCTGGGGCGCCTCAAGACGGGAACCCCTCCCCGGCTCGACGGACGCACCATCGGCTGGGACCGTCTCGAGGTCCAGCCCGGCGACGAAAAGCCGGTTCCCTTTTCGCTCCTGACCCAGCGGATCACCACGCCACAGATCCCGTGCCACATCACCCGGACCGGTCCTGAGACGCATGCGATCATCGAGGCCAATCTCGGCCGCTCGCCTCTCTATTCCGGCCAGATCGAGGGGCTCGGCCCCCGGTACTGCCCTTCGATCGAGGACAAGGTGGTCAAGTTCGCGGAGCGCGGGTCGCACCAGATCTTCCTCGAGCCCGAGGGTCTAGACGACCATACGGTCTATCCGAACGGCATCTCCACCTCGCTCCCCGAGGACGTCCAGAACGCCTTCGTGCGGACCATCCCGGGGCTCGAGAATGTCGAGATCCTGCGGCCCGGCTATGCCATCGAGTATGACCACGTGGATCCGCGGGAGCTCGATCCAGACCTTGAAAGCGCCCGGATTCCGGGGCTGTTTCTGGCCGGCCAGATCAACGGCACGACCGGTTACGAGGAAGCCGGGGCGCAGGGCCTGATCGCCGGCCTTAACGCGGCGCGCCGGGCGGGCGGCGGCGCTTCCGTCCTCCTCGACCGCAGCCAGGCCTATATCGGCGTAATGATCGACGACCTCGTGACGCGGGGCGTTTCGGAGCCCTACCGCATGTTCACCTCTAGGGCCGAGTTCCGACTCATGCTCCGGGCGGACAACGCGGACGAGCGACTGACCCCCTGGGGGCTGGAGCAAGGGCTGGTCGGACCGGCTCGGGCGGAGGCCTACGCCGCGCGGGCGAAGGCCCTGGAGGAAGCGCGGGCGCTTGCCGCCTCGCTGACGCTCACGCCGCAGGAGGCCGCCCGGCATGGGATCGCCGTCAACGGCGACGGCAAGCGTCGCACCACCGTGGAGCTTCTTGGCTTTCCCTCTATCGATTTCGGCCGGCTGGTCGCGGTCTGGCCGGAACTCGGGCGGCTGCCGGCCTTTGCCCGGGAAGACCTGGAGATACACGCGCTCTATCATGGCTACCTGGATCGGCAGGCGATGGATGCGGCCGCGTTCCGGAACGAGGAGGGCTTGAGAATTCCGGACTCGCTCGACTATGGAAATATTGTCGGCCTTTCCCGTGAGGTGCGGGAGAAGCTCGCGCGGGGCCGGCCCCGCACGGTGGGGCAGGCGGCCGGAATCGAGGGCATCACCCCTGCGGCCGTGATCTTGATTCTCGGACACCTGAAGAAGGCGCGACGCGCTTCATGAGCCGTGCCGCCGAGGAAGTGCGGGCGCGGTTTGATGTTTCACGTGAATCATTCGCGACCCTTCAGGTCTACTGCGATCTTCTTCTCAAGTGGAACCGGCGCATCAATCTGATCGGACGCGCTGGGCCGGACGAGATCTGGGAGCGCCATATCGCGGACGGGTTGCAGCTTATCCGCTTTCTGAAAGAGTCCGACCGGATCGTGTTGGATCTTGGAAGCGGCGCCGGCGTTCCCGGCCTGGTGCTGGCGCTGGGCACCGCAGGCCGGTACGACCTGGAAGTGCGGCTGGTGGAGAGCAACGGCAAGAAAGCCGCCTTTCTTCGGGAGGCCATACGGCTGACCGGCGCGAGCGCCAAAGTGGTGATGGATCGAATCGAGTCGCATGCGAAACGATCTGTTAAGGAAGAGGTGAATGTGCTGACGGCGCGGGCGCTCGCGCCACTGCCCGAGCTTCTCGGTATGGCCACTCCGTGGCTTGAAAAGGGGGCACGGGGCCTCTTCCACAAGGGGAGCGGCCTTGCGGACGAATTGACGGACCCTCGGAAATACCCGAGACTCACCTTCAAGACGCATCCGAGCCTCGTGGGCACGGGCGGCTTCGTGGTGGAAGTTCAGGAAATCAGCCATGTCTGACCTGCCAGGGGAAGAGGCCAGCCCCCAGCATCCACGGATTCTCGCCATCGCGAATCAGAAGGGCGGGGTCGGGAAAACCACTACCGCCATCAATCTGGGCACGGCGCTCGCCGCGGTGAACGAGCGGGTGCTGATCGTCGATCTCGATCCGCAGGGCAACGCCAGCACCGGCCTCGGCGTCGTGCGCCAGCCGCACCAGCGCTCGACCTACCATGTGCTCATCGAGGAGGCGTCGCTCCTCGATGTGATCGTCGAATCGGGCATTCCGAGGCTCGACTGCGCACCGTCGACCTTGGACCTCCTGGGGGCGGAAATCGAGCTTTCCGGGCTCGAGCGCAAGACATACCGCCTGCAGGACGCGCTCGAGCGCGTGCGGACGGATCCGGTTCGGCCGCGGAACTACTCCTACGTGCTGATCGATTGTCCGCCCTCGCTTAATCTTCTCACGATCAACGCGCTTTCGGCCGCCGACGCGGTGCTGGTGCCGCTGCAGTGCGAGTTCTATGCACTGGAAGGCCTGAGCCAGCTGCTCAAGACGGTCGAACGGGTGCGGGCGAGCCTCAACGAACGCCTGGAGATCCAGGGCGTGGTGCTGACCATGTTCGACCGCCGGAACTCGCTGTCCGAGCAGGTTGCGCAGGATGTGCGCGGCGTGCTCGGCGAAAAGGTCTACCAGACGGTCATACCGCGCAATGTGCGAGTGTCCGAGGCGCCTTCCTACGGCAAGCCCGTTCTACTGTATGACCATGAATGCGCAGGGAGTCAGGCATATATTCGGCTCGCTTCCGAAATAATTCTGCGCGAGCGCCGGTTGCGCGCCGCCTGATCCGATTCGCATCCGATACGATCTGCTCAAGGAGACACCATGAACACCCCGCAGAAACGCAGACTGGGCCGCGGACTGGCGGCGCTGATCGGAGACTTCTCCGACGACGGCCCTCCCGAGGATGGCGGCGGGCTGCGCCATATCCCGGTCGAGCTCGTCTATCCCAATCCCAACAATCCCAGGCGCAACTTCAAGGAGGACGAGCTCGAGGAGCTGGCGCGCTCGGTCAGGGAGAAGGGCCTCCTGCAGCCAATCGTCGTGCGGCCCCGCCGCGACGGGGAAGGCTACGAGATCGTGGCGGGGGAACGCCGCTGGCGCGCCTCGCAACGCGCCCAGCTGCACGAGGTCCCTGCCCTGGTGCGCGAGCTCAATGACGGGGAGGCGCTGGAGCTCGCCATCATGGAGAACATCCAGCGCGCCGATCTCAATCCGCTGGAGGAAGCGAACGGCTACCAGCAGCTCATCGAGCGCTTCGGCTATACCCAGCAGCAGCTCGCGGACTCGATCGGCAAGAGCCGCAGCCACATCGCCAACACGCTGCGCCTCCTGGCCCTGCCGGACGATGTGCGCGTGCATATCGAGACGGGCAACCTGACGGCCGGGCATGCGCGCGCCCTCATCGCCACCGACGCGCCGAAGGCGCTGGCGGACCAGGTGATCGCCAAGGGCTTGAGCGTGCGCGAGACCGAGCAGCTCGCCAAGCAGCGCCAGTCGGCGCCGCCGAAGCGGCGCGATGCGGAGGCGCCGGAGGCGCTCAAGGCGGTGGAGAAGGGTATCGCCGTCATGGCGCTCGAGCGCGAGCTGCATGAGGCGCTGGGCCTGAAGGTCGACATCGCGGACAGAGGCGATGGATTCGGTCGCGTAACGATCGAGTATCATTCACTCGAGCAGCTCGACGAGATCAGCCGCCGCCTGCGCCGTCGCACTTAAACTCGTTTCAGCTCCGTTTCATTGCCTGCGAGCGCCGCGCCAGAGCCAGGACCGCTCGCTCGGCAAGCGCCGTCTCGAGCGCGGGGTAGGCCCGTGTCTGCGCAACGGCGTGCGAGAGCGTGCGGGCCGCCGAGACCAGCGCCTCGCGGTTCCAGAGCGCCAGCTGGCGGGCGACACGGGGCTGGCGCGCGAAGAAGATCGGCGGCCTTGCGGACCGCACCGCCGCCTCGCGCGAGGCGCCGGCCTCGATCTCGAGGCTGAGCGCCGACAGCCGCAGCACATGCGCGTGGCCCGAGCCCAGGATGGTCGCCGGCGGCAGCCCGCCGCCCTGGAGCCGGGCGAGGCTCGCGATGGCGCTCCCGGCATCGCCTTCAAGCGCTGCGTCCACGACATCCTCGAGCGAGGCCGCCGAGGCATCGCCCGAGACCGCCAGCACGTCCTCGCGGGTAATGCGTCCGGTGCCGAGGCAGTAGAGCACGAGCTTCTCGATCTCGCTGCGGGACGCCGCGCGGTCGGCGCCAAGGAACTCCACCAGGAGCCCAAGCGCGTCCTCCTCGAACTGAAGCCCGTCGCGGCGGGCCGTCTCCACCGCGATCGACCGGAGATCGTCCGGCGTATCGGCATAGCAGGCGATGGCGGCGGCTCCGGGCGCCTTCTCGGCAAGCTGGCGCAGCTTGGACGTCTTGGCGAGGCCGCTGCCCTCGATGACAATAAGTCCGTCGCCGCCCGGATCGGCGAGATAGAGCTCGACCGCACGCTGGACCGCAGCACCGCCGTCGCTCACCCAGACGGCCCGCCGCCCGCCGGTCATGGAGAGGGCGCGCGCCTCGTCCGATAGAATCGCCGGATCTTCCTTGAGCGCGTCCTCCGAAAGCCGCGTGACCCGGAAAGGATCGTCGGTCGAGCCTGCGACGGCCTTGACGAGGGCGAAGGCGAGCTCCCGGATGCGGCCCTCATCGGAGCCGTGGACAAGCGCCAGCCTGATATCGGCGGGCGGATTGCGCACGAAACGGGCGATGGCCGCCCCTTTGAGCGCCGTCATCCCGGCGCTACCGGGTAGGGCCGGACGGCCTTCAGGACCATCTCCTCAGCGGCTCGCGAAATAGGCCGCGAGTCTTGTGCGGATGTCGCCGCCGATCTCGCGCGCCGCTCGCTCCTCGGCGTTGGTGCGCGCCTGCAGGTCGGCGAAGGGCGCCTGCACGCGGTCATAGGAGACCTGCGAGAAGCTCTTGCCCGAATAGACCACCTTGCCCGCCGCCCGGTCTCTCAGACGGAAATCCACCTTGAGCTTGACCGTGCGGCGGATGTCGTCGGCGTTGAAGGCGATGATGGCGGGATCGTCGAATTTCTCGGGTTCGATCTCCAGCACATAGGGACCCACGCCGCCGTTGCTGCCGGCCGGGGAGATGGTGGAAATGAGCTCGTTGCGGATGAGCTGCGCCGTGCGCCCGTCGGGCTCCGGGATCGAGATGGCGGCAAGCTCGGCCGCGACGGAGGAGTTGCCGTCGATGCCGCCATAGAGCGGGCGGTAGCCGCAGCCGGCGAGCATGAGGGCCAGCCCAACGAGCACCGCCGGCAATCCCGCTCCCCATCCGCGCATCGCGCTTACCCCGTCACCAGGTTGACAATGCGATCCGGCACCACGATGACCTTGCGCACCGTGCGGCCCTCGATCGCGCGGCGCACATTATCCAACTCCATGACCGCGGCTTCAACTGCATCCTTGGCGAGGCCCTTCGCCAGGCCGATCTCGGCCCGCCGCTTGCCGTCGACCTGCACCGCGATGGTGACCCGATCCTCGATCAGAAGCGCTTGCTCGACCTTTGGCCAGTGCGTCTCGGCCAGGAGCGACGTCTCGCCTAGGATCGCCCAGCACTCCTCCGCCAGATGCGGCATCATGGGCGAGGCGATGTGGCAGAGGATGCGGGCGGCCTCGGCGAGCGCGAAGCTTGTGCCGGGCGCGTCGGCCGGTTCCTGCAGCGTCGCCTGGAGAGCGTTCGACAGATCGTAGATGCGCGCGATGGCGCGGTTGAAGCGCAGGCCCTCGATGTCGGCCGCGACGAGGCTCAGCGCCTGATGCGCCGTCCGCCGGAGCTTCTCGGCGGCAGGCGCGAAGGCGGCGGGACGGGACCTTTCGGGCGCGCGGGCGGCCACCTCGCCGATCAGCCGCCACAGGCGCTGCACGAAGCGCCAGGAGCCTTCGACGCCTGCCTCCGTCCATTCGATGTCGCGCTCGGGCGGCGTGTCGGAGAGCATGAACCAGCGCGCCGTGTCGGCGCCGTAGCGCTCGATGATGGCTTCCGGATCGACGACGTTGCGGCGCGACTTCGACATCTTCTCGGCCGGGCCCACGGTCAGCGGCGCGCCCGTCTTCGCGTGCACCCACCGGCCTTCCTGCTGCACCGCGTCGGCGGGCTCGATCCACTCCCCCACCTCGGTGCGGTAGGTCTCGTGCACGACCATGCCCTGCGTGAAGAGGCTCGCGAAGGGCTCCTCGATGTCGAGGTGGCCGGTCTTCGTCATCGCGCGGCAGAAGAAGCGCGAATAGAGGAGATGCAGGATCGCGTGCTCGACGCCGCCGATATACTGGTCGACCGGCATCCAGTGGCGGGCCGCCGCCTGGTCCACTGGCTCCATGGCCCCGGGCGAGCAGAAGCGCGCGAAGTACCAGGAGGAATCGACGAAGGTGTCGAAGGTGTCCGTCTCGCGCGTGGCCTTGCCGCCGCAAGAGGGGCAGGCGACGTGCTTCCAGGTCGGATGCCGGGCGAGCGGGTTGCCCGGCTGGTCGAAGGTCACGTCCTCGGGCAGCGTCACCGGAAGGTCAGATTTCGGAACCGGAACTATTCCGCATGCGGAACAGTGTATGACGGGAATGGGGCAGCCCCAGTAGCGCTGACGCGAGACGCCCCAGTCGCGGAGCCGGTAGTTCACCCGGCGCTCGGCCGTGCCCTCCGCCTCCAGGCGCCGCGCGACCTCCTCCTTGGCGGCTTCCACCGTCATACCGTCGAGGAAGTCGGAGTTGATCATCCGGACGTCCTCGCCCTCGGTCTCGAGGAACGCCGTCGTGCCCGCATCCACGGCGGCCGGGTCGCCGCCCGGCGCCACGACGGGAATGACGGGCAGCCCGTATTTGCGCGCGAAGTCCAGGTCGCGCTGGTCGTGCGCGGGACAGCCGAAGATGGCGCCCTCGCCATAGCCCATGAGCACGAAGTTCGCGGCGTAGACCGGCAGCAGCAGATCCTTCCGGAAAGGATGGCGCGCACGAAGGCCGAGCGGGACGCCGCGCTTCTCCGCCCGCTCGATCGCCTCCTCGCTGGTGCCAAGCGCCGCCGCCTCGGAACGGAAGCGCTCGACTTCCGGGTCGGCCTCGGCGATGCGGCGCGCCAGCGGGTGATCGGTCGAGACGGCGCAGAAGCTCGCGCCGAAGATCGTGTCGTGTCGCGTCGTGTAGACCGTCATGCGCTCGTTCAGCGGCTCGCCGTTCTCCTTCTCCAGCGCGAAGGAGAAGCGCAGGCCCTCGGAGCGGCCGATCCAGTTGCGCTGCATGAGACGCACCTTCTCCGGCCAGCGATCGAGCGTGTCCAGCGCCTCGAGCAGCTCCTCGGAATAGTCCGTGATCTTGAGGAACCACTGCGCCAGCTCGCGCTTCTCCACGGGCGCGCCCGAGCGCCAGCCGCGGCCGTCGATCACCTGCTCGTTGGCGAGCACCGTCATGTCGACCGGATCCCAGTTCACCATCGAGACCTTGCGCTCGACGAGCCCCGCGGCGAGGAAGTCCACGAACATCGCCTGCTCGTGCCGGTAATAATCCGGATCGCAGGTCGCGATCTCGCGGCTCCAGTCGAGCGACAGGCCCATGCGCTTCAGCTGCCGGCGCATGGCGGCGATGTTGTCGTAGGTCCAT
The DNA here is from genome assembly GCA_050181295.1 of Parvibaculaceae bacterium. Classification (GTDB taxonomy): domain Bacteria; phylum Pseudomonadota; class Alphaproteobacteria; order Rhizobiales; family Aestuariivirgaceae; genus JBFXDI01. The sequence goes on along the minus strand of JBFXDI010000037.1, from coordinate 4,493 downwards.
CCCCTCGGATGGACGTTCCGCTCCATGGCGGCGTTCTCGGCCGGCATGCCGAAGGCGTCCCAGCCCATGGGGTGCAGCACGGCATGTCCCTTGGCGCGCATGTAGCGGGCGATGACGTCGCCCATGGCGTAGTTGCGCACGTGGCCCATGTGGATGCGCCCCGAAGGGTAGGGAAACATCTCCAGCACGTAGTATTTGGGCTTGCTCGGATCCTCGCGCGCGAGGAAGCACTGCCGCTCCTCCCACGCCTGCTGCCAGCGCGGCTCGGCCTCCTTCGGATTGTAGCGGGCGATCGACATGGGCGGAGATCAGGGTCTTTCAGGGGTTGCGGGCGGGGTCCGAAGTACCAGCACTCACCCCGGCCCGCAAGCGGCGCGCCCCGAGGCCCGAAACCGCTTCACAGCCTGCGTCCTCATGGGCTAATCGCTCACGGGAACGAGCAGGAGCAGCCCATGGGCACGGATGCCGGCGCGGAAACAACCGCCCAGAGGCTCGCGCTGGTGCGCGAGGCCATCCGGGCGGCCGCCCTGCGCGCAGGACGGGACCCCGCGACCGTGACGCTCGTGGCGGTGAGCAAGACGGTCGGGGCGGAGGGGATCGAACCGGCGCTTGCAGCCGGCCAGCGGGTGTTCGGCGAGAACCGGGTGCAGGAGGCGAAGGGCAAGTGGCCGGCGCTCCGGGAGCGCTATCCCGATATCGCGCTGCATCTCATCGGACCACTCCAGACCAACAAGGCAGTGGACGCGGTCAGGCTATTCGACTGCATCGAGAGCGTGGACCGCGAGAAGCTCGCGCGCTCGCTCGCCGCCGAGATGGAGAAGCAGGGGAAGCGCGTCCCGATCCATATCCAGGTCAATACGGGAGAGGAACAGCAGAAGGGGGGCGTGTCGCCGGAGGCGGCGGACGGCCTCGTCGCGCTCTCGCGCGAACTCGGCCTCGAGGTCGCGGGCCTCATGTGCATCCCGCCGGCCGATGAGGATCCGGCGCCGCATTTCACGCTCCTCGCCAAGATCGCGCGGCGCAACGGCATCGAGGCGCTCAGCATGGGCATGAGCGGCGACTTCGAAACGGCGGTCGCTCAGGGCGCGACGCATGTCAGGGTCGGAACCGCGATCTTCGGCAGCCGGAGCTGAAAAGCGTAAAGCGCACTGGCGCGATGCGCGCTTCCACCAGCGTCATTGTCGGGCCTGACCCGGCAATCCTTTTGGCCACCGACCTGAAGTGAAAAGGATGGCCGGCTCGGAGGCCGGCCATGACGAATGTTGGAACGTGAGTTCACCCGGCGGGCAACGCCTCTGTCCCCAAAACGAAAAGGGCCGGAGAAACTTCTCCGGCCCGAAACTCACAATCGAAAGCGGATCAGTAGCAGCGCTTCTTGTAGATCGGCTTCTTGTAGTAGCCGTAGCCGTTCCAGACCCTCTTGTAGCCGACGAAGACGCGCTTGCAGTAGCCGCCGCCGTAGTAGGGCGGAGGCGCCTGGTAGCCGCCGTAATAGGGGTTGGCGTAGCCGTAGTGGCCATAGCCCAGATTGATGGTCACGCCGGCCGACGCGGTCGTTGCGGAGGCGCCAAGCAGAGCAGCCGCCGCGGCGAGGCCGAGCAGGGTTGTGCGGATCATGGGGTCCCTCTCCCTTGAGCTTCAAATATTGCCGTCAAAAGCCCGACGGAGACATTTCCAGCCCCCCGTCGTAGATGTCCAGTCTCTACCTTCACGAAACTGAATGCAATCTGAGGGCGCCGTTCATCTGCCGTTCAGGTTGGAAAGAGGCGACCGGATCAGCTCTCGGTCACAAGCAAGGTTCCCGGCCTGCAGCCGGCGAGAATTCTCAACATGTCCGGCAGGTTGACGGCGACGCAGCCTGCGGTAGGGCCGTAGTCCTCCCGCGCCAGGTGGAAAAAGACAGCACTTCCCGCGCCCGGCACCACGGGATCGTCGTTGTGCCCGAGCACTACCAGGAAGTCGTAGAGATGGTCCTCGCGCCAGAGCGAATCGGTGGCGTCGGGATGCGGCAGCTTGACGGCTCGGTTGTAGTCAGGAGAGGTCGGCTTCTCGCACCAGGCGTCGTCCGGCTGCATGGCGACGGCCTCAAGGCCCGTGCGCGGACGCCGGTGCCGGTCGGCCCGCCAGATGAGGTAGCGCATGGGCCAGCGGCCGACGGGGGTAGTGCCGTCGCCCTCCCGCTTCAGCCGTTTCAACCCGGCGCGGCCGATGGCGCAGGGCACCATCGTCCCGCCCGCCTCGAGCATGCCCTGGTGATGCCTGGGCCTCACCTGCCGCAGGACCACCCGGTCCAGAAACGTGCCGCTTCCCGCCATAAACCTATTTTCCAATGGTCCGATGATTCCACTCAACGGGAAAATGGCCTAAACACCCCACGGGCGGAATCCGGAGCGTTCCCGATGAGCACGGTGAAGAGAATTCTCATTGTCGACGATGACGCGGCGCTTTGCGACTCGCTCATCGAGCAGTTTGCGCTGCACGAGGAGTTCCGCGTCACGGCCGTCCAGTCCGGCGCGGCCGGACTCAAGCTCGCCAAGGCGGAAATCCTCGATCTCATCATCCTCGACGTCAACATGCCCGACATGGACGGGCGCGAGGTCTGCAAGATCCTGAGGCGCAACGGCTACAAGGGCCCGGTCATCATGCTGACGGGCCAGGCGTCGGATTCCGACACCATCCTCGGGCTCGACGCGGGCGCCAACGACTATGTGACCAAGCCCTTCAAGTTCGGCGTGCTCCTGGCCCGCATCCGGGCGCATCTGCGCCAGCACGAGCAGAGCGAGGACGCGGTCTTCAAGATCGGCCTCTACACCTTCAAGCCCGCCGCCAAAATCCTGCTCAGGGAAGACAACCGCAAGGTGCGGCTGACGGAGAAGGAGACCTCGATCCTCAAGTTCCTCTACCGCGCCGGCGAGCAGGTGGTGGCGCGCGACGTGCTCCTGCACGAGGTCTGGGGCTACAATGCCGGGGTCACGACCCATACGCTCGAGACGCATGTCTACCGCCTGAGGCAGAAAATCGAGCGCGACCCCTCGAACGCAGAACTTCTTGTTACTGAATCGGGCGGATACAAACTCGTCCCTTGATCTCGACGGTCCTTTCGGCATCTCCTTTCCACGTGTGGGCGCCGGATGAGCTGATTCTCCGGCGAAGTTCGGGATCGAGGGGGTTTGGACGCGCTGGCCATAGGCAAGGCAGCCGGAAGAGGCGTTGTCGGCAGGGTTCTGCCCGTGCCGACGGACGGTCGAACACGGGCGAAGGGACGGCTCCCATGAGCGTCCGCGGCGACGTCGATCTCCTGCGGCAGACGCCGCTCTTCGCCTCCGTCGACGGCGCGCAGCTCCAGCTCCTCGTCTTCTCGGCGGAGCGGCGGCGCGTGGCTCCCGGCCAGTCGCTTCTCAGAAAGGGCGAGTCGGCCAATGCGGGCCTGCTCGTGCTGGAGGGCGAGGCGGAAGCCTATTCCGGGCGCAGCGGCCGTCCGGTGGCGCTGATCGAGCGCGGCGCATTCCTCGGCGAACTGCAGATGATCGCCAAGGTTCCATCCTCGATCAGCGTCAGAGCCAAGACCGACATGCACCTCATGGCGATCGGCCACGACCTCTTCATGCGGGTGTGCAGCGAGTTCCCCGAGGCGGGCGGAAAGATGCTCAACGTCCTCTCCCGCAAGCTCGACGCCTCGATGAAGGATCTGCGCGTCGTGCAGCGCTACTTCGAGGGCGCCAGGGCCGCGCGCTGAACCTTCCAGTCCGTATACGGATGAATTGGGCTTGTGCTCAGTCGGGCAGGCTTTCGCCGCGCACGAGCTGATCGAGGTGACGACGTATATGGGCCGCCTCGGCGGGCGTGCCGGCGAGCGCGATGGCGCGGCCGAACGCAGCTTGCGCCTCCTCGCTGCGACCGAGCTCGGTGAGGAGCGCGCCGCGCAGGCCGTAGTAGTGGAAGTAGCCGGCGAGCGGACCCGCGAGCGGCTCGATCAGCTTCAGCGCATCGGCTGCACCGCGCAGCTTTGCGACTGCGACCGCGCGGTTGAGCGACACGACGGGCGAGGGCTGCGCCACCTCGAGCGCGGCATAGAGACCGTCGATCGCGGCCCAGTCGGTCTCGGCGGGACTGCCCGAACGCGCGTGCACGGCCGCCAGCCCCGCCTGGAGCTGGTAGGGGCCCGGCCTTCCATGCCGCAAGGCCTTGGCGAGAAGCGCCAATCCCTCGGCGATGAGCCAGCGGTCCCAGAGCGAACGGTCCTGCTCCTCGAGCGGCACGATCGCTCCCTCGGCGTCCAGGCGCGCGAGCGCGCGCGACTGCTGCAGCAGCATGAGGGCCGACAGGCCCATGATCTCGGGCTCGGCGGGGAAGATACGGAGAAGCAGCCGGGAGAGCCGGATCGCCTCCTCGCAGAGGGGCTTGCGGATATGCGCGTTCCCGCCGCTTGCGGAATAGCCCTCGTTGAAGAGGAGGTAGAGCGTGGCCGCGACGGCCGCCAGACGCTCCGCTCG
>JBFXDI010000036.1:0-31304 GCA_050181295.1 Parvibaculaceae bacterium | reverse complement strand
GCCAGAACCTTCCGGGCGTCGGCGGGCATCTGCTCGACCACCCGGCCTGCGGCGTGAATTTTTCCGCGAACCGCCCGCTCGAGAAACGTGATCCCTGGAACTATTCCGGCGTGCTGTTCGCGCGTGTGGATGGCAAAGAGCCATGGCCCGACATCGAGATCCAGCTGGGACCAGAACTCTTCGAGCAGCAGACGCTTCCTGCCGGCTATCCGAGCGCGCCGCAAGGCTTCAACGCCTATTTCACCGTCAACCGGGCCCGCAGCGAGGGCAGCGTGAAGCTCGCCTCGCCGAACCCGCACGACGACCTCTCGATCGATCCTGCCTATTTCAGCGACGCGGAAGGCTACGACCTGAGAACGATGGTGGGTGGCCTGGCGATCACACGGCGGCTGTTCGCCGCCCCTGCCATGGAGGGCTGGGCCGGAAGGGAGCTTGCGCCGGGTAAGAAGTGCCAAAGCAGGGAAGACCTCGAAAGCTATGTCCGCGAAACCGTCACAACCGGCTATCACCCGGCCGGGACCTGCCGCATGGGGACCCTGGATGACCGGGCAAGCGTGGTCGGCCCAGACCTGAAAGTGATCGGCATACGGAACTTGCGCGTTGCCGACGCTTCGATCTTTCCCACCATGGTGAGCGTCAATATCGCGCCGACCTGCATGATGATCGGACACCGCGCAGCGGAGCTTATCCGCGGCGACGCGAAAGGCTGAATTCACACGTTGAGGTTCCAGCAAAGAATATTGAATGCTGGGACGTAATTCTGTATTTTGGAAGTCAGGGAGATGAGTGCCTTCGGTTCCGCGGGGTGTCTCTTCCCGCTTTCGAAGATGCTCATGTTGGCTGAAGACCGAGCAAGGCAGTCACTGGCAGCTGAAAAGGAAGCTTCGTCATGAGCAAGTCACACTATGACGTGCTGGCCACTCTGGGGAGGGTTGACCGGCGCGATTTCATGAAGGGCGCAAGCGCGCTGGCGCTCGGCGCCGGCATGTCCCCCTTGATCCTCCCACGCCGGGCGCGAGCCGCGACGAAAGGAGGCCATCTCCGCGTCGCGCATTCGCACGGATCGACAACCGACACCGCCGTTCCCGGCACCTACGAGAACGGCTTCACCATCCTTCTGTCCTACACGGCGCACGGCAAGCTCACCATCATCGGTTCCGACAACAAGCTGCATGGCGATCTCGCCGAAAGCTGGGAAGGCTCCGATGGCGCGAAGAAATGGGTGTTCAAGCTGAGGAGCGCCGAGTTCCACAACGGCCAGCCCGTGACCGCCGCCGACGTGGTCGCGTCGCTCAACCATCACCGCGGCGACAAGACCACCTCGGCCGCCAAGCCGATTATGGAGAACGTCAAGGACATCAAGGCGGACGGAGACAAGACGGTCACCGTCGAGCTCACTACCGGGGACGCCGACTTCCCCTTCATCCTAACGGACTACCAGCTCTGCATCGGCAAGGCTTCCGACGGCACGGTCGACTGGAGCGACGACGGCAATCGCGCCGGCCCCTACAAGCTGTCACGCTTCGACCCGGGCGTCAGGGCGCAGTTCGAGAAGGCGGCCAACCACTGGAACTCCGAGATCGGGCATCTTGCCACTGCGGAAGTGCTCTCGATCAAGGATGTAGCGGCGCGGCAGAACGCACTCCTCACCAATGAGGTGGATCTGGTCGATCGGCCGGATATCCGCACCGCCGAGATGTTGAGCAGGCGCACTGACCTGAAGATCGAGGAATCCTCCGGTTTCCGGATTTTTCCCTTCACCATGTTCTGCGACACGGCACCCTTCGACAACAACGACGTGCGGCTGGCGCTCAAATATGCCATCGACCGCGAAGCCCTGCTCAAGATCGCGCTTCTCGGACGTGGCCGCATTGCCAACGACCATCCGATCACGCCGGCCTATCGCTATTACAACGGCGATATCCCGCAGCGGACCTACGACCTCGACAAGGCGAAGTTTCACCTCAAGAAGGCCGGCCTCTCGAAGCTTGATGTCAATCTTTCAGCTTCCGAGGCAGCCTATGCCGCCGCCGTCGACTGCTCTGTTGCCTACAAGTCGCAGGCCGCACCTGCCGGCATCAACATCAACGTCGTGCGCGAACCGGCAGACGGCTACTGGACCAATGTCTGGCTGAAAAAGCCCTTCATCGCTTCCGACTGGGGTGGACGACCCACGGAAGACCAGATGTTCTCCGTGGCGTTCAAGGCTGGCGCGCCCTGGAACGACTCGCGCTTCAACAACGAGAAGTTCGAGAAGCTGCTACTCGAGGCCCGCTCGGAACTCGATGAAGCCAAGCGGAAGGAAATTTATCAGCAGATGCAGCTGATCGTGCACGAGGAAGGCGGCTATATCGTTCCGACGATCCCCAACAACGTCTGGGCGATCAACACGCGCGTCAAGCACGACGAGCAGATCTCGACCGCCTGGGAGATCGACGGCTGGCAGTTCATCTCGCGCTGGTGGATCGAGGGCTGAAGCCTTTCATCGCGGCGACAGTATTGAAAAGGGCGGAGCCTCGGGGCTCCGCCCTTTCCTATTCGGCCGACGAGGATCGCATGCGCTCCTGCAGACGCGTCATGCCGGCGATCCAGCGGTCATAGTCCTCGACCTTGCGGCGCATATAGGTTGCCACTTGCGGGTGGGGCAGGATGAGGAACGTCTCGTACGCTACACCTTCAAGCGCCGCCGCCGCGACGGCGTCCGGCGTCAGCACGCCGTCTTCGGATTGCGGGCCCCTGGGCAATCCCTGCAGCATCGGCGTATCGACGCCTTGCGGGCAAAGAACCGAAACGCGGATGTTGTCGCTCCGGTGCGTGATCGCCAGGTTCTCGGCAAATCCGACCGCCGCGTGCTTGGTGGTGGCGTAGACCGCGCTTCCTATCTGCGAAAGGAGACCGGCCGCCGAGACCGTGTTGAGGAAGTAGCCCCCTCCCCTCGCCTTCATGCGCGGCACAAGGACGCGCGCCGCATGCACATGCGCCATGACGTTGATGTCGAAGGCGCGGCGCCAGACGTCCGGATCGGCGCCGGCCGCGTTTGCGGCTTCCGGATCGAAGCCGGAGGCGATGCCCGCATTCGAGCAAAAGAGGTCGATCGGACCGACCTCCGACTCTGTCTCCTCGATCAAGCCCTCGATCTCCGGCGCCCTGGAGACGTCGCAGGTTCGCGCGACGCCCTGCACGGCAGCCGCGACCTCGTCGGCTCCCGCCGAGTCGATATCCGCGACCACGATCTTGCGTGCGCCCGCGGCATGAAACGCGAGGCAAAGGGCCCTCCCGATACCGCTCGCGCCGCCGGTCACGACCACGATCCGGTCGCGGACGTCCATCACTCAGATCCCGGCGATGGTGGAGCCGCCGTCGACCACGATCGTCTGGCCGGTCACGAAGCGGCCGGCCTCGGAGGCGAGGAAGACGGCGGCGCCAGCAATCTCATCCGGCTCCCCGATGCGGCGAAGGGGCGTATAGCGTGTGTAACGCTCCAGCGTCTCAGGGTTTTCCCACAGGGCCTTCGAGAAATCCGTCCGGATGAGACCGGGGGCGATGCAGTTGACCCGCACATTGTCAGGCCCGAGCTCCACAGCGAGATTACGGGCAAGCTGCATATCGGCCGCCTTCGAGACATTGTAGGCGCCGATCACGGGCGAGCCTACGAGCCCGCCGATCGAGGAGACGATTATCACGGCGCCATCCTTGCGGGCGCGCATCTGCGGCGCCACGAGGCCGACCAGCCAGTTGTTGGCGATGATGTTGTTGTCGAGGATCTTGCGGAACTGCTCGTCGCTGATGCCGGACATCGGGCCGTAATAGGGATTGCTCGCGGCATTGCAGACGAGCACGTCGATGCGGTCCCAACGCTCTTCCGTGGTGGAGATCAGCCGTTCGAGACTTGCCTTGTCGGATATGCTGGCCGCGAGCGCGAGCGCCCGCTCCTCGCCGTGTCTGTCGTTGATGCCGGCCGCCACCGTCTCGCAAGCATCGAGCTTGCGGGAGGAGACGACGATGCGGGCGCCGGCCTCGGCCAGCCGTTCCGCGATCGCGCGACCGATGCCCCGGGAGGCGCCGGTGATGACTGCGACCTTGCCGGAAAGGTCGAAGAGGTCAACCATCACCAGTAGATCTCGAACAACCCGGCCGCGCCCATGCCGCCGCCGACGCACATGGTGACGACGCCATAGCGGGCGCCGCGGCGTCTTCCCTCGATCAGGATATGGCCGGTCATGCGCGCGCCCGACATGCCATAGGGATGCCCGATGGCAATAGCGCCGCCGTCGACGTTGAGCTTTTCATCGGGAATACCGAGACGGTCGCGGCAGTAGATGACCTGGCAGGCGAAGGCTTCGTTCAGCTCCCAGAGATCGATATCGTCCATCGAGAGGCCGTGCTGCTTCAGGAGCTTCGGCACGGCGAAGACCGGTCCGATGCCCATCTCGTCCGGCTCGCAGCCGGCGACCGCCATGCCGCGATAGACGCCGAGCGGTTCCAGGCCTCGAAGCTCGGCTTCCTTCGCCTCCATGAGGACCGCCGCGGCGGCGCCATCCGAGAGCTGGCTGGCGTTGCCTGCCGTGATGTACCTGCCCTCGCGGACTTCCATCCCGTTCTTGAACACCGGCTTCAGGCCTTGCAGGTCGGCGAGCGTGGTCTGAGGACGGTTGCCCTCGTCGCGGTCGAGCGTGATCTTCCGCTCCTCGGTCGCGCCGGTGTTGCGGTCGGCGACAATCATGGTGGCGGTGATCGGAACGATCTCGTCCTTATAGCGACCAGCCGCCTGAGCCGCGGCGGTTCGCTGCTGCGACTGAAGGGCGTACTCGTCCTGTGCGTCGCGGCTGACGCCATAGCGCGCGGACACGATCTCGGCCGTCTCCAGCATCGAGATGTACATGGCGGGCACGCGCTCCAGAAGTTCCGGATCCTGCGCCCTCCAGGTGTTGGCATGCTCGTTCTGCACGAGCGAAATCGACTCCAGCCCGCCCGCCACGACCGTCGTCGCGCCGTCGACCATGATCTGCTTGGCGCCGGTCACGATGGCCATCAGTCCTGAAGCGCACTGCCGGTCAAGGCTCATCCCGGCCACGCTCGTCGGGAGGCCGGCACGAAGGGCGCACTGGCGGGCGACGTTGTAGCCGGTCGATCCCTGCTGCATGGCCGCGCCCAACACCACGTCGTCGATCTCAGCAGGATCGACGCCGCTTCTCGACACGGCCTCGGCAATGGCATGGCCTCCGAGCGTCTGCGCCTGGGTGTTGTTGAAGGCGCCGCGATAGGCCTTGCCGATCGGCGTGCGGGCTACGGACACGATGACGGCTTCACGCATTTTCCTGATCCTCGTTCACGGCTGCCAATGGCGTGTCTTCTCTGTCCGATGCAAACACGGCATCGGGAAGCTCGGCAAGCGCCGCGGCAACACGGCGGATATGGCTGCGGGCGGCCTTCTCCGCTCTCCCCAGCTCGCCGGCAAGGACGGCCTCGGCCATCGCGCGATAGTCGGCGAAGCGGCGTTCCCGGGGCAGCCGCGAATGGGCGCGCACGAGATGCACCTGGATGCCCGAAAGCAGACGTTCTAGCTCGGCATTGCCGCCGACATGGGTCATTGTCCTGTAGAAATGGTTGCGCGCCCGGACGAGTTCATAGGAATCACCTTCGGTCTCGAAACCGAGGAGGCGATCGAAGCTCTCAACGAAGCGCCTTCGACAGCCTGCTTGTTCTATCGACGCGGCCGCCTGTCGCGCGGCAAGCCCAACGAGCAGTTCCAGGATCAGCAGCACGTTGCGGGCCTCCGTCCGCGAGAGCTGGCGGATCTGGGCGCCCCGGAAGGGGTGCGTGGCGACGATGCCTTCCGCTGCGAGGCGCTGGATCGCCTCCCGCACGGTGCTGCGGCCAACCCCATAACGCCGCATCAGATCAGGCTCGGCCAGCCGCTGGCCCGCGGCATACCTGCCGTCATAGAGACCACGGATCAGATCGCGCACGAGATGATCGGAAGAGCTCTTCCGATCCGACGGTCTCTCGTTGTCCCGCTCCACCACAGAGCCGCGCCCGGCCATGACTGGTCTCTAGCTCCGCCAGCCCTTGCGGCCCCTGCCGCCGACATAGCCTGCCTGCACCCTTTGCCTGAGGAGCGGGCGAGCCCGGAAGCGCTCTCCATAGGCGTCGCGCAGGATATCCTGAACCTGGAGGCAAAGGCTGGAGGTCGTGGCGTCCATGAGCTCGAAGGGGCCCATGGGATGGCCGAGGCCAAGCCGGCAGGCGAGATCGATGTCCTCGGGGCTTGCGACTTCCTCCTCGACCAGGCGGACGGCCTCGATCACGAGCGCATGCAACAGGCGATTGACCGCGAAGCCGGCCACATCCTTGATGCGGATGGGCGTCTTGCCGACCACTTTCGCGAGTTCCGTCACTTTCTCCACCGTTTCCGGCGCGGTCTCGAGCGCCGGGATGATCTCGACGAGCTTCATGCGCGAGACGGGGGAAAAATAGTGCGTGCCGACGAAGCGGGGCCGGCGCTCCTCCCTCACATGGGAGGCAAGCACGGTGATCGGGATCGTGGAGGTGTTGGTGGCAAAGATGCAATCGGGCTTGCAGATCCTGTCGAGCGCGCCGAGCACCTCGGCCTTCACATCTTCCTTCTCGAACACGGCCTCGGTCACGACGTCCCGGTCGCCAACCTTCTCGCGATCGGCGGTCGTGGCGATGCGCCCGAACACGGCCTCCTTGTCGGCCGCCTGGTAGAAGGAACGCGCGACGCCCTTGTCGTAAAGGGTCGAAAGCCTGTCTTTGGCTTTGGACAGCAAACCATCGTCGCGGTCGACCAGACGCACGTCATAACCGGCCAGCGCATGGACCAGCGCGATCTCCGCGCCCATGAGCCCGGCGCCAATCACGCCGATCTTCGTTTCTGTCCCCGACATCCGTCGATCTCCCGTCGTTCCTGCCGCGCCAAGCAAAGAGGCCATCAACGAAAAAGTCAATCAAAATCGTCTGACGATCTTGTGCGATGATGCTATGCCCTGTACCTATCCGAGGGGATGTCCAGGAGTTCAGATCATGCTCTTTCCCAAATCCGATCGCGTGCTCAAGCTTGAAGGCCAGCTTCGCGCCTTCATGGACGCGCACCTCTATCCCAACGAGGAGCGATTCTACCGGGAATCGGAGGAACTCGGTCCCTGGAAAGTCCAGCCGGTTGTCGAAGAGCTGAAGCCGCTCGCGCGCAGGGAAGGCCTCTGGAACCTCTTCCTGCCGGAAACCGGGCACGGGGCCGGCCTCAGCAATCTCGAATATGCGCCGCTGTGCGAGATCATGGGGCGGTCACATCTGGCGCCTGAAGTCTTCAACTGCTCGGCGCCGGACACCGGCAACATGGAGGTTCTGGCGCGCTACGGGACGGAGGAGCAGAAGCGCCAATGGCTCGCTCCCCTGCTCGCCGGAGAAATCCGCTCCGCCTTCGCCATGACGGAGCCGGCAGTCGCCTCGAGCGATGCGACCAACATCGAAAGCCTGATCCGCCGCGAGGGCAACGAATACGTCATCAACGGCCGCAAATGGTACACGACCGGGGCGACCGACCCCCGCTGCCGCATCATCATCTTCATGGGCAAGACGGATCCCGGCAATCCCGACCGGCACCGGCAGCAGTCCATGGTGCTCGTCCCGAAGGACACGCCGGGCGTCCAGGTTCTGCGCGCCATTCCGGTGTTCGGGTTCTACGGCATGCCGGACCGGGCATCGGAAGTCGTCTTCAACGACGTGCGGGTGCCCTGCTCCAACATTCTCCTCGGGGAAGGACGCGGCTTCGAGATCGCGCAAGGGCGCCTTGGCCCGGGCCGCATCCACCATTGCATGCGTCTCATCGGGCTCGCGGAGCGCACGCTCGAGAAGATGTGCCTCAGAACGCGGCAGCGCGTGGCTTTCGGGAAGCCGGTGGCGGACCGGTCCGTGACGCGCGAGCGGATCGCGGAAGCCCGCATCATGATCGAGCAGGCCAGACTCCTGACACTCAACGCGGCCGCCCGGATGGACGCCGTGGGCAACAAGGAGGCCCGCGCCGAGATCGCCATGATCAAGATCGCGGTTCCGAACATGGCCTGCCAGGTCATCGACTGGACCATCCAGGCCTTCGGCGGTGCGGGCACCGGCAACGACTATGGTCTGGCGGCCGCCTATGCGACGGCCAGGCTCCTCAGGCTCGCGGACGGTCCTGACGAGGTGCATCGCGACCAGCTTGCACGCATGGAACTCAAGCGCAGCCAGGGCTCCAATACCGGCCGTGATCCCGGAACCTGGGGGCCGGCATTGAGCAGCCGGGCTCTGCCGCCGGCGGCCTGCTGAGCCGGCTTCCTATCGGAGCCTTCCCTGGTTCCGATGAGCGGGTCGCCCGCCGATGCCGACTGGCCGATGCCCGCCTGCCCCGCCTCGATCGCGGACACCGTGCCTTCGGTGTGGCGAGCCAGCGCGAATGTCCAGGCAAACTTTCAAATCGAACTTGAACCAGCGACAAGAAGATTTCGTCTTGCTGCGGACCGACCGCTTCGCCAGAAAGGCATTCAACAGTTTTGCAGCAGGACGAGCGTGCGACTTCTCCCGCCCACTTTTGCGCCGTTGAGAAGCCATCGTGAGTAGCTCGCCTCTCCATCGAATCCTCCTCGCCAATGCCGGCCTGTTCGTGATGGTGGCGGCATGGGGCGCGTTCTTCCCCATTCTCGAACGCATTCTGGTGGGATGGGACGTATATTCGGCGACTGTCGCAAGGCAACTTCTCGGCCTCGTGGTTCTCTCGCTCTTCCTCGCTGGCGACCGCAACCGGAAGCCTTTGAGCTCCGTGCCCTGGCTCAAGGTTTTCCTGCTCGGCGGCATTGGCGTGGCGATCGGTTCGCTTTTGACGAGTGCCGGCGTGTTGCTGTCGAGCGGCCTTTCCTCGGCGATCATCTCCACGACCAACCCCCTGACTTCCACTCTCACCGCAGCCTTCCTCTTCAAGGAACCGGTGGGAACCGGGGCTGTGGTAGGAACCGCACTTTCGGTCATTGGCGGCATCATCGCGGTTCTCGGCGGACTCTCGGTCGAGCACACGCGATTCCGCGGCGGAGAAATCCTCATAATCCTCGCCAATATCTGCTGGACCTGGATGTCCGTCGCGGCCCAGCGGTGGCTTGCCGGTTTCAGCCAGCTCCAGATCACGACCCTGACCATCGGGAGCGGCGCGTTCGGACTTCTTCTGATGCTTCCGTTCATCGTGCTCTTCGACCTCGTCCACCTGCGCATGGACTTCAGCCCCGGAATGCTCGCCATGCTGCTCTTCGCAGGCGCGCTGCCGATCGCCATCGGCAATTTCTTCTGGCACTACGGCGTCAGCCAGGTCGGAGTGGTCGTCGCCTCCATGTACAACAACCTCCTCCCTGCCGTGGCGCTCGCCATAACAGCACTCTTCGGTGGTGGCTTCAGCTATCTGCAGCTTGCAGGCAGCGTCGTCATTCTCGCCGGCGTGCTAGTGGCGCAGCTGAGGGCGTTGCGCACAAGGCGACAGATGGTCCGAGATGGGACAACTGAAGACGGGCGGCGCATCCGTCAGTGATTTGTCCAAGAGTAGATAGGAAATTCGAACAATGAACCGTCCCATTCCAAAGACCATGTCGGCCGTACTTCTCACGGGCCACGGCGGACTCAACAAGCTCGTCTACCGCACGGACGTGCCCGTGCCGTCGCCGGGCCGCGGCGAACTCCTCATCGAGGTCTCTGCGTGCGGCATGAACAACACCGACGTCTGGGTCCGGCAAGGCGCCTATGGCACGGACGAGGATCCGAAGGCGGTCGCGACCTGGAGACGGGCAGCGGACGTTCCGACCCTGACCTTTCCCCGCATCCAGGGCACTGACACCGCCGGCCGAGTGGTCGCCGTGGGCGAAGGCGTGCCTTCCTCCCGCATAGGCGAGCGCGTGATGATCGACTTCAGCATCTACAACACCGACGGCGACAGTCTCGCCGACATCGACTATATCGGCCACGGCCGGGACGGCGGCTATGCCGAGTATGTGGTTGTGCCGGCCGAGAATGCGCATGTGCCCGACACATCCCTCACCGACATCGAACTCGCGACCTTCTGCTGCGCCTATCTGACGGGCGAGCAAATGCTCGACCGCGCGCGCGTGGCAGCCGGCGAGCGTGTGCTGGTGACCGGCGCCTCGGGCGGCGTTGGTTCGGGCCTGATCCAGCTCTGTCGCGCACGAGGCGCCGTTCCCTATGCCGTCGTGGGTCCCGGCAAGGAAGCGGATGCCAAGGCGATCGGCGCAGAAGGCGTCGTGACGCGCGGCAGGGGCGACCTTGTCGAGGAGGTTCGCAAGGCGACGGGCGGCCGGCCAATCGACGTGGTCGCCGACCTGGTGGCAGGACCGATGTTCAGCGACTTGCTGAGACTCCTCAGGCCGGAGGGCCGCTACACCACGGCGGGCGCCATCGGCGGACCGGTGGTGCAACTCGATCTGAGGACCGTCTATCTCAAGCACCTGGAGATTCACGGCTCCTCGCAGGGGACGCGAGCTGCCTTCCAGCGGCTCGTACGCTACATCGAACAGGGGCTGATCAAGCCGCTGGTCGGCGGCGTCTACAAGCTTTCGGATTTCCACCGGGCGCAAACAGACTTCATGGAGAAGCGGTTCTTCGGGAAGCTGGTCGTGGTTCCCGACGCGAAGTGGGATCAGACGAGGGTCTCCGGCACGCGCATCGCCTGAGCCTGCCGCAGGCGACGCTGCGTTCTGCCGAACCCTTCAACCCATGTGGCCGGGCCACGTATCTCCCAGCCGGAAGCCCTCCGGGAAGGGGTCCGTCGGATCGAGAACCCACTGGTGGAAAGCAGTGACCCAGGCCGAACCGGTGATCGTGGGAAGCACGCTCGGTGTGCCATTCAGATCGGTCGTGCCGCGGATGCGGCCCGTGAACAGGCCGCCAAGCAGCGATTCGTGGAAGAACGCTTCGCTCTCGGCAATCTGTCCGCGTGCATGAAGCACCGCCAGCCTCGCGCTGGTTCCAGTCCCGCAAGGGGAGCGGTCGATGCGACCCGGCGAAACGATGACGGCGTTCTTCGAGCGCTTGCCTTCGGGCATATCGACGAGAGGGCCGGCGAAGAGTGTCTGGTTGATGGTGTGGATCTCGGGGTTCTCGGGATGGACCGCCGGAACCTGCTCGGCCGCCGCCTTCTTGATCCTCTCGCCGATCTCGACGAGCCTCGCAGCGTCACCGAGTTCGAGCGCGAAGCCCAGTTCTGCCGCGTCAACGAGACAATAGATCATCCCGCCATAGGCGACATCCACCGAAAGACCCCCAATGCCGGGGACATCGATCCTGCGGTCGAGCGCGAACACAAAGCTCCCGACATTGTCGAACGTGACGCTGACGCATTTGCCATTCCGGCACTCGGCAGTCACCGGGACCAACCCGGCAGGGGCTTCCAGCGTAATGTGCGTGGTCGGCTCCTGCATGGGGATCAGGCCTGTCTCGAGAAGCGCCGTCACGGTGGCGATCGTGTTGCTCCCAGACATCGGCACATAGTAGTCGGATTCGATGATGACGAAGCCCGCATCGGCTTCCGGCGTCGTCGGCGGAAGGAGCAGGTTCACGCACTGGGTCACGCGTCCGCGCGGCTCGTTGAGCAGGAATTTGCGCAGATCATCGCGATTGGTCTGCACGAATTGCATCTTCTCGAACATGGTCCTTCCGGGGACATCGAGGACGCCGCCGGTTATCACCTCGTTGAGCTCGCCTCCGACGTGAACGCCGACGACGTTTATCATGCGGTTGAATCTCATAGCCCCTCCCCAATCCGGCCCGTCAATCGGACTCGGCCGACATGAAATCGATGTACTGCAGGAAGATCTCGCGTTCGGTGGTGATGTCGAGCTTCGCATAGATGCTCTGGCGATGAATGCGTACCGTCCCAGGTGAGATACCAAGGCGCTCGGCGATGACGCTGGAGGGATGACCGGCGAGGATCAGGCGCACGATCTCACGCTCGCGACCGGTCAGCATCTCCCAGAGGCCCTCAGGCAGTCTCTGGCCGAGCTTCGGCGCGGACCTGCCCGGTTCGGCGCCGTTCAGAATAGGCGCCCTGCCCGGCGCCGCCAGCCGCCGATGCACATCATGCAGAGCCGCCAGCGTCGGGAAGGCGCGTTCCAGACGCTCGATGTCTCCCGACCCGAAGCGACGCGTCGAGCGTTCCAGAAAGAGCGCCAGCGCCCAGTGGCCGCCATCCTCGATCAGCACGCCGATCTCGTCGCAGATCACCGACCGATAGAGAAACTCCGCGATGTAGATTCCCTGCTTCAGCTCGCGCGTCGTGAAGCGGCGGAGCGGCACGATGCCCGGCCGCTCATGCTCGCGCCAGTAGGCATAGAAGGGATCGTAGGGGTAGTAGACATCGAGATATCGCCGAGCGAGGGCGTCGGAGAAGTTGCGATGCGTCAGGAACTCCGGCCGGGCCACTGACGAATACCGCACGACCGTGACCCGGTCATGCGCGGCCATGGATCCCACGAGGTCCGTCAGCCGCGCCAGATAGCTTTCCGTGCCGGCGGACCGCAATGCCGCGGCAAACGCTTCGGTCGGCGCGCGCTCAGCCATGTCTTCTGCCTATGACTCTTGTCATATGGATGAGCGCTCTCCCGCTCCGTAGCCTTTTCACCATCGGACTATAGGGAGCGCGAGACGGCATGGACAATCCCATCGTGATCGGCATCGACGCGGGCGGCACCATGACCGACACCATCCTCGTCGACCACAAGGGCCACTTCAAGATCGGCAAGGCCGCGACCACGCCGCGCAACGAGGCGGAAGGCTTCCTCGCCTCGGCCGAGGACGCAGCCGACGCCTGGGGCATCCCGCTCGACAGTCTGTTTTCGGGCGTGAGCGTCGTTCTCTACTCCGGCACCGGCATGCTCAACACGCTTCTGTCGCGCACCGGACGCCGGCTCGGTCTCATCACCACGAAGGGCATGGAGGACATGATCCTCATGGGCCGCGGACTCCAGGCCTGGGCCGACTACTCCTATGCCGACCGGCTGCATGCCGTAACGCACCACCATCCTGACCCGCTGGTACCGCGCCGCCGCACGTTCGGCGTGACGGAGCGGATCGACCAGTTCGGCGATGTCGTCCTTCCCCTCTACGAGCATGACGTGCGTGCCTCGGCCAAGGAGCTCATTAAGGCCAAGGTGGAGAGCATCTGCGTTTGCCTCCTCTTCTCGCACGTCAACCCGTCGCACGAGCGGCGCACGGCCGAGATCCTGCGCGAGGAGATCGAGGCGGCGGGCGCCGACATCCGCGTCTACACGAGTCATGAAATACGACCCGTCATCCGGGAGCAGTCGCGCCTCAACAGCGTGCTGATCGAGGCCTACGCGACCTCGCGCGGCCGCGATCAGCTTCGAGCCATCGAGGCCGTCTCGAAGAAGTACGGCTTCCGCTACGGCGTCCAGACGCTCCTCTCCTTCGGCGGCCTCACCTCGATAGAGCATCCGCGCCTGCACGAGACGATGATCTCGGGACCGATCGGGGGAATTCTCGGCGCCACCTATATCGGCCGGCTTATCGGCAACGACTCGCTCATCTGCTCGGACATGGGCGGCACGTCCTTCGACATGGGCGTCATCACCCGCGGCCAGACCCGGATCGAGAACGAGCCGATCATGGACCGCTTCAAGCTCAATGTGCCGACCCTGCATCTCGACACGATCGGCGCCGGCGCCGGCATGATCGTCAAGGTCGATCCCTTGACCCGCAAGATCAGCCTCGGCCCGGAAAGCGCCGGCTCCGATCCAGGACCGGTGTGCTTCAACCGCGGCGGAACCGAGCCCACCATCGCCGACTGCGACGCCATCCTCGGGCGGCTCAATCCCGACTATTTCCTCGGCGGCAAGGTGAAGCTCGACGTCGAGAAGGCGCGCGCCGTGTTCAAGCAGAAATGCTCGGATATCCTGGGCGTAGACCTGCTCGAAGCGGCCGAAGGCATGATCGGCATGCTCGATACCGACGCCAACAGCGCGCTCCGGCGCGTGATCTCCGGCCAGGGCATCCATCCTTCCGAGTTCACGCTCCTCTCCTATGGCGGCTCGGGGCCTCTGCATCTCGCAGGCTACAGCCGCGGCATCGGCTTGAAGGACATCATCACCTTCCAGTTTGCGGCCGGCTTCTCGGCCTTCGGCTGCACCACCGCCGACTACATGCGCCGGCATTCGATCTCCGTTCAGATGGACGTGCCGCCAGACGCCGACGACGCGGAGCTTGTCGCGACCGGCGCGAAGATCACGGAGGTCTGGAACGATCTTTCCGCGCGCGCCATCGCCGAGATGGAGGCGGACGGCCATGCGCGGAAGAAGATCCGCACCGTTCCGTTCCTGATGATGCGCTACACGGGACAACTCGAGGACGTCGAGGTGCCCTCTCCTCTGGCGCAGGTCACCTCGGCAGACGACATGCGCCGCGTGCTTGCCGAGTTCGAGATCGTCTACGAGAAGCTCAACCATCGCGTCTCGCGATACGGGCAGGCCGGCACCTCCGTCACCGAGCTTGGCCTCATCGCCACCGCCGACAAGGTGAAGCCGGTGCTCGTCAAGCGTCCGCTTGGCAAGTCGGACCCCTCCGCGGCCTTCAAGGGGACGCGCCAGGCCTTCCTCGGCGGCCGCTGGCACGAGGTCAGACTCTACGAGATGGATCTGCTCGAACCAGGGCACGAAGTGGCCGGCCCCGCGATCGTGGAGCATCCCGCGACCACGCTCATCGTGCATCCGGGCGATGATGTCTTCGTCGACGAGTGGACCCTCCTTCACTACCGGCATGGATAAAGGACCGAACATGCTGAACACCATGTCCCGCCCCCTGCCGCTGCGTCACCGGATGCTCGAATCCGAGCGCCTGATGCGCGAGACCGGCTGCTATGACGGCATCACGGAGCTCGAGCTGCGGGCGCGCGACCCGCTGAAGTTCGAAACGCTGCACACGAAGCTCCGCTCCTTCTGCGTCTCGGCGCGCGAGATGGCGCGGCGCATCTCCGCCTCGCCCGGTGTGCGCGAGGTGGGTGAGATGGTGGTCGCCATCTACACGCCGGAGGGCGATGCCGTGGCGCTTTCCAACGGCATCATGGTGCATGTCCACACCATGAGCCGCTTCATCAAGTGGATGATCCGCGAGGGCTACGAGGAGAACCCCGGCATCCGCGACGGCGACATCTTCGCCAACAACGATGCGTTCATCGGCACGGTGCAGGTGCCGGACGTCATGGACGTCATGCCTATCTACTACGGCGGCGAGCTGGTCGGCTGGGCCGGTGCCGTCTGCCATGAGCTCGAAGCCGGCGGCATCACGCCCGGCGGCGACGTGTGCCTGGCGCAGGAGCGGTTCACCGAAGGCCTCTTCGTGTGCGCGGAGAAGGTGGGCGAGAACGACGAGCTCCGGCGCGACTACATCATCCGCTGCGAGCGCAACCTGCGCATGCCCATCTACTGGGTGCTCGACGAGAAGGCCAAGGTCGCCTCCTGCATCGAGATGCGCGAAAGCGTGAAGTCGATCATCGACGAGGTGGGGATCGACTACTGGCGTCAGGTGATGAAGGAGTTCATCGAGGAGGGCCGACGCGCGCAGCTCGCCCGCACCCGCCAGCTCACCGTCCCCGGCATCTATCGCGGCCACACCTTCTACGGCCATGTGACGGAAGGAAAGCCCGGCTTCCAGCCGCTCGGGGAGCCCGACTGGCTCTACAACATGCCGCTCGAGATGGAGATCACATCGGAAGGAAAGATCAAGGTCGACTTCGACGGCACGCAGCCCTGGGGCTACCATTCCATGAACTGCACGCCCGCCGGCATGGACGGCGGCATGTTCGTGACGCTGACCCAGCACATGAACTTCGAGGGCCTAGTGAACGACGGCGCCTGGATGGCGACGGAGCTCAACCTGCCCGAGGGCACCTGGACAAACCCGGACAACGAGTTCTGCGCCACAGCCACGAGCTGGGCGCTGCTGCTGCCCGCCTATGGTGTCTTCCAGCGGCTTCTCTCGCGCGGCTTCATCGCCCGCGGCTTCGTGGAGGAGGCCTTCGTCGGGCAGGTGAACTCGCCCATGATCGAGATGGGCGGCACAAGCCAGTACAACCGCTCCTTCGGCATGGCGCATTTCGAATGCGCGGCCGCTGGCTCGGGCGCGCTCGCCATCAAGGACGGCCTCGACACGGCCTATGTCGGATGGAATCCCGAATCCGACATGGGCAATATCGAGATCTGGGAACAGAACATGCCGATGCTCTATATCGGCCGCTCGATCGTTCCCAACTCCGGCGGCGCGGGCAAGTACCGGGGCGGCTGCGCCTTCGTGTCGACATGGCTCGTGCACAAGACGCCGCATGTGCGGCTGGTGACGTCCGAGCATTCGAGCCGCGTCTTCGACAATGCCGGCATGTGCGGAGGCTATCCGGCTCCCACCTGCCAGAAGCACCGCGCGGTGCGCGACACGGACATCCAGGAGCGTGCCTTGCGGGGCGAGCCCCTGCCCCACGCGCCCGGCATAGACCCCCACCGTTCGGACTATGAGCGCCTGCTCGGGGGACGCCACGTGACCGAGGAGGGTCCCTACATCACCGCGCCCCACAAGTCGGGCGACGTGTTCAGCCACGCCTACAACGGCGGCGGCGGCTATGGCGACGTGCTGGAGCGCGATGCCGTCAAGACCGCCTGGGACGTGGAAAACGGGTTCCTGACGCAGGAGGCAGCCGAGCGCATCTTTGGCATCGTGGTGCGCGAGGAAGACGACGGCCGCTTCGGCGTGGACAAGGCCGCGACGACCAAGGCCCAAGAAGCCATCCGCTCGAAGCGCAAGTCTCGCTCCGTCCCTGTCTCCCAATGGCTGGCAAGTCAGAAGACGCGGGTTGCGGAGCGCCATGTCGTGCCGGAGGTCGCTCGCATGTACGACAGCGCCATGCGGCTCTCCGACCGGTTCGCGCGCGACTTCCGCGCCTTCTGGTCGCTCGCCGACGACTTCACCTTCTCTGCCTGAGGAGCAGCACATGACCGCCTACAGCCAGGAAGTGATCCGCGACTTGATGGAGGGCAAGCTTCCCTGGCCCGATACCAAGCGCATCATGAGCGCCTACAAGGACGATGATCGCTTCTTCAAGGCCTTGGCCGTGCTCCAGGCACGTGTGACCTGGAAGGAGCGCATCCTGCTGCCGGTCGGAGAGCATCTCTTCATCGTCCAGAAGGGTGAGAAGCGGGTTACCAGGTGCACCTGCGGGCACGAGTTCGGCGACTATCGCAGGAACTGGAAGCTCGCCGCCAACATCCTGGTGCGCGACGACGAGGCGAGCCTCCGGGAGATCTACCCGAACAGCGACCTGTGCGATCCAAACTGGATGGAGATCCGCGAGTTCCTTTGCCCCTCCTGCTTCCGGCTTCTCGAGGTCGAGGCATGTCCGCCGGGGTATCCGATCGTGCACGACTTCGAGCCGGACCTCGAAGGCTTCTACCGCGATTGGCTGGGCAAGCCGCTGGGTGCGCACTCTCGCGCACCTGCGGGCGGCGGGGGCGCCGCCCCTCCGAAGAGGGAATGAAGGAGAGTCCGTGGCCGCATCGAAACCAAACATCCTTATCCTGATGGTGGATCAGCTCGGAGCCGGCGCACTCCGGGCTTATGGCCATCCACTCGTCAAATCGCCGAACATCGACACGCTCGCCGAGCGCGGCGCGGTCTTCGAGAATTTCTACTCCAGCTTCCCGCTCTGCGCGCCTGCCCGCCTCGCCTTCATGACGGGCCGACTCTGCTCGAGGATCGGCGCCTGGGACAATGCTGCCCAGCTGCCACCAGACGTTCCGACCTTCGCCCACTATCTGAGGCTTCTCGGATACCGGACCTGCCTTTCAGGAAAGATGCACTTCATCGGCCCGGACCAGCTCCACGGCTTCGAGGAGCGCGTCACGACCGACATCTGCCCCTCTGATTTCAACTGGACCGCCGACTGGGACGATCCATGGCGCACCATGGACTGGTTCCATAACATGAAGAACGTGAGCAACGCAGGGATCGCGGAACGGTCGCTGCAGCAGGACTACGACGAGGAAGTCGCCTACTCCGCCGCCCGCAAGATCTTCGAATGGGCGCGCGAACCCGAGAAGCAGCCCTTCCTGCTCGTCGCCTCCTTCACGCATCCGCACGATCCTTATGTGACGCCGAAACGCTTCTGGGATCTCTACCGGCACGACGAGATCGACATGCCGAGGGTGCCGTTCATCCCGCCGGAGCAGCGCGACCCGCACAGCCGGCGCCTCTGGGAGCAGTACGACCGCGGCGAGTTCGGCGTGGGCGACGAGCACGTGCGCAACGCACGGCACGCCTATTACGGCAGCGTCTCCTATGTCGACGAGCGGATCGGCGAGGTGCTCGAGGCGCTGCGGCGCTCGAAGCTCATGGACGACACGGTCGTGATCTTCTGCGCCGACCACGGCGACATGCTCGGCGAGCGTGGCCTCTGGTACAAGATGAGCTTCTACGACTGGTCGTCCCGCGTCCCGCTCATGATGGCCGGGCCCGGCGTGCCCGCCCAAAAGCGGGTCAGGAGCAACTGCTCGCTGGTCGATATCCTGCCGACGCTGGTCGAGATCGCCGCTGGCGCGAGCTGGAGTGACTACCCCGATCCGCCCGACGGCAACAGCCTGCTCCCCCTCCTCGCGGCCGAGGATCCTGGCCGGACGGCCGTGAGCGAGCTTTTCTCCGAAGGAGTCGCCGCGCCCTACGTGATGCTGCGCAAGGGATCCTACAAGTTCACTTACGTGGACCACGATCCACCCCAGTTCTTCGACATGGAAGCCGACCCCGACGAGCTCAAGGATCTGGCGCAAGATCCTGCGCACGCCGGTCTCGTTGAAGAAATGCTCGCCGAGGTCCGCCGCCTCTGGGACCTCGATCGTCTCAAGGAGGAGGCGCTGCAGAGCCAGCGGCGCCGGCGGCTCGTCTACAAGGCGCTCACGACCGGCAGGATCACGCCATGGGACTACCAGCCCTGGCAGGACGCCTCTCAGCTCTATTACCGGGGGACCAAGCCCTATCACGAAGCGGAGGAGAGAGACCTCTTGCGGCCGTGAGGGCACATGACAAGGAGGGACGGAGATGAACGTGCAGCACTTGAAGACGCTTGCCGGTCGTGGCCGCATTTCGCGCCGCGAGTTCATCGGCCTGGCGCTGGCGTCCGGCATGACGCTCACGGCCGCCCAGACCCTTTTTGCGAACGTCGCGCGGGCGGAACCAAAGAAAGGGGGCCTTTTCCGGCTGGCCCTGGGGAGCGGCTCCACGACCGATACGCTCGATCCCGCCAACATCCCTGACACCTATAACCAGGTCGTCGCCTGGGCATCGCTCCGGTCCAGCCTGACGGAGGTTACGGCCGACGGAAAGGTCGTTCCGGATCTGGCCGAGAGCTTCGAATCCTCGCCCGACGCCAAGACGTGGACGTTCAAGCTGCGCAAGGGAGCGGAATTTCACAACGGCAAGACGGTGGAGGCAGCAGACGTCGTGGCTTCCTTCGAGCATCATCGAGGCGAAGGCTCAAACTCGGCCGCGAAGCCACTCCTCGCCGACCTCGCCGAGATCAAGGTCGACGGCAAGGAAACCGTAATCTTCCAGCTCAAGAGCGGAAACGCCGACTTTCCGTTCGTCGTCTATGATTTCCATCTGCCGATCATGCCGGCGGTCGACGGCAAGGCCGATTGGCAGTCAGGCGAAGGCACCGGCCCCTACAGCAAGACGAGCTACGAGCCGGGGGTCAAGTTCGCTGGCAAGCGCTTCGCCAACTACCACGGCACCACCTATTTCGATGAGATCGAGGTTTTGTCCGTCATAGACGTCGCGGCGCGCATGAACGCACTGACGTCCGGAGAGGTCGACTACATAGACCGCGTCGACCTGAAGACGCTCGACAAGCTCAGTGCGCATCCGAACGTCACCATCTCGGAGGTGGCCGGTTTCGCCCACTACACCGCACCCATGAACTGCACCATTGCGCCCTTCGACAACAAGGACGTGAGGCTTGCGATCAAGTACGCGATCGACCGCGAACAGCTCGTGCAGAAGATCCTGTTCGGACACGGCACTCCCGGCGACGACAATCCGATCGCCAAGGGCGTGCCGTTCTACTCCCCACCGAAGGAGCGGCATGTCTACGATTCGGAGAAGGCGAAATTCCATCTCAAGAAGGCCGGGCTCGACAGTCTCAAGGTCGATCTTTCCGCTTCGGACGCCGCTTTCGCGGGCGGAGTCAATGCGGCCTTGCTGATGAAGGATGCGGCCATGAAGGCTGGCATCGACATCAACGTGGTCCGGGAGCCGAACGACGCCTACTGGACGAATGTCTGGCTCAAGAAGCCGTGGTGCCTTTCCTATTGGAACGGACGCTCGACCCCCGATCCCCTTCTCACGACGGCCTATGTGACCGGCGCCGCATGGAATGACACCTTCTGGTCCAACGCGAGGTTCGACGAATTGCTCGTGGCGGCGCGCTCCGAGATCGACGCCCAGAAGCGGAGCGCTATGTACGCCGAGATGCAAGACCTCGTCGCCGAGGACGGCGGCGCGATCGTCCTCATGTTCAACAACTTCGTCAACGCGCATTCAAAGAAGCTCGGGCATCCCGCCACCATCGCGCCCAACTACGACGTGGACGGCCTCAAGATCACGCAGCGTTGGTGGTTCGAGAGTTGAAGCCGGAGCGATGGGCCGCGTTTCAGGGAAGGTTGCGCTCGTCACCGGGGCCGGCATGGGCCTCGGGCGGGCGGCTTCACTCCTGCTCGCGAAGGAGGGCGCGCGGCTCGCTGCCAGCGACATCGACGAAAAAGCGGGCCGGGAGACGGCCGAATCCATCAATCGCGAGGGTGGCGAGAGCCTGTTCATACGCCAAGATGTCTCGAGGCCCGAGGACTGGCCGCCGGTCATGGCGGCGGTCGAGGAGCAGTTCGGTCGTCTCGATATCCTCGTCAACAATGCTGGCATTGCCATTGCGAAGACCATCGAGGACACGACCCTCGAGGAGTGGCGGCGCACCATGGCCGTCAATCTCGACGGCGTGTTTCTCGGTTGCCAGCACGCCATCCCTCTCATGAAGCGCGGCGGCGGCGGCTCGATCATCAACCTTTCCTCGATCGACGGCATCATCGGAGAAGCCGATCTCGCGGCTTACTGCGCGTCAAAAGGGGGTGTCCGCACGCTCACCAAGGCGGTCGCGGCCCACTGCGCCACGGCAGGCTACGGCATCCGCTGCAACTCGATTCACCCGGGCTACATCTGGACTCCGCAGACGGAAAACTACCTGAGGGACCTGGGAAGACTCGAAGAGGAGAAGGCGAAAGCCCTGTCTCGGCATCCGATCGGCTTTCTCGGCGAGCCAGACGACATCGCCTACATGGTCCTCTACCTCGCATCCGAGGAATCGAAGTTCGTGACCGGCTCGGAGATGGTGGTCGATGGAGGCTATCTTGCCGTTTGACAGAAGGTTTCCCGTGAAATGACGCTCAAGGGTCGAAGCGCGATCGTCACCGGCGGGTTCTCCGGCATGGGGCTCGCCATCGCCACGGCGTTGGCCCGTGCAGGCGCCCACGTCGCGGTCGGTTCCTACATCGCCCGAAGTCCAACTGCGGCCAGCGACGCGGCCTACTATCCTGGGGCGGATGAGATCGAAAAGGTGCGCTCGGCGCTCGCCGCCCATGGCACCAAGGTTCATGCGGCGCATCTTGACGTTCGCGACGCGGCCGTCGTCGATGGCTTCGTCGCCGACGCCGAGGCCTCCATCGGCCCTATCGATATCCTCGTGAACGCCGCCGGCACGACCGCCGAGCAGCCGGTGTGCGGGCATTCCGACGAGCTTTGGGCCAAGATCATCGACACCAACCTCACCGGCGCCTTCCGCGTGACCCGCGCAATCCTTCCCGGCATGATCGGCCGCGGCTGGGGCCGCATCGTGAATATCGGGTCCACCGCCGCCACGGTGGGCTGGAAGGACAATCCCGCCTATTGCGCCTCCAAGGCCGGACTTCTCGGCCTCACCCGCTGCGTGGCGCTCGAAGGCGCCCCCCACGGGGTCACCTGCGTCATGATCAGCCCAACCTGGGTCGAGACCGAGCTCATGCGTCGCAATGTGGCGCAGGTGATCGAGCAAGAGGGCAAGGGCCGAACCGTCGGCGAGGCGATGGCCGAAATCGCTCAGGCAAACCCCCAGAAGCGCATCCTGCAACCGGAGGAAATCGCGGCGCTGGCCGTTTTCCTCTGCGGGGACGGCGCCAAGGGCATCACGATGGAGAATATCCAGATCACCGGCGGCGCGCTCTGGTAGCGCCTCCGATGAGAGCATCCATGCCCTGTGGACAGAGGCATGGAACGGGAAGACAATCGGAGCCTGCACCAGGGAGGGTGTAACCATGCTGAAATCCGTTTCCCGCCTGGCCGGCGTGACGCTGGCATTCGTGCTTGCCTCGGCCGCGCCAACTTTCGCTGCCGAGGTTGGCTCGAAGGACGATCCGATCAAGCTTGCGATCCTTGAGTGGACGGGGGCGCATGTGTCGAGCCATGTGGCGGGCCAGCTCATGGAGAAGCTCGGCTACAAGGTCGAATACGTGACCGCCGGCAACTTCCCGCAGTTCTCAGGGCTTGCCGACGGCACGCTCTCGGCCTCCGTCGAGGTGTGGATGAACAATGTGGGCGACATCTACCCGAAGGCGCTGGAGGAGAAGAAGATCGAGAATGCCGGCTCGCTTGCCCTGGAGACCAGGGAGGGGTGGATCTATCCCAAATACATGGAGCAGACCTGCCCCGGCCTTCCCGACTGGAAGGCGCTCGAGAAGCCGGAATGCGTGCAGGCGCTCTCGACCCCCGACACGGCCCCGAACGGACGCTTCCTCGACTATCCGGCCGACTGGGGATCGCGCTCTGCGACCATCATCGCCGACAACAGCATGCCCTATACGGCGGTGCCGGCAGGCTCTGAGGGGGCGCTGGTGGCGGAGCTTGAGTCGGCAGCGGCGGCCAAGTCCCCCCTCATCATGATGTTCTGGGGACCGCACTACGCGCTGGCGCAGACCGAGGTGGGGTGGGTGACGATGCCGCCCTGCAAGGAGCAGACGAACGAGCACTGCATCACGCCGCCGAACGTGGACAAGATCGTGTGGTCGGGGTTCGCGGAGAAGTGGCCTGCCGCCTATGCGTTCCTGAAGGTGTTCAAGATGGATGCCAAGCAGCAGCAGGAGATGATGCTGCGGGTGGACAAGAAGGGGGAGAAGATCGAGGACGTTGTGAAGGAGTGGGTGGACAAGAACGAGGCCACCTGGAAACCCTGGATCGACGCCGCAAAGGGATAGGTACGTGCACGGGGCACAGATCCGGGAGGAAGCGATTTAAGACGACCGCCGGTCCACGCGCAGCTCCAGGATCTCGATCGCGCGCGGGAGCTCGACCAGGTACTCGGCGTCGCGCGGCAAATGATGGACCGCGGTCGGGTCGTCGCCGGCAAAACTCCGCATTGCCTCGATGTTTTCCCAGTAGGAGATGGTGGTGAACTCGGTCAGGTCGCCGACATCGCGGCGGAACGTCTGAACGCCGCGGGCTTTCTCGATCAGCGGCCGGATGCCCTCCTCGAAATTATAGCGCTCATATTCATCGGCCATTTCCCGCCGGGTGCTGCCGCGCCAGACCCGCGCGATGCCCCGTGTGCTGAGTTCCGATCCGGTCATCATTCTCCTCAAACCGCGCTGCCAAATCCCACTCCGCAGGAACGCTCGCCTACGGGAAAATGTTTCCTGCCGCGCCAGATCTGGTCCACTGTCACGGTACTATCGGCTTCGCCATGGACACCTCCCCTGAAGATCGCGACCTTCAACATCAATGGCGTGAACGGGCGGCTTTCCCTGCTTCTCGACTGGCTCGGAGAGGCGGAGCCCGACATCGTGTGCCTTCAGGAGCTTAAAGCCCCTCAGGACCGCTTCCCCACCGCCGCAATCGAGAAGGCGGGTTATGGCGCGATCTGGCATGGCCAGAAGTCGTGGAACGGCGTCGCGATCCTGGCGCGTGGCGCCGATCCCATCGAGACCCGCCGCGGGCTTCCGGGCGAGGACGCCGACCTCCAGAGCCGCTATCTCGAGGCGGCCGCCCATGGCGTGATCGTGGGCTGCCTCTATGCGCCGAACGGAAATCCCGCGCCCGGATCCAAATTCGACTACAAGCTCCGCTGGCTCGAGCGGCTGAACCGGCACGCAAGCGGGTTGCTCCGGTCCAAGGCGCCGGTCGTCCTTGCGGGAGACTTCAACATCATCCCGACCGAACGCGACGTCTACAAGCCCGAGCGGTGGGTCAGGGACGCATTGTTCCGACCCGAGGTCAGGAGCGCCTTCCAGGGGCTCCTCCAGCAGGGCTGGACGGACGCGCTGCGGAAGCTTCATCCCGACGAGCGGATCTATACCTTCTGGGATTACTTCCGGAATGCCTGGGGGCGAAATGCGGGCTTGAGGATCGACCATCTGCTCCTCAGCCCCGGCCTTGCGAAACGGCTCAAGGCGGCAGAGGTCGACCGGGAGGTGCGGGGACGCGATCACGCGAGCGACCATGCGCCGGTCTGGATCGAGGTCGAGATGAAGGGGCGGCAGCCACGTCAACGGCGACCGGGTCGAGCCCGGCCAAGATCGGGTTAGATTAGAGCGCTATCCGTTCAGGTTTGAAATTCCGCTCATTCCCGCGCAAGCGGGAATCCAGCGACGTGCGGCTCTGGGTCCCCGCCTTCGCGGGGACGAGCGGTTGATCACCTGATCCAGACAGATCATAAATTGCTCCAGGGGCCCGATCAGTGCCGCTGGGCGTTCTGGAGACCCTTCTCGCGGATCTCCTCCTTCGAGACGTAGTTGAACTGCTCGACCAGCACGTCCTTGACCAGGTCGGTCTTGAACCGCTCGTTGACCTTGACGGCGATGTCCTTGGTCAGCGCGTCGAGATCATATTTCTCGATCCGGCGGAAGTTCACCTTCTCTCCCGCATAGATCGCCCGATAGGCCTCGTCGATGATGAAGGAATCGGGCGCGACGGAGAGGCTGCGAAGCGTCTGCCCGTCGGCGGTGAAGACGAACTGGGCGACGATATAGCCCTGAACCTCGCCCTCATCGATCACCGGCACGCTGATCACGCCGGTCTTCACGTAGTCGAGCCCGCCGAAGAACTCCTCCTTCTTGGGATCGGGCACCGCATCGGCCTTCCAGGCCACAACGGCGTAGCTGGAGGCCAGCGTGACGATGCAGATCCAGAGGCCGCTCAGCAGAAGCTTCACCATCCGCCCGCGCCCTGGCCCCGCGGCCCCACGCCGTAGCCGTAGGTCCCGTCCGACTCCGCCTCGCGGATGGTCGAAGCCATGAGGCCCGCGATCTCCTGCGTGGCCCTGAGATACATCTCGAGCGCCATGCGGTTGGTCTCGAGCTTGACCTTGAGCTTGCGCACGCGCTCCACGATCTCGACGCTCAAGGCTTTGGCATCGACGCCGCGCATGGCGCGGGTGAGTTCCAGGAGGCCGTGGCTCTTGCGCTCGGCGAATTGCCCGAGATCGGCGGCGCGGCGCTCCTTCAGCGCCTTAGTCTCCTGCTCGACGGCCTGCTCCACGCGTCCGAGCACGTGCAGAAGGCCGAAGGAAGGATCCGCGCGGAAGCCAAAAGAGGGCCGCTCGGCCATGAGGGGAGCAATCGGAGGCCTGTCGCTATACACGGATGCCCGCTCCGTCAGACGCCGTCGGCCTTGTCATTGAGGAAGCCCGGAAAACGGGGATCGAGCGAGGGAAGGTTGCTGGCCCAGACCCGCGCCGAGCCCTCCGCCTCCGCCTTCTGTCCAAGGCGTCCGGCCAGAAGCTGGTCGGCGACGCCGATTCCCCCTGCGTTGCTCAGCTCCTTGCCAAGGTTCTCGGCGAAGAGCGATTTCCAGAACTCGCCCGCCGTGCCCTTGCCGTAGATGGAGGAGCCGTCCTGCGGCAGCATGAGCTGGAACAGACTCTGGAGGAAGAAGGACTCGAAGTCCCGATAGGTCTTCCTCACGCCATCCGTCGCCGCCCTGTCATTCGCGGCGTCGGAATGGCGCATGTCGGCAAGCGCCGAATTGCGGTCAAAACGTACGGCCTGCGTCTCGGCCGGCCGGTCGACGGAAGACAGGACTTCGGAAAAGGCGACCGTCTCGGCCTCGGGGTGAAGCTTCGACAGCTTCTCGACCGCGTTCTGATAGCGCGCCGGATCGGCCGCGCGGGCGACGTCGAGCACGATGTCGGAGGGCGGGTTTATAGCCATGAAAGAAACCTATCCTCTCAAGCTTACGGGAGGCTTGCCTTGGGCGCGACGGAGGCCTGCTCGATGGTGTCGAGAAGCTCGCGCCGATCCTCTTCCCGCCGCCAGGTGTCGCTCACGGTGTCGAACAGGGTTTCCGCCCGCTTGCGGCGCCTGCCCTGCTCCATGAGCCGGCGCGCGACGACGCTCTTCTCGACCTCCAGCCTCGCCGTTTCCTCGTCGAGCTTGCGCAGCCGCTTCGCCATGGCGAACACGAAGAGACCGTGCAGCACCTCCTTCTCGTTGAGAGACTGGAGAATCTCCCGCCGATCGGTGTCGACGGCGACCTCCTGCTGCTGGACGAGGGCGAGCCTGCGTTCCTCCATCCGCTGGAGTTGGCGCTGCACCATCAGGATGCGCTCGGCGGATTTCAGCCGCCTCACCGACCGAGCTCCAGCCAGCGCGCGAAGCTCTCGATGAACAGGACCAGCATGTCGTCGATGGTGAAGTAGAGAAGGAAGAGGCCCCCCGCGAGCACGAACGGCAGCGAGATGAAGTAGACGGGTATCTGCGGCGTCAGCTTGTTGGTGATGCCGATGGCGAGGTTGAGGATGATGCCGTAGACGACGAAGGGGCCGCTCAATCGCAGCGCCACGAGGAAGGTCTCCGAAAGCCGGTCGGCGACCTGTATGAGTCCGGGCTGGATGGTGAAGATGCCTCCGACCGGCAGCGCGCTGTAAGTGCCGACGAGGGCGCGCAGCACCTCCCAGTGAAGATCGGTGACGAAGAAGAGGAGCGTCGCCGCGATGGTCACGACCGAGGCCAGCGACGGCTCGGGCTCCGGCGCATCCACGCCCAGTCCTGGCAGGATCGAGAAGCCGACATAGGTCGCAATCGCCGTCGCCATGAACTGCAGCGCGAGGAACGAGAAGGCGGCGAGAAGCCCCACCAGCGCGCCCGTAAGGAGCTCCGTGAAGACGAGCATGGCGAGCGTGAGCGGGGTCGCGCCCGTCACCACGGGGCGCGTGTGGCCAACGAGCAGCGGCGTCAGCGCCAGCGTGACCGCGATGGCGATATAGAGCCGCACCTGGCCCGGCACGCGCAGGCTCGAGAAGCCGGGCATCAGCATCAGGCAGGCGCCGATGCGGCAGAACAGCAGGAAGGCCGCCAGCACGCTGTCGGCGCCGATGGCGCTCACGAGACGGTTCCGAGCGACTCGATCTGGACGCCGCGCGCGATCTCCACATGCGAGAGAACGGGAAGCGTCGGGAACAGGCGCTCGGTGATCATGCGCACATAGGGCCGGGCATCCGGGGCGGCGACGAGCGCGAAACGGAGCCCCTTGTCCATGAGGCCGCGCGCCGCCTTGGTCACGTCGGCCGAGAACTGCTCGATCATGCGCGGATCGATGTCAAACTCGACCACCTCTCCCTTGGCGTCACGCTTGAGGCTCTGGTGGAAGGCGAGGTCCCAGCGATTGCCGAGGCGGAGAACCTTGAGCATGCCGGCCTCGGCAAGGTCGCCGCAGATCTGCGGCGCGATGCGCATGCGGACATGCTCGGCGATCTGCTCCGCGCGGCGCACATGCGGCGCGATCTCGGCGATGGCTTCCAGGATCAGGTGCAAATTGCGGACGGAAATGCGCTCCGCGAGCAGCAGCTTCAGAACCGCCTGCAGGCCGGAATAGGAAAGCTGGGCCGGCATGATCTCGTCGATCAGCTTGCGGTACTCCGGATCCAGCCGGTCAAGCAGCGCGCGCATGTCCTTGTAGGAGAGGAGCTGCGCGAGGTTCGAGCGGATGACTTCGCTCAGATGCGTGAGCAGCACCGACATGCCGTCGATGGGCTCGAAGCCCTCACGCTTCACCTCGCTCGCGAAGACATCGGAAACCCACATGGCCTTCATGCCGAAGGCCGGCTCGCGCACCTCATCGCCCGGCACGTCAGGCACGCGTCCCTCGCCCACGATCACCAGCGTCTCGCCCGGCCGCAGATCCTCGCTGGCGCAGACGGTGCCGTGGATCTTGATCTGGTAGCGCTTGGGCGACAGCGCGAGGTCGTCGGTCAGGCGGATCTCCGGCACCACGAAGCCGTACTGGCTCGCGAACTTCCGCCGCATCTTGCCGACGCGATGCGCGAGCTCGCCGTGGACGGCGAGGAAGGAGGTGGCGATCTGCTTGCCGAGCGACAGCTCGATCTCGACGACCTTCAGCGACTCCTTGACCGAAAGCCGCTGATCCTCGATCGCGCGGAGCTCCGTCTCCCGCTTCGTCGCCTCGGCCGCCGCCTCGGCTTCCGCGCGCCGGCGCGGGATCGAGACGCCGACGAAGGCCATGACGCCACCCAGCATGGCGAAGGGGAGGAGCGGCAGGCCGGGGGTGAGCGCCAGGATGAACATGAGCACCGCCGCGACCACAAGGGCGCGCGGATAGTTGCCGAGCTGGCCGAAGACCGCCTTCTCGGCCGACCCGTGGTTGCCGCCCTTCGAGACGAGAAGGCCCGCGGCGAGCGAGACGATGAGCGCCGGCACCTGGGTGACAAGGCCGTCGCCGACCGACAGCTTGGTGAAGACGTCGGTCGAATGGCTGAGCGTCATGCCGTGGCGGGTGACGCCGATGATGATGCCGCCGAAGATGTTGACGGCCGTGATGATGAGGCCGGCGATGGCGTCGCCGCGCACGAACTTCGAGGCGCCGTCCATGGAGCCGAAGAAGGAGCTCTCCTGCTCCAGCTCCTTGCGGCGGCGCTGGGCCTCCTTCTCGTCGATAAGGCCGGCATTGAGGTCGGCGTCGATCGCCATCTGCTTGCCGGGGATGGCGTCGAGAGTGAAACGCGCGCCGACTTCCGCGATGCGGGTCGCGCCCTTGGTGATGACGAGGAAGTTCACGGTGATCAGGATCACGAAGACGATCACGCCGATCACGAAGTCGCCGCTCATCACGAGCTGCGAGAAGCCGCCGATGACGTGGCCGGCGGCCGTCGTGCCCTCATGCCCGTGGGTGAGGATGAGGCGCGTGGTCGCGATGTTGAGCGAGAGCCTCAGCATGGTGGCGATGAGGAGCACAGTCGGGAAGGCGGAGAAGTCGAGCGGCTTCTGGATCCAGAGCGCCACCATGAGGATGAGGATCGAGAGCGCGATCGAGAAGGCGAGCCCGAGATCGATGATGACCGCCGGGATGGGTAGGAACAGCACCGTCAGGATGAAGATGATACCGGCGGCGAAGCCGATATCCTGTCCGCGCCGCACGGGTGCGCCCAAGCCTCCTGCCGTGATGTCGCTCATGCGTGCTTAAGCCCCGATCCAGGTCCGGTCGGCAGTCTGGCGGGCGAAGCTTGCGCGAGGGTGGGAATGGCGATTGGGGAGCGCCGGTCGCTCCCCTCAAAGGGGAGGTGGCTGAAGAGCGCTCAGAAGCCCTGCTCGATGCGGCCGTAGACCTGCTCGGTGAAGGTATAAAGCGTGGCGCCAATGAAGGGCGCCGTGAAGGCGACCATGGCGAAGATCACCACAATCTTCGGCACGAAGGTGAGCGTCACCTCCTGCACCTGCGTCAGCGCCTG
The DNA here is from genome assembly GCA_050181295.1 of Parvibaculaceae bacterium. Classification (GTDB taxonomy): domain Bacteria; phylum Pseudomonadota; class Alphaproteobacteria; order Rhizobiales; family Aestuariivirgaceae; genus JBFXDI01. The sequence goes on along the minus strand of JBFXDI010000036.1, from coordinate 1,456 downwards.
CACGAGGGCGATGATGACGCCTACCACCATCGCCGCCGCCACGGCTGGTCCGGAAGCGACGATGATGGTCCAGATGGCCGACTGCACGATGTCAAGCGCGTCGGCCTGGTTCATGCGGCCCCTGAAGCAGAACCTCGGCTCGCGTGCCCTGCCCGCGCCGTGCGCGCCGTCGGGCGCGTGCGACGCACGAGCACCGGCCCGATGCGCGGCCGCAGGCGCCGCCTGGGCGTGGCGTGTGACATACCGGCTGAAGCGATCTTGCGCATTGTTCCACCTATGAGATCGTGACGCCCGCGCCGAGGAGGAGCTGGACGCCGCTGTCGAGGGTTGCGACGTTTCCGGCGGGAAGGATGGTGAGCGCCGTGATCTTCCCCGTGATGGTCTGGCCCTTGTCGTCGATCGCCGTAGCCGTGCGCCCGATCAGCCCGTCGATCTGCGACAAAGCAGAAGCCGAGAGCAGCGAATCGAGCTTGGAATTGGTCTTGATCGCCTGCTCGACGGTCGAGAAGGAGGCAAGCTGGCTCATGTACTGCGCCGGATCCGTCGGGTTGGTCGGATCCTGCCGCTGCATCTGCGCGATCAAGAGCTTCAGAAAAGCGTCGTAGTCGAGGCTCGCCCTCTTGGTCGCGGCCTGGGTGGCCGAAGTCTGCGAGGTCGCCGAGCTTGTGGCGGGGATCTCCATCAGATGCCTCCTCAGGCCACCAGGGACGGCGCGGCCGCGTTGATCTGCAGGTTCACATCGTCGCGCCGCTCGAGCACCGCTTCTTCAAGCGAAAAGAGACCACGGATGGTCTTCAGCGCCTCGAAGATGCGGCCGGCCGACACCATGCCGTCGGCGAACTTGAGGCCCGACAGGATGCGCGGGTTCTCGAAGGCGGCGAGCATGCCGGCATGCATCCTCGCAAAGAGCAGGCGCGTCTTGTCCGCGGTCTCGGGCTCGAGCAGCATGGTCTGAAGCGCGAAATAGAGCTGCTTCAGCGGGGTCGTGGCATCCTCCGGCTGCATCACGTGATGCTCGAGCAGGAAGGTCACGTCGTTCAGAAACTCCAGCGAGACCTTGCGGTCGACACGCAGCACCGCGCCGTTGACGAAGATGCGCTCGCCCGCCTGCAGCGAGATGCGGATGGAGGCGCTCATTTGAGGCCGTCGCGGATGATGGAGGTGATCTCGATCATGGTGCGCACGCTCTGGATCTCGCCGTTGCGGACGCGCTCGGCCTCCTTGAGAATCCAGAAGCCGATCGAGATGAGGTTCGCCCGGAGCTCGCGCGGCAGGTCGTTGTCGGTGCGCGCCAGGTCTTCCAGCATGATGGCCCAGAGCCGGCGCGTGTAGAGCAGCGCCTCGACGCCCTTGACCGAGCGCAGGCCCTCGCGCTCCGCCTCCTCGAGCAGCGTGATGGCGCGATCCTTGGCATCCCGCTCGCGGGCCCGCGAGCCCGTAGCCGCCTCTTCGATGA
>JBFXDI010000035.1:0-31606 GCA_050181295.1 Parvibaculaceae bacterium | reverse complement strand
CAGGACGACGAGACGCCACAGGCCGCGCCAGCACGCGCTCCCACCCCCCTTGTGGGGGAGGGTCGGGGTGGGGGATTGGCCCAGCCCATGTCGGACGACGCCATCAGGAGCCTCTTCGAGGAGGGCAGCTACGAGGTCGTGCCGCACGACGGCATGCGCCGGACCGTGGCCCGCCGGCTCACGGAATCGAAGCAGACGATCCCGCATTTCTACCTGACGATCGATTGCCACATCGACCGGCTGCTCGAGACCCGCCAGCGCCTCAACGCGCACGCGCCGCACGACAAGGAGAAGAACCCGCTCTGGAAGCTGTCGGTGAACGACTTCATCATCAAGGCGATGGCGATGGCGCTCCAGAAGGTCCCGGACGCGAACGCGACCTGGACAGAGAGCGGCATGCTGAAGCACAAGTCGTCGGACGTGGGTGTCGCGGTCGCGGTGGAAGGCGGGCTCTTCACGCCGATCATCCGCAAGGCGGAGACGAAGACCCTCTCCCAGATCTCCAACGAGATGAAGGACCTTGCCGCGCGCGCCCGCAAGCGCCGGCTCAAGCCTGAGGAATACCAGGGCGGCACGACCGCGATCTCGAACCTCGGCATGTATGGCATTCCGAATTTCTCGGCCGTCATCAACCCGCCGCATGCGACGATCCTCGCGGTCGGGATGGGCGAGAAGCGCCCGGTGGTAGTCGACGACGGGATCGAGATCAGGACGGTCATGAGCTGCACGCTTTCGACCGACCATCGCGCCGTCGACGGCGCGCTCGGCGCCGAGCTTATCGGCGCCTTCAAGGAATTCGTGGAAGAGCCGGCGCTGATGCTGGCCTAGAGGCAATCGCGCATGGCCGACAACTCCTTCGACATCATCATCATCGGCTCAGGCCCCGGCGGCTATGTCGCGGCGATCCGGGCCGCGCAGCTCGGCCTCAAGGTTGCCGTCGTGGAGCGCGAGCATGTGGGTGGCATCTGCCCCAACTGGGGCTGCATCCCGACCAAGGCGCTGTTGCGCTCGGCCGAGATCTACGAGGCCATGAAGCATGCCGCCGACTACGGACTCTCCGCCGGAGAGCCGGGCTACGATGCGGCCGCCATCGTCAAGCGCTCGCGCGGCATCGCGGGCCGCATGAACCAGGGCGTGACCGGGCTTCTGAAGAAGAACAAGGTCGCGATCGTCTTCGGGGAGGCGAAGATCACCAAGCTCGGCGAGGTCAAGGTTTCGAAGACCGCCAAGCCGCCCATGCAGCCGCAGCCACCGGCGCCCCGCGGCGCGCTGGGCGAGGGGACCTACACGGCCAAGCACATCATCATCGCGACCGGCGCCAGGCCGCGGGCGCTTCCCGGCCTCGAGCCAGACGGCAAGCAGGTCTGGACCTATTTCGAGGCCATGGTGCCGGAGGCCATGCCCAAATCACTGCTCGTCGTGGGCTCAGGCGCCATCGGCATCGAGTTCGCTTCCTTCTACCGTTCCTTCGGCGTCGAGGTGACGGTGGTCGAGATCCTCGAGCAGATCTTGCCCGTGGAGGATGTCGAGATCGCCGCCTTCGCCCGCAAGCGCTTCGAGAAGGCCGGCATGAAGATCCTGACCGGCGCCAAGGTCGCGGCGCTGAAGAAAGGCAAGGACGGCGTCACCGCGACCATCGAGAATGCCAAGGGACAGAAAACGGAGCTGACCGTCGAGCGGGTGATTTCCGCCGTCGGCGTGGTCGGCAATATGGAGAACCTCGGTCTCGAGGCGCTCGGCGTGAAGACCGAGAAGGGCACGATCGTCGTGGACGGCTATGGGCGCACCAGCGTGCCCGGCATCTACGCCGTCGGAGACGTGGCAGGCCCGCCCATGCTCGCCCACAAGGCCGAGCACGAAGGCGTCATCTGCGTCGAGAAGATCAAGGGCCTCGATGCCCATCCCATGGACAAGAACCGCATTCCCGGCTGCACCTACTGCCATCCGCAGATCGCCTCGGTGGGCCTGACGGAGGCCAGGGCCAAGGCGGCGGGCAGGGAGATCAAGGTCGGCCGCTTCCCCTTCATCGGCAACGGCAAGGCCGTGGCGCTGGGAGACGACCAGGGCCTCGCCAAGACGATCTTCGATGCCAAGACCGGCGAGCTCCTCGGCGCCCATCTGATCGGCCCGGAAGTCACGGAACTCATTCAGGGATTCGTCGTGGCCATGAACCTGGAGACGACCGAGGAAGAGCTCATTCACGCCGTTTTCCCGCACCCGACGCTCTCCGAGACGATGCACGAAAGCGTCCTTGATGCCTATGGCCGGGTCATCCATATGTGAGGTGAGATTGGCCGACTGGGTTGCCATATCAGAGATAGTCCGCAATCTTGGCATCGTTCTGGGAGGTGCGATCGGCATCTATCTTGGTTGGAAACGGGTCACCGCGGCAAACCGACAAGCCGAAGCGCAAACTAGGCAAGCAGAGCTTCAGCGCCGCGATTTCGTTGCGGAGCTGTTCAACCGGGCTGTTAGTCAGCTCAAGGATGAAAAGCTCGAAGTGAGACTTGGGGCGATATATACGTTGCGGCAGATATGTGACGACTATCCGGACCTGTCGCGCCCTGTCTTGGAGCTGTTAGCGGCATACGTGCGGGAAAATGCAATTGACTATGGTGATCAACCGCCGCCAGTCGATATTCGTGAAGTCATGAGCACCCTGAGAGGTAAACTCGGAGGTTCGCAATGAACCAGCACCCGCGTGTTGACCGAGCCAAGTCGAGCTTTCGATTGGATCTGCACAAGGCGTTCATTCGGAGGACCGACCTCAGCCACAGCAATCTCGAGGAGGCGGATATCCGTGGTGCGGATGCGTCCTATGCAATCTTCAGGGGAGCCAACTTCCGCAATGCGAAGCTGGACGGCACAATTCTTCACGGCGCGGATTTGACAGACGCGCAGAACCTCACGTTGGAACAGTTGCGCTCCGCCGTTATCGACGATGAAACGATACTGCCCGACTACATTGACCGTGCGGCCCTGTGAGCTGCTTGCCGGTTATGGCCGGGTCATCCATATCTAGTGGCATTGGATTCGGTTGAAGGCTGGGAGAGCGGCATGGACACCCGGAACATCCTGATCGCGCTGCTGATCGGCCTCGTGGCGGGCTGGCTCGCAAGCTTCGTCGTGGGCGGCGGAGGCATCATCCGCTACCTGATCTCGGGCCTCATCGGCGCCTTTGTCGGCTCGTTCCTGTTCAGGCAGTTCGGCATCTCGCTCGGCATCGGCAACGAGATCGTGCGCGACATCGTCGTGGCCACGGTGGGTGCGATTATTGTCGTCTTGATCGCGCGGCTCATCGCGTGAAATCCTGAAGGAGGCAATCGTCATGGAAGCGCAAGGACTGATGGATCTGGGAGGCGGCGTCGGCTGGATCGGCACGCTCTTCATCGGCGGGCTCGCCGGCTGGATCGCCGAGAAGCTGACGAAGAGCGACATGGGCATCTTCATGAACATCATCGTCGGCATCATCGGCGCCTATATCGGCGCCTTCCTCGCCAATGCGCTCGGGCTTCGGCTAGGCGAGGTCTTCCAGGGCTGGTTCTGGGGCAACCTGCTCGTGGCGGTGATCGGCGCCGTCATCCTGCTCCTGATCGTGCGCGTGTTCAGGGGCCGGTCTGCTTAAGAGTCCGATGGTCACGCTCGTAGACACGCTGAACCCGGCGCGCCCGCGCCATCCGGAAAAGGCCTGGAAGCCGGACCAGCCGGTCCTGCGCAAGCCCTCATGGATCCGCGTCAAGGCGCCGGGTTCGGCCGTCTACAACGAGACGCGCGGCATCGTCCGCGACAACAAGCTCGTCACGGTGTGCGAGGAGGCCGGTTGCCCCAACATCGGGGAATGCTGGTCGAAGCGCCACGCCACCTTCATGATCATGGGCGACACCTGCACGCGCGCCTGCGCCTTCTGCAACGTCAAGACCGGGCTGCCGGGCGCGCTCGATCCGAACGAGCCGGAGAGCGTGGCCGATGCCGTGTCGCGCATGGGGCTTGCCCATTCCGTCATCACCTCCGTCGACCGGGACGACCTGGCGGACGGCGGGGCAGGGCACTTCGCGCGCACCATCGCCGCCATCCGATCCCGCTCGCCGGCCACGACCATCGAGGTTCTGACCCCCGACTTTCTCAAGAAGCAGGGCGCGCTCGAGGCCGTGGTTGAGGCGAAGCCGGACGTCTTCAACCACAATCTTGAGACGGTTCCCGGCCTCTATCTCAGGATCCGCCCCGGCGCGCGCTACTTCCACAGTCTCAGGCTGCTTCAGCGCGCGAAGGAGCTCGATCCTTCGCTCTTCACCAAGTCCGGCATCATGGTGGGTTTGGGCGAGACGCGCGAGGAGGTTCTCCAGGTGATGGACGACATGCGCTCGGCCAATGTCGATTTCATCACCATCGGCCAGTACCTGCAGCCCAGCCGCAAGCACGTGGCCGTCGATCGCTTCGTGCCGCCGGAGGAGTTCAAGGCGCTCGAGCAGACAGCCTATGCCAAGGGCTTCCTCATGGTGTCGTCGAGCCCGCTCACGCGCTCCTCGCACCATGCGGGCGACGACTTCGCACGGCTGAAGGCGGCGCGGGCGGAAAAGCTCCCGCGTTCGTGACCGTCTTCACCGTGACGCGGAGGCTGGCGTTCGCGCCCTCGGATCTCTATCCGATCGCGGCGGACGTCGGAAGCTACCCAAGCTTCCTGCCGCTCTGTACCGATGCCCGCATCAGCGAAATGCGCACCGATCCGCTCGGCCGGTCGCTGTTCCACGCGGCCGTCGATATCGCTTACGACAAGCTTTCCCTGAAGGAGACCTTCGTCAGCGAGGTTATCGCCGACCCTGCCGCGATGCGCATCGACGTCCTCGCGATAGGGGGGCCCGTCAAGCATCTGAACGGGTTCTGGCTCTTCACGCCGGCTGCCGGCGGAACGGACGTCACCTTCCATATCGACTACGAGATGTCGAGCCGCGTGCTCCAGGTCGTCATGTCGGGCATGTTCGACTATGCGATGCGGAAGGTGTTGAACGCGTTCGAGGGCCGCGCGCGCTCATTGCTGCAGAGCCGCAGTTGAGGCTTCGACCTGCGCGACCTTACCTAGCGTGAAGGCGAGCCGCTCGGCGACCGGCGCCAGCGGCAGGGGAACGAGTTCATATCCGTATCGCGCATAGGTCTCAGCCATTGCCTCGTGGGTTCTCACGGCTTCTTCGAAATCCTGTTTGCGCTCGGCATCCTGATGGAAGATTTTGCGCCAGGGCGGCGCGATGAACACGATCCGGCCGTAGCGGAACTCACGGACGGCGCGGTCCATGTGATCCGGCAGCGGCAGGCCCGAAAGCGCGAGATAGCCGACCGTGTCGGGGATGCCGCGGTCGAAGAACACAAGCCCGTTGATTTCAAGAGCGTCACGGTAGGAGCGCAGGTCCTTTTCGAGCATCCGCTCCGCGAAGGCCGTGCGGTCCGCCCAGGGCAGGGCGCTGCCGCCCGACGCCATCTCCTCCCGGATCACGGCGCGCCCGGCTTCCGGAATGCAGGCATGACCGGCCTCGCGCAAGGCGTTGATGAGCGTGCTTTTTCCAGATCCGGGACCGCCGGATATGACGAAAAAGCGCGTGCCGGCGCTACCTGCCGCGCAAATGTGAGTGGAACTTCCTGCGGGAATCATCGTTTGCTGCGAACCGGTAAGGACGTTTCGTTTCAGGGATGCCCGCCGCAAGGGGCTGACGCGGGGATCACCCGACTATAGACTGCGTCTGGGCTGGTTCGTCGCGAGGCAGACATGGGTTCAGTCAATTCCAGCCATTCGGTGATGTCCGCTCTCGGCCGCGCGCGCCAGAGGCTTGCGGATATCCTCACGCCCGATCCGTCGCCCGATTTCGACAGGGAGATTGGACGGCTCCTCGGCCAGTTGGACGATGCCGCGATCATTGCCGCGGTGAGGCAGCACGCGGATGATGCCTCGGCGGCTCGCCTGGAGGAGAAGCTAAGAAGCCTCCGCGGAGGGAAGGGCGTGACGGCCGCGTCGCGAGAGAGCGGTGGCGGCTGGGTCGTCCGCCTGCGCTTCGAACCCGGCAATCTTACGGCGGAGCGCGAATTCATGCCGGAGGAGCTTGCGGAGATCGAGCAGTGGATCGACCGCACCGTTGCCCGCGCCGAAGCCTCTTCCGTCTGAACCCTCCGTCAGCCCAGGCTGTAGGACAGAAGCACGAGCACATCCTCGATCGTCCGGGGGTCTGATGTCGTGCCGATGGTCCAGGTACCGGGGGCGGTGCTGCCGGTCCACACCGGTTGCGCCACGTCCGGCGGATCCTCGCCAGGAGCGATGGCGACGACGGCGGAACCGGGCGGCCGGCTGCGAACCACGGTGCGGGCCTGTGAAATCGTGATCTGGCGGGCCTGCGTGAAGTACGGGAAGCGGCTCTGGCCGAGCTCGATCGTCGCCGTGTTCATCGCCGACGCGGGCGCCGTCACGAAGCGCTGCCACTGCGAGGGGAATTCGTGCCGGAGGCTGACGAGCCGTGTCAGCGGCCGGGCTGCCGCATCGGAGAGGAGCTGCTGTGTCGAAGCAACAGCCGCGGTCCGCAGGGCTGCGCCGCCGTCGCGTGCCGTGTAGCGCAGATGCAGGATGACATCCGAGATGGTCTGGTGGTCGAAAGTCCTGAACTCGACCGGCAGCTCCAGCCGCCACCGGCTGCTGGCGCCCGCCCCTTCGAACGGCAGATAGCGCTCGTCACGCATGGTCGGCTCGAAAAGCCCCGCGTCGTTCTGCCCTGTGCTGGTGACGATCGCTTCGAGGATCTTGCGGTCGTCGATGAACCGCTCGTCGGACCCCGCCGGATCGTCCGGCGCGCGCCGGGCATAGCCCTGTGAGACATCGGTAGCCTGCCGATAGGAGCTTTTCAGGAGCTGGGCCTTGCAATGGACGGTGGTGTAGGGGCCGGTGACGGAGGGTATCGTGAGGCTCACCATCTTGAGGCGCCTGCGGAAATGGCCTGGCGTATCGAGATCGAACAGCCATTCCGGAACATCGAACTCGCAGATGCCCGTTTCCTTGAGCGCGATCAGCTGTTCGGGAGCGAGCGAGCTCAGCGAGACATGCTTGGTGAGCTCGTACTCGCGCACGTTCCCCTCGAGATAGGCCGTATCGAGACGCTTGAGGTCGAAGGCCAGGCGATCGCCCGCGAGGAGCCCCTTCTTCAGCGAATCCCAGTATCCGAACTGAACGAAGGTCGTGCTTCCGTAAGCCAGTCCAAGCTCGTGCTGCATGCAGAGCTCAGCCCGCTTCGCAAGGTCGTAGGCGAGACGATAGGTCTGGAAGTAGAGGCTGGAGACCTGCGTGATTGTCCATTGATAGAGATCTTGGTTCGTGAACCGGCTGCGCATCTGCGCGTCGGCCTCGGCCGCGTTGTCAGCCTGCTGATCGTGATTGCGCAGCTCCTGTTCCGCCAGCGCGAGCTTGATGTCGGCTCCGGCGAGCTGCTGGTCGATCTGCTTCAGCTCGATCGCGGCGAGCGAGGCCTGCAGCTCCCATTCATCCTGCCGCCGGTCATATTCCGCCAGGCGGCTCGTCGCCGATGCCGCGATGTTGAGGAGCATCGCGGCGGTCTCCTTCAGGCTCGCGAATGCCCCTGAGCTCCCGCCCTTGTTCTTGCCCCCAAACTCGATGCCGACGGTAGTGGGCGCGCCGGCCTTGGCGTCCGGAAGAAGATGTACGATCACGGACACCGCCTCTGCCGCCGCCTTGGCGCCGAGCGGGATCTGCGAAGCTGCCGTCAACGCCAGTGCGGTGCCCTCGAGAGCGCTGAGGAAATCCCGGCTCTCGTAGAATGCCTTGCGCGCCTCCGCCATCGCGCGGGCCTGCTCGAGCGAGGCAGCCGCCGTCTTCGCGTCGGCGATCTGATGAACCTTGATGTCCCGGACCGATCGGAGGAGCCTTATTTCTTGACCGGAGCGGAGAAGCGACAGTGCTTCCGCATCGCGTCGTTCGAGAATGGCGAGAAGGCTTGAGCCGAGTGACCTCAGCTCGTTCGTGAGCTCGGCCGCCTTCTGCTGCATCGTCGCGAAGCGATAGCCCGGAAGCGAAGGGGTGAGATCGCCGATCGCGTCGGCGAGGCTGACGCCGGCCGCCCGGGCGCGCACCAGCAGAGTGGGGTCGATCGGCGGCTCGAACAGCGGCAGTTGCCGCACCTGACCTTCGATGTTCATGCAGTGGCGGATCTTGAACAGCCGGTCCGCCACGGTGTCCCAATAGCCGATGAGCTTGCGGTTCTCGGGCACGCAGAAATAGAGGACCTCCGGGGAGGGAAGGTCCGGGGTTTCGGGAGGTTGTGGCGATGGCTCGGTTTCGCCGGCATCGCCCACCAGAAGCTCGATTTCTTCGAGCGCGTTGCTGAGCGCCCCGAGCTTCGGCTCGAGCGTCACGAACGTCTGGACGACCGGCTTCAGGTCGCGCGCGATCACTTCCGGCCGCCGCCCGAGGATTTCCGCCGCCAGGACGTAGAGCTGCGTCGCCTCGTTCAGTGTTTCGAGCGTGTCGGCGCGGAACAGGCTGTCTCCCCAGCCGACGAGATTGTCGATGTACTTCATCACCACGGCCTTCTGGTAGGCCGTGGTCCTGAGCCTCGCCACCGCATGCGGGCTGAAGGGGTTGTCGCGCCAAATGGCGACCGCTGCCGCCAGTTCCTCGGACGGTCCCTCCGCGATAAGGGTCTCGAGCGACTTGACCGACTGCTCTTCGTACTCGCTGTCCAGACGGTCATGGAACGGTTTCGTGCGCCAGTAGCGTTGCGGCGCGGGGCCGTCCGCCGCGCCGGTCGGATCGAAGATGTAGTGCAGCCAGCGCTGCGCCTCCTGGAAGCGCTGGTTGGCGCTGAGACGCGTGGCGATGAGAAGCGGGATGTGGAAGAAGAGCTCCCAGTTGTAGAGGTCGTAGGCGCGGCCAGCACGGAACTCGACATCGTCGATCGGATACGCCTTGAGCACGCGCGGCTGCGGCTTGTAGGCGTCGAAGGATTGGGGATTGGCCGCGCTTTGTGTTTCCAGGGAAAGAAGGCCCGGCAGACCCTTCCGCGTCAGCGTTTTCACAAACTCGCAGACATAGGGATGGTGGAAGTTCTCGAACCTGTACTCCCGTGTCGTCCAGAAGGTCGGCAGCAGCGTTGGCAGCTTGAACGCGGGCGAAAGGTCGATCGGCGCCATTTTCACGGCAACGCGCCGGCCGAGCTTGCCGGGAAGAAGCGCCGTCATCGTCGATGGCGCGGTGGCCGCCGCCGGACCTGGATCGTCCGAAGGTGCCGTCCGTGGGAAATACGCTGCGCGCCAGACAGTCGCCAAGTCGGCGTGGATCCAGTCCAGAGGGTTCGATTTCTTTCCCGAGGCGCCCCTGGAGGTGGCGATGAAGCTCCGCTCCGTATCGGTGTAGAAGAACGGACGGTCGCCCACGAACCAGAGGTCCTGATGCGGCGCAAGCACGCGGAAGCGCCAGGGGGTCTGGTCGAGGACGGGGATGTTCTGCTTGTTGACGAGCGTCCCCGACGGGTCGCTTCCGGCCGGGGCGGGCTCGTTCACGGTGGATCTTATGTCTTCGAGGATGCGGATCGGAAATGCCGGGAAGGTGCCGTCGAACATCGTGAACTTCGACGACGTCTGCGTGAACCACATGTGATCGAACTTGGTGCCGCTCGGAGCGAGCGCATAGTTCCGCTTGGCGATCTGGGGATTGGGCGCCGTGGTGACGATCTTGCGGCAGCCGGTGAAGCGGAACTCGCCGATCGGATAGGCGACCTGCTTGTCTTCGGCGGTCGAACCGCGGCGATAGTCGCGGCGCAGATAGGCGCGCACGACAAGATTGTCGCCGAAGACGAGCCCCTTGAACGAGAAAAGCTCGCGCCCGACAAGCCGGCGTGGGGCGGTCGCGCCGCCACCCGACGGAGGAGGTGGCGGCGGCGTGACCGGATCTTCCGGAGGAGGATTGTCGTCCGGATCTGTCGATCCTATGTCGCCGTCGTTCATCCTCCGCATCATCGCGGAGTTCTGGAGCCGGTTGACCCGTGGTCCGAAGAGGACGTTGTCCTCTCCCTGATAGGCGATGAAGGTGGCGGGAGCGGAGAGGGTCTTGCCCGTCCACCGGCCGTTCTGGAGCTCGCTCCAGGCAAGTTGGATTTCCCAGTATTTGTCCGCTGTCTGAAGCGCACTGCCCGGCCCCGGCATGACGATCGGCTTCTCCAGCGTCTTCTCCGTGAAGATCGGCCAGATCGCCATGAGCTTGCGGTTCCACACGACCGGGATGAGATGGTCGCCTTCGATGTCGATCTCGGCCTTTTCCCAAGGCGTCCAGACGCTCGTCGCTCCCTCTCTGCGCCGATAGAAATAGGCGTAGGGCGGGTTGAAGGTCCTGCCGAATACGTGGAGGGTTTTGTCCTCCAGATCCTCGTATGCTCCGGCGATTTCCAGCCGTGCCACCTCGTCGAGCTTCTCGAGATAGCGGACGAAGGCTTGCTCGGCGGTGAAGTCGTCGAGATCCGACTGGAGGAGCTCGGCTTCCAGTTCCTTGAAGAAAGGACTCTTGTCGTCGCGGAGTTCAGGCTCGATCCAGTTCTCCGGATAGAGCCAGATCTTCCGGTTCGCTTCCCAGACCCTGTAGTTCTTCATCCATGTCCACTGGGTCCATTTGGGATCGCTCGTGTCGAGGTTGGCCTCTAGTCCCATGAGCGCGCGCTGGGTGAAGAGCTGCACGGAGCCCATTGCCTGCTTCATGCGGGAAGTGAGTTGACAGGAAGCCATTTCCACATCGATGAGGAAGAAGGCGAAGAGATCGTTGGCGTCCGGACGCTCCGCTGAGGGGTTCCACGTCTCGGGCCTCGCCAGCAGAAAGGCCACCAACGCATCCCGCTGCTTTTCGCGCAGGGCATCCTGCAGCGGTGCGGCAATCTCCGGCCACGCGTCTTCGCCGTGCTTGGCCTTGGCGGCGGCGCGGATCGCCTGCGCATGGGCGTCGCTCACGCTGTCCCCGCACCATTCGAGCGCTGTCGCGGCGGAGACGCCGAGGCGCTTCAGGTGGCCAAAGACCCGCGTAAGCCGCGCCACCAGGGCAATGCGATAGTCTTCCGGAAAACGCGCGCCGAGAATGCCGCGATCGGAAAGATCGTCGGGCTTGCCGAGAAGGCTTTCGATGTCCGCGTCACGCCACCCAAGCCATTGCGCAAGCGTGTTTTGGAATCCCTGCTTGGCCAGCGCGCTTGATGCCGGGTCAGTCGCGCCGGTGACCGCGACGATGGCTCGAAGAACGGCGTCGAGCGCCGCGTCATCCAGCGCCAGATCCTGTCGAACCTGTCCTGCATGAATGATCGGCAGCCAGTGTTCGAGGAGGATCGGGGTCGGCAGGGGATCGGGCGCCTCGAAGAGCCATGGGCCTTCGACCGCCAGCCAGGAAATGCCGCTAGCGGGCAGCTTGGACGTCTCCACGACGCTGCCCGCCTTCAGGAGCTTCTCCAGCACCTCGAACTGCGCCTGCGCGTTGCTCCTCGCCAGCGGGAGGGCCATATCCGGGAGCCGCAGGAGCTTTTTGAGCGCCGTCTCGCCTCCATGCCGTGTCCGCTCGAGCGCCTCGGCCGCCGCGCTCGCATCGAGACCCGTCGCCGCCGAAACACGCTCGACGGCCGCGCCACGGCGCAGCGCCTCTCGTTCGGCCCCCGTCGGCGCATCGACCTTAAGGAGGTCCTCCCGTAGCGCTGCAAGCTGCTGCGCCAGCTCCTCTTCCGTCGAGACGAAGGGCGAGGCGGTCGTGAACCGGTGACGGAGAAGATAGTCGAGCCGGCTCCATTGGTAACCGGAGGCTGCGACATCCTTCGCGATGTCTGCAAGGCGCTCCGCGTCCTCCATCCGGTCTACGTCGAAAGGATCGAGGCCTGCGAGTTCGATCGCGGCCCGCAGGTCGTTGAACGACAGCCTGAGTTGCCGCGCCAGCACCGCATGCCGGTGGATCAGCGAAAGGTGGGCGAGCGAAAGCGTGCCGTCCGTCATCCCTGCAAGCAGATCCAGGGAGGCGGCATTGAGACGGAACACCGCCTGGAGAGAGCCGGCATGCTCGGAGAGAGCCGACCCGGCATGCTCCAGTTCCAGCCCGTCCGCCCTCAGCCGGAAGGCTTCGTCCTGCGGCCGGAAAACCACCGGATCATAGAAGAGCTTTCGATAGAGCGATCCGGGCTCGCGCGTGTCGATGCCATGCCACAGGGCGAGCGTATTGGAGATGTCGAGCCGCAGCCGCGTGGCGAGCGATCTCAGCCGATCGATCTGGATCAGCGTCTGGTCGGTGATCGCCGGTGCGCCGGTCGCGAGGGCGAAAAGCACCTTGTCGCATTCTGCGATGCTCCACCCGAGGCGGCGCCAGAGACGCACGAAACGATGCAGCTTTCCGAGCTTGTCGGCGTCGAGGCCTTCTATCCGGAGCTTCGTTGTATCGCAGGTATCGATGGGAGCTCCCGCCTCGGCAGCGATTTTGATGGCGTGATCCGGATCGACGAACCAGGTTTGAAGGATTTCCTCGAGTTCCGCGTAGGCGAGCCCGGAGCGGTCGAGGAGAGTTTGTGCGATCGCCAGATCCGCGGGTTGTGCGGAGCCCCAGAATTCCTCAGGTTGCCTGAGTGGGGTCAGGGCCTCGCCTGTGAGGATCCGCCGTTCGATATCGGTCAGCCCGAGACGTGCCGTGGCGAGGCGCAGTTCCGCGCCCGCGGGAGCGGTCGTGCCCGGTAGGGGCGAGAGCGCTTCCATGAGGTCGGAGCGCGAAGGGCCAAGGTGGGAAAGGAAGGCGCTTGCCTCGGCTTCCGCGAGGTCGAAAGGCAGGGCCCACGGATAGACCGCCTGCCGGAGCTCGTCATAAGCGGCCGCGTTGCGGTATTGCGGCGTGGATCGCCGTCGGCTTGCGGAACCCATCGTCTGGCGGCTCCGGGCGGCGACGGTGAGCGCGCCGCCATCCTTCACGATTGCGTACGCGTGATCGGCATCCCAGATGCGCCAGCGCTTGCCGGCCTCGATGGCTTCAACCTGCGCGCCTGCAGAAAGGGGAGGGGTGAACGCCGCGGCGAGCGCCGGCGTTGCCAGCGCCTGCGCCAGGTCCGGCTCAAGCCCCGCTGCGAGCGGGAAGGGAGAGAAGGGCGCGTGCGGCGCGACGGCGTCCTCGAGGATCTCGTTGACGAGATCGATCACGGGCAGAGTGATGTTCGTGTTGTCGCAGCTCAGCTCGAGGTCGCCGATATCCGGCCGGCGCGCGAAGAGGCTCGCCCGCACGCCCCGATCGCCGAGGAACTTGAGAACATCGACCAGATAGGCGGCCGGACTGTGCGCCGAGGTGCATTCCTCACAGGCGCAGAAGTCGAAGCTGCCGAAAAGGCTCGCCCAGTCGGGTATCGTGTCGGCGGCCTCCATCGCTTGCTTCCGCACGTCGAGCTTGGGAAGAGCGCGCAGGGTCGTGCGATTGAGGCCCGCGCCGTGCTCCCCGGCGATCGCCAGCGCGATGGCGCTCGTGCGGACGGCCCTGTCGTGAATTTTGGCCGCGCTCTCCGCCGGCAGGACATCCGTGTTCTGGTTCGCGAAGACGCTCCTGTCCATGCGGGCGATCGAGGAGGCCGAGCGGAAGCCCTTGGCTTCCAACGCCAGGGTTTCCTGTGCTCCGCCCGTCAGTCTGTGGAGGCGCTGGAAACTGCGGAGCCGACCCTTGTCCGCGGCGTCTAGCCCCTGAGCCAGGGCAGGGTTGCTCTTGAAGAACTGCTCCGGATAGGTGGTCTTCAGGTCGAAGGCAGGCGCGGCCTTCAGCATGTCCGCGACGGGAGAGGTTCCCAGGCGCTCGGCGAAGTATCGGGTCGGAAACGCGGCTTCCACCTGGGAAAGGATCTGCTGCGTGTAGAGGGCGAGCTTTTCATCGGCGTCGGCGCCGGGTGTGTCGGCGGGAACGCCGGCTGAGCCGATGAGCGACTTCCATTCGGTCTCATCAAGAGCCGCCACGTCCGATGCGTCGTCTATGCGCCCGGTCGATTTGAGCGCCGTGACCAGCGGCACATGATTGTTGGTAAGCGCGCCGAGCTGGACTGTGAGCTTCAGTTCCCGTGCTTGGCTCGACAATGCGGGATCCGCTTCGACGCCGCGCCAGAATGCGCCCGTGTCGCCGCCCGCCTTGAGATACTGGTCGGTGAAACGCGAAAGGCCGTCGGCGTTGAGGACGCGGCCGAGAAGCCCCTGCAGCGCGCTAGTGGGCGCGCTCGTCAATCCGGGCACATAGTCTTCGGCTTTCTTGCCGTCGATTTCTGGCGCTATCACGCCTTGCGCCACGGCTGCCTTGACGGCGTCGGTCCGAACACTTCCATGCGTGGCCGACAACGCCTCCGAACTGGCCGGCAGGCCCTGCTTGACGAGAGCGTAGACCACGGCGGCAGGTGCGGAGGCGGTCTTGAGCTTCTGGGCGAGGACATAGGTCGTCACGAGATCGGGGGCATGCCCGCTCGCGCTCGCGAGAAGGCCGATATCGGTGTCCGTGAGTTTCGAGGGATCCCGGCCTTCCAGCAGCGGCGAGAGATCGGCGTTGAGGACGTCGAACTCCGGTCTGGGAGCGTTCTTTTCCCCGCTCAGGAGGAAATCCACGACCTCCAGCGGTCCGGCATTGACGAGGATGTTGGCGCCGCTCGGTGTCGTATCGAGGGCGCCGCTGTCGTTCAGCACGTCGATGCGCAGGTCGAGGCGGCCGGCGGTGTTCGCCGGTGGCTCGTAGGAAATCTCGTAGGACCCGTCGGGTTCGAGCGGCGATTTGCCGATGGTCTGCTCGCGGCCGGAAGCGCTCGTATAGAGCTGGACGAAACCCTTGGCGAACGGCCGCCCTTCCGCATCGCGCACCATGCCGCGCACGAAGCGCTTCTCCGTCTCCGACTGTGCCAGGCGGGCGTTGATGGCCCTCACCGTGGCCGCATCGACGGCGCCGCTGGCGGTGAGGCCAAGCTCCGCTTGAAGACCTTTCAGGACAGCCGAAGTGCCAGGCCCCAGGATTCCACGCTCGGTGACAGGGATGTCGCGACCGAGCGCCTTGAGCGCACCCTGAAGGCGGACGACATCGTCGCCCTGCATTCCGACAACCAGCTGGGCAGACGAAATGCGCAACGTCATTCTGGCCTCCCTCACTTCGCCGCTAGTGGACCCTGCGGTCCAAACTCTCAGAACTTGTGGCCCATTCTTTCGAGAAGGATGTCGATGCCCACTATTCTTTCATCGTGGACATCTCCGGCGTATCGGCCGGTATATTTCTCCGCTTTGGCTGCTGCTTCCTGGGCTTCAACGGACATCGCCCGATATTTGAGAAGGTCGTCGACCGTGAGGTCACCTGGAATTTCCATCGTTGGCGCCTTCTTTGTGAAATCCTTTGCGCCTTCCAGCCCGCCTCCCATGAGGCTGTGCATTTTTTGGCTGTAGTCGCTGAGCAGGTCCACGGCACGTTTCTCAATCTGCTTTGCTTCCTTCTTGAAAAGCTTGTTCCAGGCCTTCTTGAACCCGCCACCGATCTTTTTGAAGAAGTCCCCGATCTTGCCGATAAACACCATGCCGAAGACCGCAATGACCGATAGCAACTGCCCGAGCTTGCCTCCGATGAGGCCGTTCTTGCGGCCCATCTGGGCGCCGGTGCCCTTGTTGCCGCTTTGCTGGGCCTCGTAGAGGCTCTCGGGATCGTCGATCAATGCCGCGACCTGCGCGAGTGTGCCGAGGGCCGTGCTCTCGCCCGGATTCTTGCCGGGTTCACCGGGATCTCCCTCTTGAGGGCCTTCCTGCTTGCCTTGGGTATCGCCGCCCTTCTTTCCCCCGGCTTCCTTTCCCTCGCCGCCCTCGTTCTTGGCCTCACCTCCCGGGTTTCCTGGCTTGTCCGACGAACCGCCTGATCCCTTGTCGTTTCCGGGATTGCCGGAGTCGCCGCCCTCTTTCCCCTCGCCCGTGTCTCCCGATCCGGTCGTGCCGGTGCCGGGCTTCATGCCGACGCCGCCCTTCTTGCCGCCGACAGCGCCCGTGGCGCCGGCCCGTCCTCCCTGCACGCCGCCGGCGGACCCGCCCTCGACGCCTCCGGCTTCTCCGTCTTCGGAGCCGCTCGAGCTGCTCTTCCGGCGTGTCCGTTTCTGTCCGCCGTCCCCATCTGCGTCGCCGCGGGAAGGAGCCCTCCTCCTGCCTTTCCACTTGGTGATCGGACCGCAGCGGCTGGGGTTGTAGATCTTGTCCTGACCGTCGTTGAAGCGATCGAAGCATCTGGACGGGATGCGCCCGTCCGTGCCGGTGTGGTCGACGAGGTGCACCGGCGCGTTCATCGCGTAGGCGTAGAGGTTCCAGCCACCCTCCAGCCCCGCCGGATCGGCGCTGATCCAGCGGCCGAGCCAGGGGGCATAGGCGCGCGCCCCATGGTCGGTGAAGCCCGTTTCCTCGTCGCGCTCCTTGGCCGTGAACCGGTAGCGCTTGAGGCTCGTCTCGGCGGTGCTTCTGCCCGCCTGATAGGAGGTTCCCCCGAAGGGATAGAACTCCTCGTAGGTGATGACCTGGCCCTGGGCGTCGAGTTCGAGCGTGGCCGATTCGAGATGATTGCCGCACTGGTAGCGGACGGCTGGTTCGGTCGGTCCGCTCCCTCCCTGCGTGAGCGTTTCGACGAGCGCCACGCGCGCGCTGCCGTTGAGCACGTGCAGGCTCTGGCGCTCAAGCGTGACCGTCGTGCCGTCCGCCGCATATTCCCGATAGATCTCGAAGCCGCCGAGATAGAGGCGCTCGCATTTGCGCGAGCCGTTGCGCCTGTTGGTGACCTTGCGCATCCGCCGGCCGGTCCAGTCGTGGACGAAGTAGGTCGTCTCCTGGTCGCTGGCCGTTTCCGGCTGTCGCGAAGCCGCGGCGAGCTGGTCCTTGAAATCCCACAGCATCACCGGCAGGTGCGGCATGGCGGTGATGTTGCCGTGAGCGTCGTGCCCATAGGCTTCCGTGCCGGCGCCGGAGACGCTGGTGTCGGAAAGGCGGTTGCTGGTCTTGCCGGCTTCGAGCGCGCTCACCTCCTGATAGCGATAGGCGCGGGTCCAGTTGCCGCCTGAAGCCGCGTGGGCCAGCTCCAGGAGATTGCCGGCCGGATCGTATGAATACTGCTCGGAATAGCGGCGCATGGCCTGTCCGTCACCCGGATGCGGCAGGTTCCGGCGGAACGCATCGTTCCAGGTGGTCTGTGGCTGCGCCGCCTGTCCGATGTGCTCGCGCCCTTCCGCGGAGATCAGACGGTAGATGGCGTCGTAGGTGTAGTCGCTTGCCGCGGTGACGGCCTGATTGGCGAAATGGATGGCGTCCTGCGCCTCGTCCTCGATGTGGGTGGGGTTGCCGACGGAATCATAGGTGTAGCTCAAAGCTTGCAAGAGTGCCTGATCTGCCGTTCTGGTCGAGCGAAGGCTTCGCAGACGCATCGTCAGGCGATCGTAGCTCGACCGCGTCTCGATGCCGTTGCCGTAGTGGATCGCGATCCTCTGGCCCCTGGCGGAGTACTCCGCGCCCGCCACGAAGGTCGACGGTGCTGTTCCGGCCAGCCTCGTGTCCAGCCGTTCAAGAAGACCACGTATGTTGTACTGAGGCTCGCTCACCGAGCCGTCCGGCGCCGTGACGGCAGCCGCCCGGCCTAGAGCGTCATAGGACGTGCTGCTTGTGAAGACCTCCGTCTCGAGTTCGGGATCGGCACGCCAGTCGAGCGGCTTCTCGTAATGCCGCGCGAGCCGCCGGCTGCCTCGCAGCAGGTTGCCCTTGAAGTCGTAGGCGTCGCTCGTCACCAAGCCTGCACCGTCATGCTGGCGGACGGGATTTCCCCGCAAATTCAGCGCCGCGTCATCTGGCTGCCCCTCGCCATATTCCGTCTTTGCGAATAGGATCTCCGCATCCGGGTCCTGCGGATCGGCGCCCTTGACGAAGCTGTTCAGATGGCGGCGCAGCGCATCATACTCGGTGCGGAAGACATGCCCGCGCCCGTCCCAGGCATGGATGAGCTTGCCCATCACGTCGAGAAGCGCCCAGCGCTCGCCTGCATCCATGCTTGCTTGATGGAGGCGGCGCCCCAGCATGTCATGGCCGTATCGCATGATGGTCCGGTCGCTGGCATCGATGGCTTCAAGGACATTGCCTTCGATGTCGAGCGCGAGGCGGGTCGTGAGGAGCTCTTCGAGGGCCGGGTCTCCCGGCGAGGCGTTGCTGCGTCTCGTCTTGTTATGAACGACGGTGAGAAAGGTTCGCCCCAGGGAGTCCGAGTGTGACACGCTGGGTGTTGCCGCGTGCGCCGCCGCTTTCTCGGCCGCTGTCTGTTCTGCCGATCCGAGCGCGCCCGAAAGGCGCTGCTCTCGCCATGTCGGCAGATACTCCTCGGATTGCAGCCGCCGGAAGAAGCCACCGAGGTCTGAATCGCCGGTCGGATCCTCAACGAGGCTGGTGTCGTTCGCATCCCAGGTTTCCTGCCGCCACGGCCCGGATTTCGTCTTCTCCCAGCTGTGATCGGCACGGAGAACGCCGAGCGGGCGACTCAAGGGATCGTGAAAGAGAACCGCGCTCGCGCCCACGCGCGTGTCCGCCTCGTAGCCGTGCCGGTCACTGAAGAAGGGCTCGTACTGGCGGGCGAGAGCTCCTTTATTGTCGAGCACGTTCCAGCCACTTGCCACCCAGCGCGGCGAGACGTCTTCCGTCGTCATCTGCGGCTCGCCGCCTGCAAGCACGATCAGGCCTGTCGTCGGATCGCGTCTGGGAACCGGTCCGGGTTCGGCCTGCGCCTTCGTCTGGGCCATGCGACCCAATCCGTCGAAATAGGAAAAGCTCTGCTGCACGCGTGTCCGATCGCCGGGCGCGAGGTCGGCATCGTGGGTCTCTCGCACGATCGTGCAGCTTGCGCTCGGCTTCGGCGAAGCATCGTGCTTCGATCTGAAATAGGCGAAGAGATCGTAGACGATCCTCGCCGTGGCACGACCTAGAAGCCCTTCCGGGTCCACCAGCGGATTGGACAGATGCGCGATAACGCTCGCATCCGGCAGATCCGCCACGAAACCTTCGAGAAGATCCCCGCGACGGGGCGTTTCATCGCGCTTCCCCATGACCGCGGTGCCGGCAACGAACCCAAGCGCATCGAAGCGAACCGCCTCGCGATTTCCGTTCTCATCCGTGATCAGGCATGGCTGCAGGACCCGATAATCGTTTCCGGTCGAAAGAAGATTGCCGGACGCATCCCGCTCTCCGACGCTGGTCCGGTTCCCGACGGCATCCTGCATATCCTGCAACAAGAGATCGTAGCCGTCATAGGCGATCGCCGTCCCGTGACCGAAGGGATCGATGTACTGGCGGGGAAGGAAGAAATGCGCGCGCGCGGTCGCGAACTCGGGTTCGGCCTCGGCTGCGAACCGGATGCGGCCGGAAGGAACCCACCAGTTATTGTCGCCCTCGTTGTGCACATAGCCGCCGGCTTCCAGCATGGCCTCCGACACGCGGCCGCCGAACAGCTTGGAAACGAGACCAGGCGTGAGCGCGAGACTGTAGCTTTCGAGCGGCAGGGCCAGGGGATCGAGCCTGCCCGACGGGAGGGGCGCGAGATCGTCGCCGCGATAAAGCGTTCGCCCGCAAGCGATGAGCCGCTTCTGCGGCAGGCCTGGCGCAGGTTCCGCCTCATAGGGGAGTGGCGCCGCATCGCGCGTGGCTAGGAGCAGATTCTCGAAGGCGAAGCGGGTATCGCCCGGAGGAGGCGCCAGGCCGGTGACTTCGTAGGCGCGCTGTTCGAAAGGGGATGGGCCGCGATAGGCATCGGGCGCATCGATCGAGTTGGTGACGTCCGCTTCCGCATAGACCACATGGTGCGCGGCCTGGATCTCCTGGGCGCTGACGTCGAGCCCAGGGTCGGGTCGCCGGCGTCCATAGGTGACAGTCGCGCTCCTGCGGATGTTGCCGAACTCGTCGACCTCGAGCGTCAGCTCGTGGGCGACGCGCGGGTCGCTCGGATCGCGCTCATAGTAATAGGCTAGGGATTCGCGAGGAATGGGGAGGAAGACGGCATGGCGGCCGTCGCCTTTCTCCTGCAGACGCTTGAGCGAAAAATTCTGCTCGCTGACGAAGTAGGGGTGCGGCTCGCGCTCGCTGCCGTCGAGAGCATAGATCTCCTGCCGCAGGGGAATGCCCTTGAGGGCCCGGCATGCCTCCCGCTCCTCTTCCACCGAGAGGCCGGGAGGAAGAACCGTGTCGGCGAGCAGGAGCGCGCGCGCCTGCCCGTCGTCCAGTCCTGGTTCGCGATAGTACTCGCCTAAGTCGCGGTCGTTCACCAGCCCGGCGAAGATGCTTGAGACACGCTCTGCGCCGAGATGGATGCCTGTATGGAACCAGCTCCTGGTGAGCACCGGCGGCACATGCGAGGAAAGATCGATATTAGCGGCAGGCGGCTGTTCCGCGGCCGCAAGGACTTCGAATTCTTCCGTGTCCCACTGCTCCACCAGCCCGAAGCCGCGGAACTCCCGCTCCACCCCGTCGAAATAGCCGTGATGATAGGCAAAGCGTGTGACGAAGCGGTTGCGGCTGATGGCGTCGAAGGTCTCCACCCGCTCCACCACCTGCACGGGGAAGGGGAGATGCGTTACCCAGGGTCGTCCTTCACGCTCGTCCGCCAGGTAGAACTTGACGGAGGATGCGTACCGGACGAGCGTCCGGGCGCCGAGATTGTTCTCGACGCCGACGAGCAGATGCGGCTTGACGCTGCCCAGGAGGTCCACGAAGCGCAACGGCGCGCCCGAGTGCTCCGGCAACGGGCTGGACCAGACGAGGCACGCCGTTCCCGTGCCGAGCAGGTCCACCGCGCCGACGCTGGTCAGGTTGTCGATCCTCGGAAGAGTTGAAAGCGTGACTCCTTCCGTCCAACCGTTGCCCGACCGGTTGAAGTAGAGCCGCAGCCCCTGGTTCGACACATAGAGGATGTCGCTCACGCCGGAGCCGTCTATGTCGGCGAGCCGCAGCCGCTTCGGCTCGAAGAGTTCCGCTCCCTCGAACACCGGAGCGTTCTCCATCGAGATCCTGCGGCCAAACCGGCCATAGCCGAGATTGGGCCAGTAGCAGATCTCGCCATTGCGGATGCGCACGAGGTCCGAGAGTCCGTCGCCCGACATGTCGGCGAGAAACACCGTTTCGGTCGTGTCGTTGAAGACGAGCCTCGGCCCCTTGCCCTCGTCGGGAGCCATGGCGAATGACCGACGGACGCCGAAACCGTCTTCCGCGAGCGAGGGATGCCACGAAATGACCTCGTCCTCGGTGATGAGGATATCGGCGTGACCGTCGCCCGTGAGGTCCACGAGGCGCAGATTGGGATCTGCCCAGTTGATATTGGGCTGGTCCGGGAACGGCAGGAAATCCGACCAGTCCCGATCGTCCGTGCGCTCGTGGAAGCCGGCCAGCGGACGGTCGAGTTGCACCGCATCGAGTGAACCGTCGCCGGCCAGATCCATGAACTGTACGTGTTCAATGGAAAGGTTTGGCCTGAGAGCGACCGGCTGCTGCGGTCCGAGCCGTCCGTCGCCGAGATTCGGCTTGAACCACCAGGCATCGCTCTCCAGGCTGAGGATCCCGGGCAGGCCTTCACCGTCGAGGTCAAGCCATTCGTGCCGCGCGTCCTCCGCGCCCAAGGGCAGGTTGCGATAGCTGTCCTCATCGAGGGTGCGGACGTCGTCGTGGATCTCGGGTCGAGAATAGGTGAGTTCGAGCGGCGGCATGGCCTTCGCGAGCCCGTCGTCGGCATAGCCCGTCAGCGTCACGCGCCGGAGGAAGGAGCCGAGCGCTGTGCTCCCGGCATGCGCAAGCTCCGCCCGCGCGTCCGGATTTCCGCTAGTGCCGAAATCGTCATGGTCGAGGGCAAGCGAACGCACGAGCCTTGGCGCAGGCCCAAGCTCCGCGAAGCGATGGAACATGAGGAACCGCCGGCAGCGCCGATAGGTGCGGATCTCGAATCCGCTGCGGTAGGAGGAGAAAGAGTCGGGCCGCATCGGCCAGTCCGTGTCGGGCTCCGGCGTGGGGGAGGGGCCTTCGTGATCTCCATAGTCCAGCACCATCTCCAGAAGCCATTCCGCCGCCGGAAAATCGGACGGAGCGAAAACGGGCTTCCGGTTGGCGTAGCAAACCCGCTTGAGGTAGCGGTTGGCGGTCCGGCCTTCATCGTCCCGGCTGGTTTCACTGAGGCTCGCAAGGTCGACGTTGCGGTCATCCTCGGCGATGTAGTCGTAGGCTGCGGCGTTGCCCTTGTCGTCGAAGGTTCGCGACACGAGCCAGGAGAAGATGCGGGCAGGGTCGGCCGGATCGGCGATGCGGCTTGCGGGCGTGTCGCCGTAGAGCGTCGTGACATTGTCGCGCGAGATGGAGCGCCAGAAGCAGTCGGCGGGATCGCCCGCGCTCAGCCAGCGTTCGATGCGTGCGAAAGCGCCCTCGATGCGGGGGCGGTAGCGCGTGACGCGGTAGCCGTCGCGCAGCTCCTCGTGCCGGGTTCCGTCCTGGCGCCGCGCCGGCACCAGGTCTTCCGCGCCGGACAGGATGAAGACGTCGCTTTCCTCGCCGTCCAGATAACGCGGCAGGCCGCGGTCGGTGCGCCGCGTGATATTCGCAAGGCCGATGCTCCAGCCGAATCCGAAGGGACCGTTGCCGATCCCCGAATCGTAGAAGAGACCGAACGAAGGCGTGAATCCGGAGCGGCCGGGACTCCACGGAACAGGAACGGAAAGGGTGCCGGTTCCGGTGACGGAGCCGGCAGTGAATTTCTCGCCGAGACCCTTGATCGCTCCGCCGCCTTTGGGAAGGTTGATCGAAGGCGGCGAAGGGGTGGACGCTCCAAAGGAGCCGCCTTTCCACGTCTGTTGTGGAGCATCCGACAACCGCCAATCCGAGCTGGCACTGCGGAGCATGCGTCCCTCCCCGGGAACGATCTCAAATCTAGCACACTCCGTATTGGATCACATCGCGTCCGCTGCCGGATCGCCGCGGTGGTTAAGTGTTGCTCGGCGGGATCGTTCGGATTTCAGTCAAAGTGAGCGGGGCGCACGCACGCAGACCGCGCTGATGAGCCGGCGCTTCGCCGCTCATTGCGCACGCTCACCCTCCGATGGGGATGATCGGCTTTGGAAGCTCTGTTGACATTTCGCCCTGATGCGCCCATGTTAAATGCATCGAGTTTCTGGCCGAATAGAATTGGCCCGCGAGCTTGCTCGCTTCGCTGAAGACCTTCTCCCAAAAATCTCGAGATCGCTGGACCGCGCGGTGCGCGGCCCTTTTCGCACATGTAACATCAGGAATTGCTATGGCTACAGGCACAGTGAAGTGGTTCAACGCCCAGAAGGGCTTTGGCTTCATCGCGCCCGCGGATGGCGGGAGCGACGTTTTCGTCCATGTGAGCGCGGTCGAGCGCGCAGGTCTTCCCGGCCTCAGGGAGGGTCAGACCATCACCTTCGAGGCCGTTCGGAACCCGAAGAACGGCAAGACCTCGGCCGAGAACCTCCAGGCCTGATTTGCACATACGAAGGGCCGCGAACCCGCGGCCTTTCAGCGGACGGCCATCTGACCACGGATGTACTGGCAGAAGGCCGTCTCGCAGTCTTCACGGGAGTTAGCATGTCCGGTTGGCTCATTCGCGCCTCCCTGCCGGCGCCCGCCGGGTCGTCCGGGTGGGCGGCGAACTTCCGCGTCGGGCTGGAGGATGCGGATGCTGCGCGCGAGGCCGTGAGGGCTCATTTGGGAAGGCCTGAACTGGACATCGTCGCGGTTGGCCAGCTTTCGGACGAGATGACTCGCGCCCTTGCGATCGGCGCGGGCGAGGTGAGACCCACCCATGCACGATAAGCCGACGCGAAAGATGAGCCGCGACCAGCGGCTTGCCCTCCAGGACCAGGTTTTTCAGGCGGCCGCCAAGGAAGAGGATGCCGCGCGCCAGAAGGTGCGCGCGAACATGCAGCGCTTGCGGGCGCTGAGATTGGCGAAGGAAGCGGCCGACGCCGAGACCGTCGAACCCGCACCTGTCTCCGCGCAAACAGGTCGCAAAGCCAAAAGCCGGAAGGCCTGATCCTCGAGCGTGGTCCGGAAAAGTGTGAAGCACTTTTCCGGCAAGATCGTGCTCAACTCCTAGCCCCGCTTCTGCGCGCTGTCGGCGCGCAGCGGCTCCCAGATTGTGATGTCCCGATCCTTTTCGAGCAGCGCAGGCAGCGCCTCGTGCCATGCTTGCCTGTAAGGCCGGTGCAGCTGCACGTTCAGGACATCGTCATGATCCTCCCACGTTTCGTAGAGCATGAAGCGGTGCTCCGACGCAGGGTCTTGATGCAGGATCGCCCGGTGGAACATGGG
Organism: Parvibaculaceae bacterium; assembly: GCA_050181295.1. GTDB lineage: Bacteria > Pseudomonadota > Alphaproteobacteria > Rhizobiales > Aestuariivirgaceae > JBFXDI01. The sequence goes on along the minus strand of JBFXDI010000035.1, from coordinate 7,267 downwards.
CTCGGATCGCATCGCGTCGAGCACGCCTTCCAGAAGCGAGAGGAAACGGGTCCGCTGTTCCGGAACGACCTCGAACTTGATCACGTAAGTGACGGCCATTGCGATCTATCCTTTGAATAGGGGCGGGCTGGGAACGCCGAAACGGCGAGCGACGTCTGCAGTATAGCCCTCCGGAGCCTCTAGTGCCCCGCCTCGCTTCCGCGCCCCGGCGGCGCAAGCTATTCTGAAAAGCCGATATGGAGATTTTGCAGCATGGCGAAGATCGTCTTCGGAATGAACCAGTCCCTGGACGGCTATGTCGACCACGAGGCATTTGCGCCGGGTCAAGCGCTCTTTCATCACTGGATAGAGCAAGTGCGCGGCCTGACGGGCAGCGTCTACGGCCGCCGCCTGTACGAGGTCATGCGCTATTGGGACGAAGACCATCCCGAGTGGGGCGTGGCGGAACGCGACTTCGCGGCGGCGTGGCGGAGCCAGCCGAAGTGGGTCGTGTCGCGCTCGTTGAAGTCGGTCGGTCCCAACGCCACGCTTGTCGATGGTGATCTCGAGACCGTGATACGCGGCCTGAAGGCTCGGCTCGCTGGGGAGATTTCAGTTGGCGGACCGGACCTGGCGCGCAGCCTGACCGACCTTGGCCTTGTCGATGAGTATCGGCTCTACTTCCGGCCCGTCGTGCTCGGTCGCGGCAAGCCCTTCTTCGCCGGCCCCCGGCCACCGCTCCGCCTTGTGGCAAACGATCTGGTCGGCGAGGACGCGATCCGGTTGACGTTCGTTCCTGCCTGATTGCGCAACTCGCCAGGCGGATCGGACCGCGCGTCAGGTCCGCTTTTCGGGTCCGCGGCTAATGGCGGAGGGGGAGGGATTCGAACCCCCGGAGGCCTTGCAGCCTCAACGGTTTTCAAGACCGCCGCATTAAACCACTCTGCCACCCCTCCGGTCGCAGGATTTCAACGAGTTAGCATGTCCCACGCGGGGGATGAAACGAGAAACTGAAGTGACACCGCCACCCGCGTCACGCCTCCGGCGCTCCTCCAGGTTGACACCTCCGGCCGCCGGCATCACCTTCGCCCCTCCCTGAGGAGGTTGCCGATGCCCGAAATCGTGCTTGTCTACCACGACCGTAAGGAGGCCGACGACCGCGCCTCCAAGTGGCTGCGCGAGCGCGGCTGGAGAACCCGCGCCCTTTGCCCGGCCGATGGCGATGCGCTTCCCATGCTCGACGGCGATGTCGCGGCGGCGATCTTCTATGCCGGCCGGCCGGATGTGCGCGATATCGAGAAGTGGCCCTTTCTTGCCGACGAGCTGCGCTGGATCGAGGCCGCTCTTGCGCGCGAGGTGCCGCTCCTGGGCTTCTGCCTCGGCGCCCAGCTCATGGCGCATGTGCTTGGCGAGGCCGTCGGACCCCACCCGGAAGGCAAGGTCGAGTACGGCTATTATCCGCTCAATGTCGCTCCGGCGGGCCGCGCGCTCTTCGGGCAGGGGCTGACGGTGCTCCAGTCCCATTGGCACGGCTGGTTCACGACACCTCCCGGCGCCGAGCGTCTCGCCGGCACCGAGGCCTTTCCGGAGCAGGCCTTTCGCTTCGGGACCAGCGCCTATGCCTTCCAGTTCCATCCGGAGGCGACGCTGACCTCGCTCGAGCGCTGGATCGGGCGGCGCGGCGAGCGCAACTACATGCCGAACGCCTTCCCGCCGGAGCGGCAGATCGAGGACCATGCGCGCTTCGACGACACTCTCGGACAGTGGCTCGACCGCTTCATGCAGGAGTGGAGCGCGTCCATCGCGCCGGCGCGCGCCGCCGCCGAGTAGGAGCGGTCAGGCCGCCCGGTCGATCCGGATCGGCTTGCCGTTGAGGCTCCAGTGGATGCCGCACTCCGTCTTCTCGAGGCCCGACCAGCGCCCGGCGCGCGGGTCCTCGGCCGAGCCGCCCTTGACGGTGCAGGGAACGCAGCCGACCGAGAGATAGCCCCGCTCACTCAAGGGGTGGCGCGGGAGCTCATGCGCCTGGAAATAGGCCTGGAGGTCCTCATAGCCCATGCGGGCCAGGGGGTCCGCCTTGAGCCGGCCGTCGGTGTCGACCGAGAGCGTGGCGATGCCGCTCCGCTCGCCGCCGTGGAACCGCTTGCGTCCGCCGATCCAGGCGTCAAAACCTTCGAGCGCGCGCTGCAGCGGCAGCGTCTTGCGCACGTGGCAGCAGGCGTCCGGCGCGCTTTTGTGGAGCGACCCGTCCGCGTCGGCACGCGCAATGTCGCCGGCCAGCGGGCGCACTGTGCGGATGTCGCTCAGGCCCAGCCGGTCCACGAGCTTGCTGCGGTAGTAGCGGGTTTCCCAGAAGAGCTTTCCGGTGTCGATGAAGATGACGGGGATGGATCGGTCGACCTCGGCCGCCATGTGGAGGAGCACGGCGGATTCAGCTCCGAAGGAGGAGACGAGCGCGATGCGGCGTCCGAGCCTCTCGACAAGGGCAGAGAGGAGCTCGGATCCATCCAGGCTGCCCAGCTCATCGGCGATCTCCTTCGCGTCGGAAAAATCCATGGGAACGATCAGCCTGCGTGCGGCTGCTCGAACCAGGGCCGCGCTTCCGCGTGGCGCTCCGACCAGACGTTCCGGGCGCCGCCCCGCGCCTGGTAGGAAACGCTCATGCTGCTCGCCGTCCGCTGCCACACGGGCTCGGGAAACCGTTCCGTGACCTCGAAGGAATCGAAGCCGACGGAGATCATGAATTGGAGCTGGTCCGGCAGCACGTTGCCGGCTGCCCTGAGCTCGCCCCGGAAGCCGAGCTCGCGGATCTGGCGCGCCAGCGAATAGGCGCGTCCGTCCGTGAAGGCGGGGAAGGGGAGCACGATCAGCTTCAGCTTCGGCAGGAAGAGCTCCAGCGTCTGCGCCCGCTCGACATTGGGCACCTCCACGCCGACGCCGCCCTTGCGCTTCTCGAGCGCCTGCCAGTCCTTGAGCAGGCGCGCGAAGCCCACGATCACGTCGCCTTCCTCCGGCAGCGCCGCATCGTCGGCGACGCGCACCCATGCGTCCGTTACGAAATGTGCGTCCTTAAGCAGCGGCATAGAGGGCCTCCTTGAACGGCTCCGCCCCGAGACGGCGATAGGCGGCGAGGAATGCCTCGCCCTCTTCGCGCAGGCGGATATAGGTCTCGATGATGGTGGAGATGGCTTCCGGCACCTCTTCGGCCGCGAAGCCGGGGCCGAGGATCGATCCGATCGAGGCGTCCTCGGTGGAGGAGCCGCCGAGCGTGATCTGGTAGAATTCCTGGCCTTTCTTGTCGAGGCCGAGGATGCCGATGTTGCCCACGTGGTGATGTCCGCAGGCGTTGATGCAGCCGGAGATGTTGATCTTCAGCGGCCCGATCTCGTGCTGCTTGTCGAGGTCGGCGAAGCGGCGCGAGATCGCCTGCGCCACCGGGATCGAGCGGGCGGTCGCAAGCGAGCAGTAGTCGAGCCCGGGGCAGGCGATGATGTCGCCGGCGAGCCCGATATTGGCGGCCGCGAGCCCGCACTCTTTCAGCACGGTCCAGACGCGGTGCAGATAGTCGAGCTTCACATGCGGCAGCACCAGGTTCTGGTGATGGCTGACGCGGATCTCGCCGAAGGAATGCCGCTCGGCGAGATCGGCCACCGTCCGCATCTGCTCCGCCGTCGCGTCCCCGGGGATGCCGCCTTCGGGCTTGAGCGATACCGTGACGATGCCGTAGCCCGCCTGGCGATGCGTCCCGACATTGGAGCGGACCCACTGGGCGAAGTCGCGGTCGGTGGCCTTCGCGCGCTCGAACTCGGGCGACCAGCGCGGCAGGGTCTCGAAGGGCGGGGCGGAGAAATAGGCGGCGATGCGCTGAAGCTCCCGCCGGTCGATCTCGATGTCGGACTTCGGATGGCGTGCATATTCGGCCTCGACCTCCTCGCGGAATTTTTCCGCGCCGAGTTCGTGCACCAGGATCTTGATGCGCGCCTTGTACTTGTTGTCCCGCCGGCCGTGCAGGTTGTAGACCCGCATGATGGCCTCGATGTAGGGCAGGAGCTCCGCCTGCGGCAGGAATTCGCGCACCGTCACCCCGACGCTCGGCGTGCGTCCCTGGCCGCCGCCCACGATCACCTCCCAGCCGTGCTCGCCCTTCTCGTTCGCATGCAGGCGAAGCCCGATGTCGTGCACCTTCACCGCGGCGCGGTCGTTGGGGCTGCCGGTGAGGCCGATCTTGAACTTGCGCGGCAGGAAGGAGAATTCCGGATGCAGGCTGGACCACTGGCGCAGGAGCTCGGCGACGGGACGAGGATCCGCAAGCTCGTCCGCCGCGGCTCCTGCCCAGTGGTCTGTGGAAACGTTTCGGATGCAGTTGCCGGAAGTCTGGATGGCATGCATCTCGACCTCGGCCAGCGCCTCGAGGATGTCGCCCACGTCCTCGAGCTTTGTCCAGTTGAACTGGATATTCTGGCGGGTGGTGAAATGGCCGTAGCCACGGTCCCAGCGGTCGGCGATGTCGGCGAGCCGCCGGAGCTGGCTCGCCGAAAGGGTGCCGTAAGGGATGGCGATCCGGAACATATAGGCGTGGAGCTGCAGGTAGAGGCCGTTCATGAGCCTGAGCGGCCGGAATTCCTCTTCCGTCAGCTCGCCCCTCAGGCGCCGCTCGGTCTGCTCGCGGAACTGCGCCACGCGCTCGTTCACGAACTTCCGGTCGAACTCGTCGTAGCGGTACATACCCTACTCCCTCGCGGCGAAGGCGCCGCCGATGCCCGCCGCCTGCTTTCCGAGGTCCGCGCGGACCGTGGGTCCGAGCGTCCGGATGCGTTCCTTGATGTGCAGCGCCCGCAGGTGCCCGTCGCGGCGCTCGACGTCGAACAGATAGGCGCCCGTGACCTGGTTCTGGGCTTCCGCCTCCTTGCCGCGCAGCTCGAGCGCGGCCTCGGCGTCCTTCTCGAGCGCCACGGCCGCATCGTCGATCGCCTCGCCCCAGTGGCCGGCGCGATTGAGGAAGACGACTGCGCCGTCGCCGAGGCGGTTGGCGGTGAGCACCTTGCCGCGCTCGCTCATGACGCTGCCCTTTGCGAGTCGCGCTGCGGGAATTCGATCACACGAGAGTCAGCCTCGCGCGGACCCACGCCCATGACGACATCGAAGGCAATGCCAGCCGCCCTGAGCTGCCAGCCCTCCGCCTCGAAGCTGCCGCGGCCGGCGACCAGGCGGACGACGACCTTGCCCTTGGCGGCTTCCTCGATGAGCGTTTCGACGGTCGCATCGTTATCGGCGCCGGCGAGGACACGTCCGGCATCGCGCCGGGCAAAATCGAGAATGGCGGACGGCACGTTCGCGTCGTGCACGATGACGTCGGCCTCCTGCAGGCGGCGGTGGGCCTTGAGCGTCAGCATCTCCGGATCGCCGGGGCCGGCGCCGACCAGCGCCACGCGGCCGGTCTCGCCCGCGCTCTGGCCGATCAGCTCGCGCGTCACGGACGTCTCGAACCGCGTCCGGTCGCCCGCGAGGAACGCTTCCCGGATCGGGCCGAAGAAGAAGCTCTGCCAGAACTGGCGGCGGGCGGCGCCATGGGGGAGGGACAGCGCCACCCGCTCACGCAGCCGCCGGGCCGCGAGCGCCAGGGCGCCGAGCCGGGAGGGGAGAAGCTGCTCGATCTGCGCCCGCACCCCCTGCGCCAGCACGGGGCCGGCGCCTTCGGTGCCGATGGCCACGACCACCGGGTCGCGGTCGACGATCGCGGGCACGATGAAGTTCGAGAGCGAGGGATGGTCGACGACATTGACGGGCAGGTTGCGGGCACGCGCGGCGCGGGAGGCGCGATGGTTGGTCTCCTCGTTCGCTGCAACGAACACGGCCGCCACGCCGTCCAGCAGGCCGTCCTCGAATGAGGAGGAGACCCAGGCGATGCCGCCGTGCGAGACGAGTCCGTCGAGTTCGCCGTTCAGCCGCTCGGCGACGATCTCGATTCGCGCTTCCGTCTTGAGAAGGAGGCGCACCTTGTTGGCGGCTTCATCGCCGCCGCCGACCACGAGGACGCGGGCGCCGCCGAAATCGGTGAAAATGGGGAAGTAGCGCATTTTGGCCTCACGCGGCTTCCGCGAGGCGGACATGCAGGCCGTCCAGTTCCTCGCTATAGATGATCTGGCAGGACAGGCGGGAGGTCGCTTCTACGCTCGGCACCATGTCGAGCATGGCCTCCTCCTCGTCCCGCGGCGGATGCAGTTGGCCGGCCCATTCCGGCTCCACATGCACGTGACAGGTCCCGCAGGCACAGGCGCCGCCGCACAGCCCTTCGAGGTCGAGACCGTGCTCGCGGATGATTTCCATCACGCGCCAGCCTTCCACCGCCTCGAGTTCGTGGTTGCCGCCGTCGCCGTCCGTAACCTTGATCACGCCCATTTCCGGCCTCGAGTTCGATCAACCAAACACGCGGGGAAACTCCAGAAGCGGAGGAATTTCCTTGCTTTTTGGCGGCGAAGCAGGCTTATTCGGTGTCATGGCAAGCCTGCCATCGCTGCTGTTCGTTTTAACGAACACTGTTCTAAGATCGGAACTTGAGGATGTCAACCCGTCGCGGCCGCAGGGCCGGGAATATTTCGGAAGCCGAGTTCGGTCCCTCGCTGGGAAAGACCATCCAGCGGTTGCGCAAGGCCTACAATATGTCGCTCGGCGATCTTTCCGAGCAGTCTGGCGTGGCCAAGTCGATCATCTCGCAGATCGAGCGCAACGAGACGAACCCCACCATCGGCACGGTCTGGCGCCTCTCGAAGGCGCTGGACACGACCATCGAAGAGGTCTTGCGCAACGATGCGGCGGGCAACTTCATCGCCCATCAGACGCGCTCCGGCGTGCCCTTGCTCGAGAGCGAGGACGGGCTTTGCCGGCTGGCGATCTTCGGGCCGCTCGATCTCGTCGAGACCACACAGTGGTATGATTTCGTGGCGCAGCCGGGCGGTGCTCTGGAGTCCGAGCCGCACCAGGCGGGCACCATCGAGCACCTGTTCCTGATCGAAGGCGAGATCGAGGTCACCTGTGGAGACGAGGTCCGCGTCGCGCGGGCAGGCGAAGCCATCCGCTATCGCGGCGACCGGCCGCACCGGCTCCGCAATTCCGGCAGCGCCGAGGCGCACGCCACCATGATCCTCATGCTCCGCCCGCCGGCGTAGAGCGCACTCAAAAGAAGCGTCCAACGACAACCACTTGTCGTCATGCCAGCGAAGGCTGGCACCCTATGAAACAATGACACCATCCAATCGTCATTGCCGGGCTTGACCCGGCAATCCATGAA
>JBFXDI010000034.1:0-33318 GCA_050181295.1 Parvibaculaceae bacterium | reverse complement strand
GCCAGCTCTTCCGCCGTCCGCAGCGCCGGAACGGCTTCCATGGGAGCATTGTCGCGGCGCGCGAGTCTTTCGAACACGGCGGCCGTCGACAGGGGCCGACCAGGATTGGCGAGCACCAGCGACACCCGCGGCAGCTCCACGGACTCGATCTTTTCTCCCACGCCTCGCATGCGCGCGGAGGTGCTATGCACGCAGACCGGCACGTCGGCGCCGAGCTTCAGCCCGATCTCCGCCAGCCTCTCCGCACCAAGGCCGAGGCCCCAGAGCCGGTCGAGAACTTTCAGCGCCGCGGCGGCATCGGACGAGCCGCCACCGATGCCGGACGCGACCGGCAGATGCTTCTCCAGGACAAGTGCCGCGCCGAGGCCCTGCCTTGCTGCCGCCTCGCGGAGCGCCTCCGCCGCTTTGAGGACGAGATTGCCCTTGACCTCGAGGCCCGGGGCGCGCGGCCCCGCGATGGCCAGCGAAAGCCCTTCCGCAGCGGTCGCCCGCACGCGGTCGCCGGCATCAGCGAACACGACGAGGCTGTCCAGGAGGTGATAGCCGTCGGGCCGTCTTCCGACGACGTGCAGCGCCAGATTGATCTTGGCGGGCGCGAACTCTGCGACGGCGACGACGCCGCCGGTCACGGCTTGTTGTCGGCCTTCTTCGGCGGCGTTGCCGGCTGGTCGGGCAGCCCGTCGCTGAGCTTCTTCTCGATCACCTCGAGCTCCTTGGGCTCGGGCTTGTTGTCCTTGGCGTGGCGCCACTGGAACTGCGCCTCGAGCCTGCGCCCGACCCGCCAGTAGGCATCCCCCAGATGGTCGTTAATGGTGGGATCCTCGGGCCTGAGCTCGACCGCGCGCTCCAGATGCTTCACGGCCTCCTCGTAGTCGCCGAGCTGATAATGCGCCCAGCCGAGGCTGTCGACGATGTAGCCGTCATTGGGCTTCAGATCGACGGCCTTCTCCACCATCCCCAGGGCTTCCTGGAGGTTCATGCCCTTCTCGATCATCGAGTAGCCGAGATAGTTGAGGACGGAAGACTGCTCCGGCTCGATCTTGAGCGCGGCGCGGAAATCGGCTTCCGCCTTCGGCCAGTCGCCGGCCCGTTCATTGGCGATGCCGCGGAAATAGAGCGTCGTCCACTGCTGCTTGGCGGGGTCCTTCTCGAGATCAAGGGCCTTGCCGTAGCTCACAGCCGCATCGGACCATTTCTCGTGCAGGCGCTCGATGTTGCCGCGCGCCACCAGGGCGTCATAGTTGCCCGGGTCCTGCTCCACCAGCTTCGTCAGCCGGCTGATCGCGTCCTTGTCGCGCTCGAGACTGTTGAGATTGCTGGCGATCTGGATCTCGGCGCTGGCGTGAAGCGGGGAGGACTTGTCGATCGATTCGTAGGCCTCGATCGCCTTGCCGTAGCGCTTGGTGTCCTCGTAGATCTCGCCGAGCAGCGTCTGGGCGACGGGGAAGCGCGGCTTGAGCGCAAGCGCGAGCTGCGTGTAGATCAGCGAAACGTCGATGCTCTGGTCGTCGGTCAAGGCGCTTGCGAGATTGAACAGCGCCTCCGCCATGCCGGAGGCAGCATCGGGGATGAAGGGCTCGACCTTTCCGGTCTGCTTGAGGCTCGCCTCGGCCGCCGTCACCAGCGGGTTGCGCGGGGTGCTCGCGAGGAACTGGCTGTAGACCTTCTGCGCCTCGAGCGCCCGGTTGTGACGCTGCAGGAAGTTGCCGTAGGCCTGCACGACCCTGAGCGAAGAGCCAGCCTGGTCGTAGACCTGCTTGTAGGACTCATCGGCGCGCTTGGTGTCGTTGACGAAGTCGCTGATGAGCGCGGAATGCAGCATCTTGAAGTTGGCGAAGGCGTCGTTGTTGTCGAGGATGTCGAGCGCCTTCAGCGCCAGGTCGAGCTTCTGCTCCTTGGCGAAGATCCAAGCGACGAGCAGGCCCGAGGTCAGCTCGCCAACGGGCGTGAAGGCGGCCTTGCGCAGGTTCTCGCGCGCATCCGCGAGACGACCCTCCTTGAACGCCTTGAGGCCGAGCACGATACGCGCCATGCGGTGCTGCGGATTGCCCTCGGCCACCTTGGCGGCGAAGGATTCCGCGCGCTGGATATTGCCGGCCGACAGATCGAGAATGAAGGCGCGCTCGATAAGCACCGGGTTCAAGGGATCGCCCTTCAGGGCCTCGGTGAAGAAATGCGCCGCCGAATCCATCTCGCGCAGCGTGCTGGCGTGGCGACCCGCCAGATAGTTGCCCGACAGCGACTTCGCCTGGAAATCGAAGGGCTTGGTCACGGCCCCGGCGGGCTCCGCCGCAAGCGTCGCAAGGAAACCCGCAGCGGCGAGCGCCGCAAGGCTTGAACGATGAAGGATCATGGCGCCTCTCGATGGGGACAATGGATGCGGCTCGCCGGGCCGGCGTCGCTCAATATTCGGCACAATGCGGTTTTTTGTTGGTTACCGCAAGCCTCGCAGGCCCTTGGCCGAAGCGGCGGCGGCGGCTAAACCCGTTGAACGCCAAGGAGAATCAGGATCGAGAGACATGCCGCTGCCGAAGCTCCTCGCCCTCGCCGCCTGCCTCGCTTTGATGACGCTGGCCGGTGCGCCCGCCATGGCGCAAACCCGCGCCGCGGTCGAGGCCTCGTTCCGGCAGTGGGTCGAGGGCGTGAGAAAGGAAGCGCTCGCCGAGGGCGTCAAGGCGCAAACCTTCGACAGCGAGATGGACTCCGTCCGGCTCGACTGGTCGCTCCCCGACCTCGTGCCGCCCGGCAAGAAGAAGGAGAGCGACGCCGCCAAGGTTTCCCAGGCGGAGTTCGGAAGCCCCGGCGCCTATTTCGAGCCCGGCATGCTTCAGCGCCGCATCCGCGACGGACGCCAGGAGCTCGCGAACTGGGGCAAGACGCTCGCAGCGATCGAGAAGCGCTACGGCGTGCCGGGCCGCGTCCTGCTGGCCATCTGGGCGCGGGAATCGGCCTATGGCAAGGCCTCGATCCCGCATGACGCCCTCACCGTGCTCGCGACCCAGGCCTTCATGGGCCGGCGGCCGGAGACCTTCCGGCCACAACTCATCGCGGCGCTGAAGCTCCTGCAGGACGACCGCATCCCGCGCAAGATCCTCAAGAGCTCCTGGGCGGGCGCCATGGGCCACATGCAGATGCTGCCCGCCGTGGTGCTGAAATACGGCATCGATTTCGACGGCGACGGACATCCCGACATCTGGAGCTCGGTGCCGGACGCGCTCGCGACGGCCGCCAACTTCCTGCGCCAGAAGGGCTGGAAGCCGGGCGCACCCTGGGGCTACGAGGTCGCCGTGCCTGCCCGCGTCGCCTGTTCCCTCGAAGGCCCGCACCAGGGCCGGACGTTCGCCGAATGGCAGGACCTCGGCCTCGAGCGTACGGGAGGAAGGAAATGGCCGGCGGGGCGCGCAGGAGAGGAGGGCTTCCTGCTCATGCCGGCGGGCCGCTTCGGACCGGCTTTCCTCGTCACCGGCAATTTCTATGCGCTGAAGGAGTACAACACCTCCGACCTCTATGCGCTCTATATCGGCCACCTCGCCGACCGCATGGGCGAGGACCGCGGCTTCGAAGGGCGTTGGGACAAGGTGCCGACCTACACGCGCGGGCAGGTCAAGGCCCTGCAGGAGACGCTCTCCGCGCACGGCTACAATATCGGCGAGACGCTCGACGGCCTCATCGGATTCCGTACCCGCGTGGCGGTCGGCCTCTACCAGGAGAAGACCGGGCTTCCCGTCAACTGCTGGCCGGGGCCAGAGACTATGGCGCGAGCAAAGCGCGAGGGCTGAAGCCTCAACCGCGCGGCAGGCCCGCCCGCAGCAGACCCTCGGCATAGTGGTCGACATCGACCCGGCGCCGGTTGGGCACGACGCGCAGCCATTCCCGGACGGTGAAGTCCGGGAAGAGTCTGAGAAGCGCTCCGGTATGGCGTCTTGAATCCTCGACCTCGCCGAGCATGGCGTGACTCGCCGCGAGCAGCCGGTGCGCCATGCTGACGTCGCTCATGCCGTTCAGCACCTCGATCGCCTCGCGATAGGCGCCGATCTGGTACTTCATGGCCCCGAGGCTCCAGAGATAGAAGTCGGGACAGAACGGGTTGAGCCGGATGGCGCCTTCCATGGCGCTGATGCCCGCCGTGTGCTCGCCGAAGGCGCCAAGGCAGTCGCTGTGGTCGGCAAGCGTGTCGGCGTGTCGCGGGTTGAGATCCCTCGCCTTCCCATAGGAGGCGAGCGCCGCATCGTACTGGCCGAGATAGAGCAGTGCGAAGGCGCGCTCGCGATGGCCGCGTCCATCGAATGGATCGGTCGCGATCGCGAGGTCGGCAAGGCTCAGGGCGTCGCGCAGGCTATCCTGCTCGGAGCGCGCCCGGTACAGCCATGCAAGTCCGATGGCGCGCGACAGGCCGCTCAGCGCCGGGGCGAAGTCGGGCGACAGTTCGAGGCAGCGGCGGAAGAGCCTTGCCGCTCCCTGCGCGCCCGCGAGGTCGAGCCCGGACAGCATGTCCATGCCCTTGAGCCACAGGAGATAGGCCCGGGGCGGCGCCAGGCGGTCGCGGGCCCGCTCGCGCTGATGCTCGATGGCGGTGCTCACATGCGCGACCATGCGCCCGATGAGACCGGAATAGCCGACCGTGCGGTCGGGCGTCGGAAGGTCGGCCTGCTCCGCCCAGAAGACGCTGTCGTCGGAGGTCTCGCGCAGCCTTAAGCCAAGCATGCGGCGTTCCCCTCGCGCATGCACCCGGCTTTCCAGGAGATAGGTGACGCCGAGCTTGCGGATGATGGTTTCCGTCTCGGAGGGCTGCGCCGAGATGAGCTTGGCCGAATAGGGCGCGATGACCCGGAAGGTACGGAACTTGGTCAGTCCGAAGGAGATGTCATCCACGACCCAGAAGGGCACGCCGTCGCTCATCAGGGCCGAGCCGTCGTCGGGGGGGTAGAGCGCCAGGATGGAGGGCACGCCCGCATCCGCATCCATCTGTCCGAGCAGGAGCTGGCGGGAAAGGAGCCGGCTCTCGAGCCCGCCGGGCCTCGGCGGCGCGCCGCCGGGCATCCTGCGGATCGCAGGCGCGCGCGCCTGCAGGCGGCCGACGATCTCCGAGACCGACGGGTCGGGCTCGACGCCCAGATCCTCCGAAAGCCGTTCGGCGTAGCGTCCGTAGATGGCGAGCGCTCCGGACCTGTCGCCGCTGGCGAGCCGTTCGCGAATGAGATAGCGGTGAGCTCCCGTGTGATAGGGCTCGAAGTCGGCGACCCGTGCGGCGAGCCCGCCGCGGGCTGGGGTAGCGGCAGCAACGTCCTCCTCGAGCAGCCGGCCGGCCGCCCTCAGGAAGGTCTCGTGGAAGCGCCACCGCTTCTCCTCGATCCACTCCTCGAGCCGCCGGCTGGAGAGGATGTCCACCCCCTCCAGGAACGGTCCCTCGTAGAGCCGGACAAGGTCCGCGAGATCGGCGGCGCGGTCCGTCCTCTCCGCCTCGATGAAACGTTCGAGGTCGATCCTCACGAGGCCCGGCGCCAACCTCAGGTCGCGCGGGCTCGCCTGGATGGGCGTCCGCTCAGCGCCGAGCGTGACCTTCATCCTGTGCAGGAGCTGGCGCAGGCTGTTGTAGGCGCGGGCCGGCTCCTGGTCGGGCCACAGCATGGCGACCGCCGCTGCCCGGCTCATGGCCTGGCGGGGCGCCATCACGAGCGCCGCGATGATGCAGTAGGCGCGGCTCTGGAGATGGAGAACGTTGCCGTCGGAGAGGCGCACTTCCGGGCGACCGAACAGCACGAGGGAGGCCGCAGGCAGGCCCTCCTCTTGCGCGGATGCAACTCCATTGTCCGTTGCGGAAGCCAGGCGTCACCCCTTTCAGCCGACAACCACCGGTCGCGGCGGATGCTAGCGCGGATGGCGGCCGGCACGAAAGTCCGTGCGCGACCGGAATCGGCAGATAACGGCGAGATAACGCCCAGCCGATAGCCTTCTGCCCGAATGGCAGGCAGCAGCCCCCGGCGAGGATTCGCGAGGCCGAGGGCTCCATCATCGGCATCGTGCCGTCGCTACTGCCGCGGTGCTCGCGTTCGGCGAGGCGGTGGACCGGGGCCGCTCCGAACGGGAGAGACCTCGCGACCGGGGGGCCGGTCGGACATGCGCAGGCGGGACGATGGCGACGCCGTTCACCCTTCCAGGCGGTTACTGGGCGGAAACGCGCGCGGCGCCAGCACGAACCGAGGCGACGCGGCTGAGAATGGCCGGAAGATAGCTCTGGGTGAGGGCGCTCTCCTGCGTCTGGCGATCGTCGGCCGACACGTCAGGGTAGAGTTCGTCCAGCTTGGCGAAGAAATGCGTGGCCTCCGGCTGGCAGGTCGCGATCACCGTCTCGGCAACCGCTTGCGGAACGTCCGGGGAGGTGGCGGCGAGCCTGTCCGTCTCGCGCACGAAGCAGGCGAACATGGCGCTCTTGGCCACCTGCAGCTCGGCTCCGAGCGTCGCCCTGTTCTTCTCCTCGACCTGCAACCCAGCCGTGGCCTTGGCGACGGCATCCCGGACGGCGGGTATGAAGGTCGTGTCGATCAGTTCCTTCGAAACGGTCGCGAAGCCCTCCTCGCCATGCCGCTTCAGGATGAGGCCGGCCATCGTGTCGAACTCACCCTTGCAGGGTCCGGTCATCGCCCGGGTGAGATATTCCGCGTGCGGAAGGTCGACATGGGTGCGGACGCTGGCGGCCGCATAGTCCGCAACGCAGCCCGAGAAAACGAAGACGGCAGGATTGCCTGTCTCCTCCCACCAGCGGGCCTCGGAGCCGGAGAAGAATTTTTTTGCGCCCGTGGGCTTCTCCGTCGAGGCGGTCTCGATTTTCTCCTCCGCGGCGGTCTCTGGGTTCTCCCTTTCCTTCCGGGGAGGAGCCTTAGCCGTCTTCTTCTTCTGGCTGCGGGTCGCCTTGCGCTTGCGGGGCGCCTCCTGCACGCGCTTGCGCGGCGTCTCCTGGACACGCTGGCGGGACGCCTCGGGCTGGAGCGCCACCGGCTGGCCGACGTTGGAGCGAACGGCGTCGGGCTGGGCGACGTTGGAACGGACCGTGGGGGATTCGGCTTCGGCCGCGAGATTGCTTTTCGGCGGCACCTTGGCCGCGGCCGGCTGGACAGCAGGCCCTGAGGGAGGGGGAGCGAAGGAGCTCCAGAAACCGCCTTCGGAGTCGCTGTACTTGCGGGGAGGCTCGCTGTTCAGGCGCTGGCTGTCGTTCGCCGAGACATCCGTCGCGGCGATGAGCCCAAGCGCAAGCAATATGGCGGCGCGCCTCACCTCATCCTCTTGAACCGATGCCGTCTGCCGGGGGCGATTGCTTTCCCTCTATTCAATATCATGAGGATTTTCAAGGCAATAAAGTGACCGTCAACCAATGGTTAACCGTGAGCGACTGTCCGAGGGCCGCTTTCGCAGCATTCCGACTTCGCAATTCTCGCAAGCATCCTCTACCTTCGGACAGGGCTACGGCCGAGAATGGGGAGCGCCGGAATGGACGTCGAGGGGGCTTCCGCCGCGAGGCTTGCGGGTGACCGGCCGGCGCGGCCGCGCGTCGTGATTCTCGGGGCCGGCTTCGGCGGCCTCAACGCCGCCACGGCGCTCAAGCGCGCGCCTGTCGAGGTGACGGTCATCGACCGGCGCAACTACCACCTTTTCCAGCCGCTCCTCTATCAGGTCGCGACCGCCGGGCTGTCGCCGGCCCAGATCGGCACCCCCATCCGGCTGATCCTGCGCCGGCAGGCGAACGCAACCGTGCTCATGGACCAAGTGGAGGGGATCGACCGCGCGGGCCGCGTTGTGCTGCTTCAGTCGGGCAAGCGCGTCGGCTTCGACTATCTCGTGATCGCGACCGGCGCGAGGCATGCCTATTTCGGCCACGACGACTGGGAAGGAGCGGCGCCGGGGCTCAAGAAGATCGACGATGCGACGCTTATCCGGCGCCGCATCCTCACGGCCTTCGAGGCGGCGGAGACGGCGGAGGACGAGACCGAGCGGGCCCGCCTCCTCACCTTCGTCATCGTGGGCGGCGGGCCAACAGGCGTGGAGCTCGCCGGCGCCATTGCCGAGCTGGCGCGAAAGGCCGTCAGGCGCGACTTCCGCCGCATCGACACGAGCCGGGCCCGCATCCTGCTCGTCGAGGCGGGGCCGCGTATCCTCTCCTCCTTCCCGGAATCGCTCTCGATCGCGGCGCTCCGCCAGCTCCAGGAACTGGGCGTCGAGGTGCTGCTCGGAAAGCCGGTCACGGCCTGCGATACGGATGGCGTGACCGTGGGCGACAGCCTGCGCATCCCGTCGGCCTGCGTGGTGTGGGGCGCGGGCGTCATGGCGTCGCCCGCCGCTCGCTGGCTCGACGCCGAGAAGGATGCGGCAGGACGCGTGATCGTCACCACGTCGCTCGCGCTTCCTGGCGACCCCTCGATCTTCGTCATCGGGGACACGGCGGCGGTGCGAGGCGAGAAGGGCCAACTCGTGCCGGGCGTGGCGCCGGCCGCCAAGCAGATGGGCCGCCATGTGGCAAAGCTCATCCGGCGGCGGATCGCAGGCAGCGGAAATGCCGAGGAACCCTTCCGCTATCGCGACTACGGCAATCTCGCCACCATCGGCCGGAGCCGCGCGGTCGCCGATTTCGGCCGCCTCCGCCTGAGCGGATTTCCGGCCTGGGCGCTCTGGTGCGTCGCCCACATTTTCTTCCTGATCGGCTTCCGCAACCGGATCGTCGTCATGATGGAATGGGCCTGGGCCTATCTCACCTACGAGCGCGGCGCGCGCCTCATCACCGGGTGAAGGCGCTTCGGAGCGGCGCTACTCCGCCGCCTCCCGGCGCTCGGGAGCCTGAGCCTCACGCGGCGCGCGAAGCGGCAGCGCAGCTTGCGCCCTGAGCTCGGCCGGGCGCCTGTCGGCGGCGATGTAGCTGTAGACGATCGGCGTGATGAAGAGCGTGAACAAGGTGCCGATGGTCATGCCGGAGGCGATGACGAGGCCGATGTCGAAGCGGCTCTTGGCGCCGGCGCCGGTCGCGATCAGGAGCGGGGCCACGCCGATGACCATGGCCGCCGTGGTCATGAGGATGGGGCGCAGCCGCACGGCCGCGGCCTCCTTGATGGCGGCGAACTTGTCGAACCCCTGCTCCTCCTGAAGCTTGTTGGCGAACTCCACCATCAGGATGCCGTGCTTCGAGATGAGCCCGATCAGCGTCACGAGGCCGATCTGGGTGTAGATGTTCATGGTGCCGGAGCCGAGATTGATCGGCGACTGGTTCTGCATGGCGCCGTTCACCTCCCCCAGGATGAAGAGGAAGAAGAGAGCGCCGAACACCGAGGCCGGCAGTCCGATGAGGATGATGAAGGGATCGCGGAAGCTCTCGAACTGAGCCGCCAGCACCAGATAGATGATCACCAGCGCGAAGAGGAAGGTGTAGGCAAGCGCGTTGCCTTCCTGGATGAACTGGCGGCTTTCACCCTGATAGTCGTAGGTCATGCCCTGCGGCATCAGCTCGTTGGCCTTCTGCTGCAGGAACGCCAGGCCTTCGCCGATCGTGCGGCCCGGGAAGGGCACGCCCTGGAAGGTTGCTGAGTTCAGCTGCTGGAAGGTGGCGAGGCTGTTGGGCTGCACCGTCTGTTCGGTGCGGATGAACGATGAGAGCGGCACCATGTCGCCGCTGGCGGTGCGCACCTGGTACTGGAGCAGCCGCTCGGCGGAACCACGATGCAGGCGCGGCACCTGCGGGATCACCTGATAGGAGCGACCCTGGATGTTGATGCGGTTCACGTAGTTGCCGCCCAAGAGCGTCGCAAGCGTCGAGCCGACATCCGACATGCGCACGCCGAGGCGGTTTGCCTTGTCCTTGTCGATGATGAGCTCGACCTGCGGCGTCTCGAAGCGGAGGTCCGTGTTGGTGAAGATGAAGAGGCCGGACTTCTTGGCCTCCTCGTCGAGCTTCTGGAGCACGTCGGAGACCTGCCGGTAGTCGCCCGGATAAGTGATGACGAACTCGACCGGCATCTCGCCGGCCCCGATCGGAATGGCAGGCGGCGCGGTCGCGAAGGTTTTGACCCCCGGCACGCCCGAGAGTTTGCCCTGGAGCTCGGCGATCACCTGCTGGTCGGAGCGTCCGCGCTCGCCCCAGGGCTTGAGGATGAGGCCCACGAAGGCCTGGTGGGTCGAGCCCATGCCGTTGATGGTGAAGACGTTCTGGCGCTCCGGCACTTCCATGAAGATGTCGGTGATGCGCTGCGTATAGGAGGTCAGGTAGTCAAGGTTGGTGTGCTCCGGCGCGTTGACGAAGGAGAAGAGCACGCCCTGGTCCTCGGACGGCGCGAGCTCCTTGTTGACGGCGCCGTAGAGCACGCCGGAGGTCGCGACGATCAGGATCAGCATGAAGGCGAAGACGGGGCGCTGGCGCATGGCGCCCTCGAGGCGGCGGGAATAGAACCCCCGCACGGCGCCGAAGATGCGCTCGATGAAGCGCGAGAAGCGGCCCTCCTCGGCATGCTGCTTGAAGATCTTGGAGCTCAGCATGGGAGAGAGCGTCAGCGCCACGACGCCCGACACGCAGACCGCGCCCGCGAGCGTGAAGGCGAACTCGCGGAAGAGCGCACCAGTCAGGCCCGAGGTGAAGCCGATCGGCGCATAGACCGCCACCAGCGTCAGCGTCATGGTGATGACCGGACCCGCGATCTCGCGCGCGCCCTTCAACGCCGCATCGAAGGGCGGCATGCCATCCTCGATGTGACGGTGGATGTTCTCCACCACCACAATGGCGTCGTCGACCACGAGACCGATCGCCAGCACGAAGGCGAGCAGCGTCAGGAGATTGATGGAGTAGCCGAGCGCCAGGAGGAAGATCGCCACGCCGACGAGCGAGAGCGGCATGGCGATGACCGGAATCAAGGTCGAGCGGACATTGCCGAGGAACAGGAAGATCACGATCACCACGATGATCGCGGCCTCGGCGAGCGTCTTAGTCACCTCCTCGATCGAGGAGTTGATGAACTCGGTGGCGTCGAAGGCGATCTTGGCGTCGAGGCCCTGCGGGAGCTGACGCTGGATCTCCGGCATGGCGTTGCGAACGGCGTCGATGACCGTCAGGGGGTTGGCATCAGGCGTCGCCTGGATGCCGAGGAAGACGGCCTTCAGGCCGTCGAAGGCCGAGGTCGAATCGAAGGTCTGGGGGCCGAGATCGACGGTGGCGATCTGGCCCAGGCGGATGACGGTGTCGCCGCGCGTCGCCACCACCAGCTCCTGGAAGGCTGCGGGCGTCTCGAGCGAAGTCTGGGCGTTGATGTTCTGCTGCGTGAAGTCGCCCTTCACCTGGCCGGCGGCGGTGGTGAAGTTGTTCTGGGCGAGCGCGTTCGAGACATCGAGCGGCGTGATGCCGAGCGAGGCCATCTTGTCCGGGTTGAGCCAGACGCGCATGGCGAAGGTCGAACCGCCCAGGATCTCGGCTTCGGCAACGCCGGAGATCGCCTGGATCTGCGGCTTCACCACGCGGTCCAGATAATCGCTGATCTGGGAGGCGCTCATCGTCTTCGAATTGAAGCCGATATACATGAGCGCATAGGGCGTGCCGGTCGTGCGCTGCACGATCGGGTCGTTGGATTCGCGCGGCAGGTCGCCCGACACCTCGTTCACTTTCGAGAGCACGTCGGAGAGCGCGCGGTCGCCGTCGGCATCGAGCCGCAGCTTGAGGGTGATGGTCGAGACATTCTGGGCCGAGGTGGACTTCAGCGTCTCGATGCCCTCGGTCGAGGCGACGGCCTGCTGCAGGGGCGTTGTGATGAAGCCCTTGATCTGGTCGGCGTTGGCGCCCGGATAGGTGGTCGTGATGGTGATTGTCGTGTCGGAGACCTTCGGGAACTGCCGGACCGGCAGGTTGAAGGCCGAATTCACGCCCACGAGCAGGATCAGCAGGCTCACCACGGAGGCGAGCACCGGGCGGCGCACGAAGATGTCGGTGAAGTTCATGCGGAAGGCTCCCGCCGCTCCATCTCTTTGCTGCGCCGCTACTGCGACGTGCGGTTTTCCGGTTCTACGAGCGCCACCGAATTGTCGATCTTGACCTTGGTGCCCTGGTCGATCTTGTTCTGGCCGACGGTCACCACGCGGTCGCCCTCCTGCACGCCTTCGAGAATCCGCACGCGGCCCTCACGCACGCTGCCGGGCTTCACGAAACGGCGCTGGACGACGAGGTCCTTCTCCTTGGCGGGATCGGCGTTCTTCTCCTCCACGACAACGAACACGCTGTCGCCGTAGAGGGTGTAGGTGATGGCGGTACGGGGCACCGTCACGACCTGCTCCGGCTCGCCCACGTCCACCGAGACGTCGGCATACATGCCCGGCACCAGCCGCCCGTCGGCGTTGGGGATGCTGGCGCGCACGGTGATCATGCGGCTCTCGGCCGCGATCTTGGAATCGGTCGTGAACACCTCGCCCTCGAAGGTGTCGTCCGGCCAGCTGTCGAACCTTGCCGTCACCTTCTGGCCGGGCTTGATGCGGCCGAAATCGGCTTCAGTGACCGTGAAGTCGGCATAGATCGGATCGACGCTCTGCAGCCAGATGAGCGGCTGGCCGGCGGCGACATACTTGCCGACCGAAATGGCCCGCAGGCCGAGCTGGCCGTCCCAGGGCGCAAAGATCGCCTTTTGGGCGATGACCGCCTTGGTGCGCTCGACGCTGGCGCGCAGCTGGTCGCGACGCGAGGTGGAATTGTCGAGGTCCTGCTTGGAGGAGAAGCCCTTCTTGAAGACCTCGGAGATGCGCTTGAACTCGATCTCCGCATTGGCGAGCTGAACCTCGAAGTTCTTGAGGTCCGCCTCTTCCGTCGAGGTATCGAGCTGGACGAGCTTGTCGCCCTTCTTCACCCGCTGGCCGGACTCGAAGTTGATCTCCTTCACCACGCCGCCTACCTCGGGGGTGATGTCGATGCCGTTCACGGCGACGAGCGTGCCGATGGCGCTGACATGCGGCTGCCAGGATTCCGTGCGCGCCGGCTCCGCCGAGACGGTTTCAGCCGGCTTCGGGGCACTCGAGATCACCTGCGCGAGGAACTGCGGCTTCCACTGGAAGGCGTAGAAGGCGATGCCGCCTCCGAGGCCTCCAAGCAGCACGAGCACGAGCGTCAAATATATGATGCGGCGCAACATGGGCGCTCATTTAGGCGTTGCGCCAAGTTTTGGCAACGTCACGTGGCGGCAAATGGTTCCGCAAGAAATGGAATTTCATCCCGTTTTCCTTCGCCGCCTTCCGCCATCCCCGCTCCAACCAAAGACGACAGCCATTGTCTTCTCCCGACAGCAACGGGAATATTTTGCCGAGGGGCGCGGCAGCGACCCGGCCGGAAGCCGGAAGCCGTTACTTCCCCGGCTGCGCAATGGCCTCCGCCCGGGCGCGCGGGCGCCTGCGGGCCAAGGGCGGCTGTTCCGGCTTGGCCGCTCCCGATGCCTCCGCGAAGGCCCAATTGATGAACGCGCGCACCGTGGAACTGCGTCTCTTGCCCTTCTGGTACACGAGATAGAACGAATCGGGCGCCACGATCGTGTGATCGAGCGGCCTGACCAGCTTGCCGCAGGCAAGGAGATCCGCGCTCGTGAGGCTGTCGCAAAGTGCTATGCCGTGACCGTGCATCGCCGCTTCGATGGACAGGTGACCGTCTGACATCACATGGTTGGCGCCACAAGCCAGTTCAGGCACGCCCGCCTCGACAAGCCAGCGGCTCCACTCCCGACCGTCATCGGCATGCAGCAGGGCGTGGAGCCGCAGATCGGCGACGGATCTGAGCGGCCTGGCATTGATGAGCGCGGGGCTCGCGACCGGTATGAGGCGCGGCTGGAACCAAAGCTCGCATTCCCGGTCGGGCCACGATTCCACTCCGTAGGTGATCCACAGATCAATGCTCTGGTCATGCACCCTGCGACGGTCGTTCGAGGCGATGAGCTTGAGGCGGACTCCGGGGTGCAGGCGGGAGAACTGATCGAGACGGGGCAGCAGCCAGAAGGTCATGAGCGAGGGCAGGCAGCAAAGCGCCAGATCGCCCTCCCCACCCGGCTCGGTGAGAAGCGACACCGCCTCGGCGATCGAGCCGAAAGCCTGGGAGATCGCCGGCAGCAGCGCGGACCCGTAAGGGGTCAGTTGCAACGAGCCGCCGCTGCGACGGAAGAGCGACACGTTGAGCCGCTGCTCCAGGGCGCGCACCTGATGGCTCACGGCGCCGTGCGTGACATTCAGCTCCGCAGCCGCGCGCGTCATGGACAGATGCCGCGCTGTCGCCTCGAAGGCACGCAGCGCATTGAGCGGCGGCAAGCGTCTCACGCGACCCATCTCCCTGTTAGAATTGCTCACAATGCTTTCATTACTAATCTCGTTTGTCAAAAGCCGGATGGAACCGTAGCCATAGAGCAAGCAATGAAGCGGAGCTCGGAAGCAGAACGCAAGCGTCTAAGAAACAACAACTATTCACGCCGCAGAGCAGGAGCCAAAAAGGGAGGGAATTGGCATGGGGAACGCTCACACGCACTCACAATCGAGAAAAGGTATCACCCGGCGCAGGCTGATGAAGACTGCGGCGGTTGCCGGCCTCGCCTTGGGGAGCCAGCCGCTTGCCGGACCTGTAGGCAGAGCGAGGGCTGACGATGCTCCGAAACGGGGCGGGAAGCTCCGGCTTGGCCTTGGCGGCGCCAGCACCACAGACAGCATGGACCCCGCGACGACGCAGAACTCCGTGGGCGCGCTGCTGAACAGGCAGGTCTACAACGGCCTCGTCGAGGTGAACGCCAAGGGCGAGGCGCTACCCGAACTCGCGGAGTCCTGGTCGAGCAACAAGAGCGTCGATGAGTGGACCTTCGAGCTGCGCAAGGGCGTGGAGTTCCACAACGGCAAATCGCTCAGTTCGGCCGACGTCATCTATTCCATCCAGCGCCATATCTCCGATGATTCCAAATCCGGGGCGAAGCCGCTCCTGTCAGGGGTGCGGGAGATCAAGGCGGATGGGCCGCATCGCGTTCTAATCTCGCTCAAGGGCGGCAACGCCGACCTGCCCTATGTCTTCGGCGACTATCATCTCGGCATCGTGCCGGAGGGTTTTGGCAACTGGGCCAACCCGGTCGGGACAGGTCCATTCGCCATGACGAAGCATGAGCCGGGAGTGCGCAGCCTTGGCGAGCGCAACAGAAACTACTTCGCCACCAGCCGGCCTTATGTGGACTCGGTCGAAACTTTCTCCATCAACGACTCGACCGCCAGGCTCAACGCTCTGCGAGCCGGTGAAGCCGACATCATCAATCGCGTCGACACGCGGCTCGCGGATCTCCTGAAGCGCACACCGGGCATCGAAACGGTCGTTTCCCCGAGCCGCACCCATTACTGCTTCGTCATGGATACCCGCGTGGCGCCCCTGGACAACAACGACGTCCGGCTGGCCCTCAAGCATGCGATCGACCGCGATAAGATCCTGAGCAACGTGCTCGGTGGCTATGGCAGCATCGGCAACGATCACTCGATCCCGGAAGCCGATCCTTTCCATGCGGCGCTCGGGCAGCACGGGTACGACCCCGACAAATCCCGCTTCCATCTGCGCAAGGCAGGGCTCGACAAGCTTGCCCTCGACCTGAGCGCCGCGAATGGCGCATTCGCCGGCGCGGTGGACATGGCCCTCCTTTTCAAGGAAGCGGCTCGCAAGGCGAACATCGACATCAATGTCGTACGCGAGCCCGATGACGGCTACTGGGAGAACATCTGGGGCAAGAAGCCGTTCTACATGAGCTGGTTCGGCGGCAGGCCGACCGCCGATATGATGCTCACCCTGGCCTATTCCACCGGCTCCTCCTGGAACGACACCTTCTGGAGCAATCCCGAGTTCGACAAGCTCCTCGCGGAGGCGCGCATCACCCTGGACACCGCCAAGCGCAAGGAGATGTACGGCGAGGCGCAGCGGCTCATCCGGGACACCGGCGGCTACATCATTCCGGTTTTCGCCAATCTAATCGACGCGCATGTGTCCAAGGTCGGCGGACTGACCCCGGACATCAATTCCGAGCTCATGGGCGGACGATGCTCCGAGGCGGTCTGGCTCGAGAGCTGACTTCGAATAGGCCGTACGCGAATACCGATTCGACCTTGGACGGCGCGGCTACGGCCGCGCCCTCTCCACCTGGACGTCTTCCACACAAGCCCCGAGGAACAATGCATCACCCCGACAGGACGGCGGAAATCATGAGAACCGCCGTCATCTGCGACATGACGCTGCCGTGGTTCGAGCCCTACATGATCGACGACACCACGCTTCCGAGGTTCGGCAGGGCCGGCATCAATTTCGTCTCCCTGACCGTGAGCATGCCAAGGAACTCGCTCGCCGCCACCACGCGCCACATCTCCGTGGTGAAGGCGCAGATCCACTCCTCTGACGACATGGTTTTCGCCGACAGCGCGGACGCCATCCTGGCCGCCAAGGCGGCTGGGAAGCTCGCCGTTGGATTCCACTTCCAGGGCATGGAGCCCATGGATGGCTCGGTCGAGATGGTGAAGACCTATTACGATCTAGGGGTGCGTCATGCTCTCCTGGTCTACAATCTGAAAAATGCCGTCGGAGACGGTTGCGTCGAGCGCAACGACGGCGGCCTCAGCAAGTTCGGAATCCGCCTGATAGAGGAGATGAACCGGGTCGGGATGCTGGTGGATGGCTCCCACACGGGCTATCGCACCTCGATGGAAGCCATGGAGGTCTGCAAAGGCCCGTTCATCTTTTCGCACTCGAATGCCCACGCGCTCGTTCCCCACTATCGCAACATCAGGGACGATCAGATCCGGGCATGCGCCCAATCCGGAGGGCTCGTCGGCATCAACGGCGTCAACGAGTTCCTCGGAGATGACGCCGCTTCCACATCGGCCATGTTCCGCCACGTCGACCATGTGGCCACTCTTGTCGGACCGGAGCATGTCGGCATCGGTCTCGACTATGTGCGCGACGTCGATGCGATCTGGGCCTGGATCCAGCGCGAGCGCGATCTGTGGCCCCAGAACGATGACGGGCCCATGCCCTATCCCGCGCATGCCCAGCCCGAGCAGCTCAAGGAGCTCGTTTCGACGATGCTCGCTCACGGATATGGGGATGAGGATATCCGGAACATCCTGGGCGGCAACTTCCTGCGCGTGATGGGCGCTGCCCGCACGGGCGCCCGGCAACCCTGACCGCCTTCCATGCGGCGACGGCCGGCATCACGCCTAGCCGCCACGGCGCGGAGAGCCGGTCTCACACCCCATAGTCTGCCTCGAACCAGTTGGGACACAGCAGGAATCCAAACAGCGTATCCGATACAGGGATGAAATCATTCTTCAACGGCCCTACGAAGGGCAAAAGACCGTAGACCGTACGCTCATCTAAAGCAGTGAGGCAGATACCTTCGCCGGCGCCGTTGGAGCCGATGATAATGCCTGGCAGATGGCCTTTCCCCTGCGGCACGGATTCGACCCTGTCGAAAGACCAGAGGTCGACGTAATGCGCTTCCTCTTCTGACGATGTGAAGCCAACCGCCCCATTAGCCTCCAGCAGGAATGCTCGATAGCAAGCGGGCAACACCGTGCAAAGCCGAGTTGACAGATCAAATACATCCCGCGCCGTGGCTGGGGAGCCAAATTTCAGGTTTCCGAACTTCTCGCGGTAGCTTTGCATGACAGCATGCTAGTCCGCTAACAGACTGCGCACATAGCCCGCGGTCTCGTGCGGCTGGATGCGGGCGTGGCGGATGAGATTGTCGAAGTGCCGCGTGAGCTCGCGGATGAGCTCGGTCGAGGTGAAGACGAGATACATCTCGCCGGCATAGATCACCACACGCTTCGGGCCGAAGACAGTGTAGGGCACGGAGAAGCGCTCCCGGGCATCGAACAGGAACCAGCGGTATGAGGGATAGCCCTCCTCCAGCACCTCCGCCATGTGCGCGAGCTCGGCGCGGCGCTGGGCCTCGGGAACCGCGTTCCACATGCCCTCGCCCCGCGCGAAGGCCTCGAGATCCTGCAAGGGCGAGCAGACCTCGATCTCGCTCTCGGGCTCGCGGGCATGCTCGATGCGGGTGCGCGCGATGCCGGTCCAGGCATCGGCGACAGGTCCTGAGAGCTTGCCCGTCTCGTAGGCGATCAGCTCCTCGGTCTTGAGGTGGTCGGGAAGCGTCGCAGGGACATAGCGGATCTTGAATCCCTGCGCCTCGGCGTGCCAGCGCCTGAGCCGCTCATCCGCCGGGCTGCCGGCATCCGGCTCGATGGCAGGCTGCGACACGACGTCGGCCGCCACCGCGTCCTGCTGCGAGAGCCCGAGCAGCCAGTCCACCGACACCCCGTGGCGAACGGCGATGCGGGCGATGGTCTCGGCGCGGGGCAGCCGCACATTGGCGGGCGAGAGGAGCTGGGTCAGCGTGGAACGGTCGAGGCCGGCTCTCGCGGCGAAGCGGGCGCGCGAGAGCCCCGTGCGCTGGATCAGCTCGCCGAGCCGGAGATGGAACTCCCTGACCGTGTCGCGCTTGTCCATGAATGTTTACAATCGTCAACATTTGGCGTGATTGTAGACCATCATAAACGCATTCTGCGCATTGTCGCAATTGTCGCAACGCCTCAACTCCCGCATCCTGCCTCTGGGGAGAGATGGGCTTGATTCCATGACTGACGTCGTGATGCCGCAGGCCGCGTCGCGGCCGCGTGTCGAATGGCAGACGCTGGCGCTCATCGCCGCGCACTGGGCGTGCTTTGCCGCCATCACCCTCTATTGGCGCGAACTTGGCTGGTGGATCGTGGCGCCCATCGGCATCTATCTCGTCTGCCTCTCGGGCTCACTCCAGCACGAGGCGCTGCACGGCCATCCCACCCGCTCGCGCTTCCTCAACGAGCTTCTGGTCTTCCCGCCGATCAGCCTCTGGTTTCCCTACCGGCGCTACGTGAAGCTGCATCTCCAGCATCACCACGATGACCATCTGACGGACCCGGCGGCGGACCCCGAGTCGCGCTACATGGACCCGCAGGCCTGGGACTCGACACCCTCCTGGATCAGGCCGCTCTACGTCTTCAACAACACCATGCTCGGCCGCTTCCTGATCGGCCCGGTGCTCTCGAGCATCCACTACGTCGCCGACGAAGTGCGGCTCATGCGCAAGGGCGACCGGCAGGTGGTCGAGGCCTGGGCTCTGCATCTTGCCGGCTGTGCGCTCGTCTGGTGGTGGGTCGCCGTCGTCTGTGGCATGCCCTTCTGGCAGTACCTCCTCTTCATCGCCTACTGGGGCAACGCGCTCACCATGATGCGTTCCTATGCCGAGCACCGCGCGCATGACGCCGTCTCCTGCCGCACCATCGTGGTGGAGAGCAATCCGCTGGTCGGCCTCCTCTTCCTCAACAACAACCTGCACGCCGCGCACCACGAAAAGCCCTCACTGCCGTGGTATGCGCTGCCGGACTACTACCGGGCGCATAAGTCGCGGCTGATCGAGGGCAACTGCGGCTACGTGATGAAAGGGTATGCCGAGATCGCGCGGCGCTGGGGCTTGAGGGCCAAGGAGCCGGTCGCGCACCCGCTGCCGCGGTCACTGAAGGGGAGCGTGCACGCCGACAATTGATTTCCGTCATGCCCGGGCTCGACCCGGGCATCCTTTGAACCGAAAATTCCACCCGAAGAAGATGGCTGGGTCAGGCCCGGCCATGACGCGGGCGGAGCATCACAGGGAGCAGAGCAGCCGAATGACCGTCAACCATCTTCCGAAATCTGCGGCTTACGTCGTCATCGGGGCCGGCATGCACGGCATGTCGACCGCCTGGCACCTCGCCATGGCGCTCGAGAAGTCCGGCAAGGGCAAGGGCTCGGACGTCGTGCTCATCGACAAGTCGGGGCCGGGCGCCGGCGCCACGGGCATCGCCTGCGGCTGTGTGCGGAACCTCTACATGACATCGCCCATCCACAACATTCTCCGCCACTCGGTCGACGTCTGGCAGTCGGACCCGGTGAACTTCGGCTTCCAGCAGGTGGGCTACGTCTCGGTCGGCGAAGGCAACCAGCAGACCGACTACGAGAAGATGCACAAGAGCCAGAACGGGGCGGGCTATCCTTCCGACCTCTATGTGGGCCAGGAGGCGAAGAGCTTCCTGAAGAAGATCTGGCCCGACTTCAATGTCGAGCGCGCCGACGTGGTGCTGCACGAGAAGCCCTCGGGCTATGCCGGCACGCACACGGCGGTGCGGGCGCTCAAGGAGAAGTGCGACCAGTGGGGCGTGCGCTCCTTCATGGGCGTCTCGGTCGAGGGCTATGACATGGCGGGCGGCCAGATCAAGGGCGTCGTCACGTCGGAGGGCACGATCAAGGCCGACTGCGTGGTGATCTGCGCCGGCGCCTGGGTGACGAAGCACTGGGACTGGCTCGGCCTGTCCGACAAGCTCGACATGCGCTATCCGGACGGCGGCGTGGTCAAGGACGCCGACATGTGGACCTACTGGCGGCTGCTGGAAGGCGAGGTGAGCCTCAAGGACGGACACCGCTACCGCACCTCCGACGACAAGGATCCTCCGGTGCTGCATGTGGAGCTCATGAACACGCCGGTCGTCACCGAAGACGGGCGCGAGTTTCCCGACCAGCATTTCTACATGTATGTGCGCTATGCCGCCGAGCGGCTGGGCACGCCCGGCGTCCAGGGCGGCACCATCCCCATCAAGATGGGTCCGAAGGCGACGCTCGACCCCTACGGCCACGCCAACGACGAATACCAGGCGGATCCCTGGTTCGAGCCTTACTACATGGCGACGCTCGCCTATCTCTTCGACGGCTTCAAGAACTATGACGGGCAGTTCAAGAAGCGCCGCAACGGCGGCATCGGCGCCTTCACGCCGGACTCCGTTCCGATCTTCGACTGGGTGAAGGACAATGCCTACATGATCGCCGACTCGAACCACGGCTACAAGATGATCGGCGTCGGCAAGCTCGTGGCCGAGCATCTCGTCAGCGGCAATCCGGTGCCGGAGCTCGCTCCCTTCGGCTACACGCGATTCGCGCAGGGAAAGACCTTCGGCGACCGCAATTCCAACTGCCCGTGGGTCTAGGCCAAAACCCTCCGCATACGGAAGATATGAACAGGGCTCCCATTTGGGAGCCCTGTTCAGTTTCAGAAAATAGTGTCCTACTGCGCCGGAGCAGGCTGCGGAGCCTGCGGCGCCGGGGCAGGAGCCTCAACGGCCGGCGGCGTTGCCGTGGTCGGAGCAGTCGAGGTGTTGTCGAACATGCCGCTCCAAACCGCAAGCGCGCCTAGGAGCACGATGATCCCCGCCACGATCCAGAGCGCGGAGCCGGGACGCGCCCGGGCATAGGCCGCATCCCGCAGGGCCGGATCGAGCTGAGGGTCGGCAACCGGATCGCGCGGCTGCCCGAATCGGTCGGTATCGCTTTGAAAGGCCATGAGTTTCGTCCTCCGTCGTTCGTGGCGACTGAGTATCAACTACCGAGCGGCAGCCGGGGTTCCCTCCGTTTTTGAGCGCATCGACCGGCTTCATCTTTTCGTGAACCGCGTTCCCTCCCCAATTTCGACGGAACACCCGTTCCACAGTGGCGTTCGCCCCTTTGGACAATCGAACCGGAGAAGGAACCTACATGCGAAGAGCCGCCCTCGCCCTGACCCTCGCTTTGCTCGCAGCGACGTCCATCACCCCGACGGGAGCCCAGGAAGCGATCAAGACGGAAAAGGCCCAGATCATCGTCGACCGTGTGACGGACAAGCTTTCCGAGCCCTGGGGGCTCGCCTTCCTTCCCGACGGACGCATGATCGTCACCGAAAAGGGCGGCACGCTCAGGATCGTCTCCGACAAGGGCGAGGTCGGCGAGCCGATCGCGGGCGTGCCCAAGGTGGACGACCGGGGCCAGGGCGGGCTTCTCGATGTGGCGCCGCATCCGCAGTTCGCCGACAACCGTTTCATCTATGTGAGCTTCTCCGAGCCCGGCGAGGGCGGCAACTCGACGGCCGTGGCGCGCGGAAAGCTCAGCGCGGACGAGAAGTCGCTCGAGGACGTCAAGGTGATCTTTTCGCAGAAGCCGAAGCTTCCGAGCACCAAGCATTTCGGCTCGCGCCTTGTCTTCGACGGCAAGGGGCATCTCTTCATCACGACCGGCGAGCGCTCCGAGCCCCAGTTCCGCGAGCAATCCCAGGAGCTCTCCTCGCATCTCGGCAAGGTGATCCGTGTCAACGAGGACGGCTCGGTGCCCGACGACAATCCGTTCGTGGGCAAGGCCGACGCGCTGCCCGAGATCTGGTCCTACGGCCACCGCAACATCCAGGCGGCCGCCATCAATCCCGCGACCGGCGCGCTCTGGGAGATCGAGCACGGGCCGAAGGGCGGCGATGAGATCAACATCGCGGAAGCCGGCAAGAACTACGGCTGGCCGGTCGTCTCCCATGGCGTCAACTATGACGGCTCACCGGTCGGCACAGGCCAGAAGCAGGCCGAGGGCATGGTCGACCCGCTCTACCAGTGGACGCCCGTGATCGCGCCCTCCGGCATGATCTTCTACAACGGCGAGCTCTTCCCCGACTGGCAGGGCAATCTGTTCGTCGGCGGCCTCGCGGCGACCGCGCTCGTGCGGCTGGAGCTCGACGGCGACAAGGTCGTGCACGAAGAGCGCCTGCTCGAGGATCTGGGCATGCGGGTCCGCGACGTGGTGCAGGGCCCGGAAGGCGCCATCTACCTGCTGACCGACGAGAGCAACGGCGCCATCCTGCGCGTGCGGACGCCTGCCGATTGAGGGCAGCAAGACCACGATCGCTGTGGTCGCCTATTGTCATCCTCCGGCGAGCCGAAGGCGAGGCCGGGGGAACCCAGTACTCCTTTGCAGTTCCCAGAGTACTGGGTGGCCCGGTCAAGCCGGGCCATGACAATCGGCGAGAGGATTCATTTGTCGCCGATCTTCAATTGAGGCCTTCCACGCACTAAGCTGCCCGCCCATCACAGCCAAGGCAGCCAGCATGCCCATGCAAACCCCTGTGCTTGCCCGTCCCGCGCCCATGACGCTCGGCCGCGAGCCGGCGCCGCCGCGCGATCCGCTCCCGCCGTTCTCGCTCGACAGGGTGGCGAGCCTCGTTCCCCCGCCGCTGCTCGTCGTCGCCGCCATCGTCCTCATCCAGGCCGGTGCTGCGACCTCGAAAGGGCTGATGACGGCTGACAACGCCATGGGCGTCGTGTGGCTGAGAAACCTCGGCGCGCTCCTCATCCTGCTCGCGGTGGCCCGCCCCGACCTCACCGCGCTCACGCGGCGGCAGTGGCTCGACGCGCTCGGTCTCGGCGTGGCGCTGGCGCTCTTCAACAGCATCTTCTACCTCGCCATCCCGCGCGTGCCGATCGGCCTCGTCGTGACGATCGGGTTCCTCGGCCCGCTGCTCCTCGGGCTCCTCGGCGCGCGGCGCCTCATCGACTATCTGTGGCCCGCACTGGCGCTCGGCGGCGTCATGCTCATCACGCCCTGGACCGGCGGCAGCCACATCGACCCCATCGGCCTGCTTCTGGCCTTCGCCTATGCGGGGGCCTGGATCGCCTACATCCTCTTCTCCGGCCGCAGCGGACGCTCGCTGCCAGGCCTCCTCGGATTGACGCTCGGCATGGCGGGCTCGACGCTGATGCTCACACCCTTCGGTTGGAGCGCCGCGCAGGGCTTCCTCGCGCAGCCGGACACGCTCCCCCTGATCGGCCTCGTGTCGCTCTTCACCGTCCTTCCCTTCGCGCTCGAATACATGGCGCTCAAGCGCATGAAGCCGTCGCTCTACGGGGTGATCGTGGCGACCGAGCCGGCCATCGCGGCGCTGGTGGCGCTCCTCATGCTCGGGGAAGGGATCGGCGTCGCCGGCTGGATCGCGCTCGCCGCCGTGTCGATCGCGGCCGTCGGCGCGACGCTCACACGAGCTGTGGAGACCGACACCTGAAACGCGAGAAGGAGCCCTCCATCCATGGACCGGAAGATCATCGCTCTCTTCGACCGCTACACGCACGGCGCCATGGGACGGCGCGTTTTCCTCGAGCAGCTGAAGCGCCTCGCGGGCAGCGCCGCGGCGGCAACGGCGCTCCTGCCGCTGCTCGAGAACAACTACGCACAAGCCGCACTCGTGGCGGAGGACGACAGCCGCATCAAGACCGGCACCGCGACGTTCCCCTTCAAGGCCGGCGAGATCGTGGGCTATGCAGCGCGGCCTTCAGCCGAAGGCCGCTTCGGCGGCGTCATCGTGATCCACGAGAACCGTGGCCTCAACGCCCACATCAAGGACGTCGCCCGGAGATTCGCGGTCGAGGGCTTCGTGGCGCTCGCCCCCGACTACCTGTCGCCCGCCGGCGGCACGCCCACCGAGGAGGACAAGGCGCGCGAGCTCATCGGCGCGCTCACGCCCGAGGACGCCATCGGCATCTCGCATGGCGCCTTCGCGGCGCTGAAGGCGCTGCCGGAGGTGAACGGAAAGGTCGCAGCCGTCGGCTTCTGCTGGGGCGGCGGGCAGGTCAACCAGCTCGCGGTCGCCGAGCCCGAGCTTGCGGCCGCCGTCGCCTATTACGGCATGCAGCCGAAGAAGGAGGACGTGCCGAAGATCAAGGCGCCGCTCCTTCTCCACTATGCCGGGATCGACGAGCGCATCAATGCCGGCATCGCCGACTTCGAGACCGCGCTCAAGGCGGACGGCAAGGCTTACGAGCTTCACCGCTACGAGGGCGCCAACCACGCCTTCAACAACGACACCAACGCCGCGCGCTACGACAAGGCGGCTGCCGACCTCGCCTGGGGCCGCACGGTGGCGTTCCTGAAGAAATATCTGGCGGGGTGAACGCTGGTTCGTCCCAGCTATCGTCATGCCCGGCCTCGAGCCGGGCATCCTTTTCTACTCTTTGGTGCCGAGGGCACAAAGGATGGCTGGGACAAGCCCGGCCATGGCGAACCATGCCGCGTTGACGAGGGCGGCAGGCGGCCCTAAAAACTCGCCGCCATGACGGATGCGACACTCAAGGCGGCGGCTCTCGAGAGCAAGGCGTGGCCCTTCGAGGAGGCCCGCAAGCTCCTGCAGCGCATCGAGCGGCACGGAACGCGGCCCAGGGAGGTGCTGTTCGAGACCGGCTACGGGCCTTCGGGCCTGCCGCACATCGGCACCTTCGGCGAGGTCGCGCGCACGAGCATGGTGCGGCATGCCTTCGCCACCATGTCGGACATCCCGACCCGCATCCTCTGCTTCTCGGACGACATGGACGGGCTCAGGAAGGTTCCGGACAACATTCCGAACAAGGAGCTGGTGGCGGCCTATCTCGGCAAGCCCCTGACGCAGGTTCCCGATCCCTTCGGCACCTATGAGAGCTTCGGGCACCACAACAACGCCATGCTGCGGCGGTTCCTCGACCACTACGGCTTCGACTACGAGTTCGCGAGCTCGACCGACTATTACCGCTCGGGGCGCTTCGATGCTGCCCTTCTCCTCATGCTGGAGCGTATGGAGGAGGTGATGGCGATCATGCTGCCGAGCTTGCGTGAGGAGCGGGCGCAGAGCTATTCGCCCTTCCTGCCCATCCACCCGAAGACCGGCATCGTGATGCAGGTGCCGGTGGAGTCTCAGCCCAAGAGCGGCAGCATCCTCTGGCAGGACCCCGACACGGGCGAGCGCTTCGAGACGAAGGTCACGGGCGGCGCCTGCAAATTGCAATGGAAGCCCGACTGGGCCATGCGCTGGCAT
Source organism: Parvibaculaceae bacterium (assembly GCA_050181295.1). Lineage (GTDB taxonomy): Bacteria > Pseudomonadota > Alphaproteobacteria > Rhizobiales > Aestuariivirgaceae > JBFXDI01. Next base: position 7,627 of record JBFXDI010000034.1, on the reverse strand, counting down.
GCGCTCGGCGTCGACTACGAGATGTCGGGCAAGGATCTCATCGATTCCGTCAAGCTCGCGAGCCGCATCTGCTCGGCGCTCGGCAGCGAGCCGCCGGAAGGCTTCAACTACGAGCTCTTCCTCGACGAGAAGGGCCAGAAGATCTCGAAGTCCAAGGGCAACGGGCTCACCATCGAGGAATGGCTGCGCTACGCCAGCCCTGAAAGCCTCTCGCTCTTCATGTACAACCGACCGCGGGAAGCCAAGCGACTGTATTTCGACGTCATCCCGCGGCACGTGGATGAATATTATTCGCATCTCGCGGCCTATCCGAAGCAGGAGCTGAAGCAACGCCTCGGCAACCCCGTGTGGCACATCCACGGCGGCAGTCCGCCGTCCGTCGAGATGCCGGTGAGCTTCACGCTCCTCCTCAACATCGCGACCGCCTCCAACGCCCATTCCAAGGACGTGCTCTGGGGGTTCCTGCGCCGCCATGTCGAAGGCGTCTCGCCCGAGACGCATCCCGACCTCGACCAGTTGGTCGGCTACGCCATCCGCTACTTCGAGGACTTCGTGCGGCCGGCAAAGGTCTATCGCGCCGCCGACGACGTGGAGCGGCAGGCGCTTAAGGCGCTGTCCGAGGCGCTGGGCGCATTGCCCGAGGGCGCGGCGCCGGAGGATGTGCAGGCGGCGCTCTACGATGTCGGCCGCGCCGTGCCGCGCTACCAGGATCTTTCCGCCAAGGGCGCCACGCCCGAAAGGCCCGGCGTCTCCGGCGCCTGGTTCAACGCCATCTACCAGGTGCTGCTCGGCGAGGAGAAGGGACCGCGCTTCGGCTCCTTCGTGGCGCTCTACGGCGTCGCCAACACGCGCGCGCTCATCGCCAAGGCGCTCGAAGGCAAGCTCGCGGCCTGACGACTTCCCAAAAGCTGTCATCCCGGATGGACCGAAGGTCCAGTCCGGGATCCGGCCTCCACCGCTCTCACAGTTCCGATCCCGGACAGCCGCTCACGCGGTTTCCGGGATGACAGGCTGTACCAGATTCACTGAGCCGCCCAGATGACGCGTGCGATCCAGTCGACGTCTTCGGCTGCGAGCGTTATCGGCTCGTGCGCCGCGTTGAAGGACGAAAGCTCGATATTGTGCACCGTCTGGCGCTTGAGGATTTTCGTCAGCACCTCGCCCGACTTGGTCCGGACCACCACCCGGTCGCCGCGCCGCGCCGGCGAGTTGGGCGACACGATGATGACGTCGCCGTCGCGATAGACCGGCTCCATGCTGTCGCCGCTGATCTCGAGCGCATAGGCATTCTCGTCCTTGACGGTCGGAAAGGCGACCTCGTCCCAGCCCGTGCCCACGGGAAAGCCCGCATCGTCGAAGAATCCGCCCTTGCCGGCCTGCGCGAGACCGATCAGGGGGATGGTGACGTCGGGCTTGGCGCCTGCGGTGCTGCCCAGCACCAGGGCGGAGAACTCGTGCAGCGAGGTGCCGGTGATCTCCAGCACCTTGGAGATGCTCTCGGTCGAGGGCCAGCGCGGCCGGCCGGTGGGTCCCACGCGCTTCGACTGGTTGAAGGAGGTGGCGTCAAGCCCGGCCTTGCGCGCCAGCGCGGAGATGGACATGCCGTTGCGCTTGGCGATCGTGTCGAGGGCCTGCCAGACTTGGCGATGCGAGAACATGCCCGCCCCTTTTCGTCCGGAGCCTGCCGGATGCTAGGAAACTAAACCTCGGCGCGCGAACCTGTCCAGAGAAAACCCGACCGGCTTGAGGGGGAGGGTCCGGATGGATAGGGTCCGGCGCGGATGGACAAGGCATATGATCTCCTGAAGCCGGCATTTTGGCGGCTCGACCCGGAGCGGGCGCACGGGCTGGCGGTCGGCGCGCTGGCCTCCGGCCTCTGGCGTTCGGGACGTCCGAGACCGCACCCCTCGCTCAAGCTCCGCGTTGCGGGCATTGATTTTCCCAACCCCGTGGGACTGGCGGCGGGCTTCGACAAGAACGGCGAGGCAATAGACGGCACGCTCGGTCTGGGCTTCGGCTTCGTGGAGGTCGGCTCGGTGACGCCGCGGCCGCAGGCCGGAAATCCGAAGCCCCGGCTCTTCCGGCTCACCGAGGACCGGGCCGTCGTCAACCGCATGGGCTTCAACAATGAGGGCCATGCCGCGGTGCTCAAGCGCATCGAGGCGCGGCGCTCGAGGGGCGGCATCGTCGGCGTCAATCTCGGGGCGAACAAGGAGTCGGAGGACCGGATCGGCGACTACGTCGCGGGCCTGAAAACGTTCCACGGCGTGGCGAGCTATCTCGTCGTCAACGTCTCTTCGCCCAACACGCCGGGCCTGCGAAACCTGCAAGGCAGGGCCGAGCTCGAAAGGCTGATCGGCCGCCTCAACAAAGCGCGGGAATCGCTCCTCCCTTCCCCGCCTCTTTTCCTCAAGCTGGCGCCCGACCTTGCGGACGAGGAGCTGGCGGAGGCGGGGGAAGCGGCGCTCCAGGGCGGCATCGACGCCGTCATCCTCTCCAACACCACCGTCACGCGGCCGGCGCTCAGGTCGCCCGCAGCCAACGAAGCGGGCGGACTTTCAGGCCGGCCGCTCTTCGCGCTCTCCACAGAGAAGCTCGCCACATTCCGGCGCGCCACCCAGGGCAGGCTGCCGCTCATCGGCGTCGGCGGGATCGACTCGGCGGAAACCGCCTGGAAGAAGATCGAGGCGGGCGCGAGTCTCGTGCAGCTCTATTCCGGGCTCGTCTATGAAGGGCCGGGCCTCGTGCGGCGGATCGTCGAGGGGCTCGATGCGGAAGTGCGCCGGCGCGGTCTCACGAATGTCGCGCAGGCGGTGGGGAGTCGAGGGACAACCTGACTATCCAGCAAACGCCTGGCGCTCGATGCCGGGAAGCCGCCAGCCGAGCGTGATGGCGCGCGCCACGAAGAAGACCGCGAGCGCCGCCCAGAGGCCGTGATTGCCCCACATGGGCTCGAGCGTCCACCAGGCCGCGAGATAGGCCGCGAAGCTCAGGATCATCATGTTGCGCATGTCGGCGGTGCGGGTGGCGCCGACGAAGATGCCGTCGAGCTGGAAGCAGGCGGCGCCGAGGATGGGTGTCGCCGCGGCCCAGGGCAGATAGTGGCGGGCGGCGGCGCGCACCTCCGGATTGACGCTCATCATGTCGATGGCGAAAGGCCCGATCGCCAGCATGAGGAGCGAGAGGACGGCGCCCACCACCATGGCCCAGAGCGAGGAGACCCGCAGGGCGGCGCGGTAGCGCGTCCGGTCGCGTCCACCGATCGCCTGGCCCACCAGCGCCTCGGCGGCATAGGCGAAGCCGTCGATGAGATAGGCCGCGACCTCGAAGAGATTGAGGAGCACCGCGTTCGCCGCCACCGCGACGTCACCCATCCTGGCGCCACGCGCCGTGAACCAGGCCATGGCGGCGATGATGCAGACGGTGCGCACCATGATGTCGGCATTGACCGTGATGGTGCGGCGCAGGCGCTCCGCATCGAGGATGCGCGCTTTGTCGAAGAGCGGCCGAAGACCGCCGGTGGTGCGCGCCACGAGCCAGAGGCCCGTGAAGGCGGCGACCGCTTCCGCGATGAGGGTGCCCAGCGCCACGCCGTCCGCCGTCATGCCGAGGCCCAGCACGAACACTACGTCGAGCACCATGTTGGTGAGGTTGAGCAGGAGCTGCAGGTAGAAGGCGACGCGCGCACGGCTCTGGCCGATGAACCAGCCGAGAAGGCAGAAATTGACGAGCGTGAAGGGCGCCGCCCAGATGCGGATGTGAAAATAAAGTCGCGCCTGCTCCTCGACGGCGGCCGAGCCCTCGATCAATGCGAAGGCGTAGCGCTCGATGAAGGGCGAAAGCGCGATGAGAAGGAAGCCCGCCGCGAGCGCGATGAGCACGGCACGGCCGAAGACGGCTCGCACCTCATCGTGGTCGCCGGCGCCGAAGGCCTGCGCGACGAGGCCGCCGGTGCCCATGCGCAGGAAGCCGAAGCCCCAGTAGAGGAAGGAGAAGATCAAGGCGCCGACCGCGATGCCGCCGATATAGTGGGCATCCGGAAGCTGGCCGAGCACGGCCGTGTCCACGACGCCGATCAGCGGCTGCGTGACGTTGGACAGCATGATCGGCACCGCGATGGCGAGCACGCGGCGGTGGGTCAGGCTGTCGGGGGAGGAGGTCCGCATTCCAGCCGATAAGCCGGGCGCCGCGAACGGCGTCAAGAGGAGAGGGCCGCGTCAGGCAGCGAGTTTTAGCCCTTCACCGCTCATTCCCGCGCAAGCGGGAATCCATGACGCCGAGACCTTGGGTCCCCGCCTTCGCGGGGACGAGCGGTAGAGAGGAATGCGCAGCTTACCGCTCGGTGAGCGCGAGCCTCGCACCGAGCGCGGCGAACGCGCCCGCAAAAATCCGGCGCATCCAGGTCAGCACGCGGGGGCGCGAGATCACCTGGTTGCGGACCGCCGCGGCGAAAACGCCGTAGATCACGAAGACCGCGAAGGTAGCAGCCATGAACACCGCGCTCAGCTCCAGCATGCGCGCCAATGGCTGCGCCTCGTTACGCGCCACGAACTGCGGCAGGAAGGCGAAGAAGAAGATCGAGAGCTTGGGATTGAGGATGTTGATGAGGATGCCGGTCGTGATGACCTGGCGCGCCGAGCGGACGCCGATCTCCGGCTCGATCTTGAGCGCTCCATGCTCCTTCAGCGTCTGCCAGGCCATGTACAGGAGATAGAGGACGCCCAGAACTTTGAGCGTCTGGAAGGCGAGCGCGCTCGTGTGGAGGAGCGCCGCGAGACCGGTGATGGCCGCCGCCATGTGCGGCAGGATGCCGAGCGTGCAGCCGAAGGCCGCGACCACGCTCGCCCTGGCGCCGCGCGACAGGCCGGCCGCCAGCGTATAGAGGACGCCTGTCCCCGGCGAGGCGACGACGATGAGCGTGGTGATGAGGAACTCGGGGCTCACGGGATCATCCTAGCGGCCGCGCAAGCGCGCGGCCATAGCGGATGACGCAGCCGGGCGAGACGATCTCCGCTATGATCCGGCCATGCAGCAGGAAGCCGTCCGCGATCTTCTGCCCAAGCTTTTCCGCGACTGGTTCGCGGGGCGCGGCTGGCGGCCCCGCGCGCACCAGCTCGAGGTGCTCACCGAGGCCCGCGCCGGACGCTCGGCGCTGCTCGTGGCCCCGACCGGCGGCGGCAAGACGCTCGCAGGCTTCCTCCCCTCGCTGACGCGCCTCGCCGAGGCGCGGGCGGATGGCCTGGACACGCTCTATGTCTCGCCGCTCAAGGCGCTCGCCGTCGACATCGCCCGCAATCTCGATACGCCCGTCGCCGAGATGGGGCTGAAGATCCGCATCGAGACCCGCACCGGCGACACGCCGCAGGGCAAGCGCGCGCGGCAGAAATACGATCCGCCGCACATCCTCATCACGACCCCCGAGCAGGTGTCGCTGCTCATCGCGGACGCGCACGCTGAAAAGCTTTTTTCCACGCTGAAAGCGGTGGTGATCGATGAGGCGCATGCGCTCGCCCCCAACAAGCGCGGCACGCTCCTCTCGCTCGCGCTCTCGCGCGTGCAGACGCTGGCGCCCGCGCATCACCGCATCGGCCTCTCGGCGACCGTCGCGGAACCGGACACGCTCGCCGCCTGGCTCAGCCCGCAGCCGGGGCGCGCCCGCCTGGTGCTGGGTGCGGAGGGCGCCAGGCCCGACATCTCGCTCCTCGACGTCGAGGACCGCATCCCCTGGTCGGGACATTCCGCGCGCCACACGGTCGAGGCCATCTACGACCGGATCCGAGGCGCAAGACTCGCCCTCGTCTTCGTCAATACCCGCTCGCAGGCCGAACTCCTGTTCCAGGAACTCTGGCGCGTGAACGAGGACGCGCTGCCGATCGCCCTCCACCACGGCTCGCTCGACGTCGCCCAGCGGCGGAAGGTCGAAGGCGCCATGGCGGCCGGCAGGCTCAAGGCCGTGGTCTGCACCTCGACGCTCGATCTCGGCATCGACTGGGGCGACGTCGACCTCGTGATCAATGTCGGCTCGCCCAAGGGCTCGAGCCGCATCCTGCAGCGGATCGGACGCGCCAATCACCGGCTGGATGAGCCGTCGAAGGCGATCCTCGTGCCGGCGAACCGCTTCGAGGTCTTGGAATGCGAGGCCGCGCGGGCGGCGGCCGAGGACGGGGCGCAGGACACCGAGCCCCCCGCCGAGTTCAAGCGCGACGTGCTGGCGCAGCATATCCTAGGCGTCGCCTGCGCCGATCCCTTCCTCCCGGAGACGCTTTACCGGGAAGTGCTGACCTCCTGGCCCTACCGCGCGCTTCCGCGGGAAGATTTCGACCAGGCCGTCGAGTTCGTCGCGACCGGCGGCTATGCGCTCAAAAGCTACGAGCGCTATGCGAAGCTCCGGCCGCTTGCCGATGGGCGCATGCGCATCGCGCACCCGAGGATCGCGCAGCGCTATCGGCTCAACGCCGGCACCATCGTGCAAGCGGAGATGCTCAAAGTTCGGCTCGTCTCGCCGCGCCGCGTGGGGAGCGGCCGGCTCCTCGGACGCGGCGGGCGCATGCTGGGCGAGGTCGAGGAATGGTTCGCCGAGCAGCTCAAGGTCGGCGACACCTTCGTCTTCGCGGGCGAGGTGCTGCGCTTCGAGGCGCTGGAGGAGTTGACCCTGCTCGCCAGCCGCACCAGCGACGCCGAGCCCATGGTGCCCTCATACCAGGGTGGAAGATTCCCGCTCTCGACCTATCTCGCGAGCCGCGTGCGCTCGATGCTCGCCGATCCCAAGGCTTGGAGGGGCTTTCCCACGCAGGTGCAGGACTGGCTCGGCGTCCAGAAATGGAAATCCGTGATCCCCAAGGCCGACCAGATGCTGGTCGAAACCTTCCCGCGCGGCTCCAAGCACTATCTCGTCTGCTATCCCTTCGAGGGGCGGCTCGCGCACCAGACGCTCGGCATGCTGCTCACGCGGCGGCTGGAGCGCGCCCGCGCCCGGCCCATGGGGTTCGTCGCCAACGACTACGCCCTGAGCGTCTGGGGGATCGGCGACCTCTCCTCCATGATCGCCGCCGGGCGGCTGTCGCTCGACCGCCTGTTCGAGCAGGACATGCTGGGCGACGACCTCGACGCGTGGCTCGCGGAATCGATGCTCATGAAGCGGACCTTCCGCAACTGCGCCATCATCTCTGGCCTCATCGAGCGGCGCCAGACGGACGCGGAGAAGAGCGGCCGCCAGCTCACCGTCTCCTCCGACCTCATCTACGACGTGCTGCGTTCGCACGAACCGGATCACCTGCTGCTCAAAGCCGCATGGGACGACGCGGCGAGTGGGCTTCTCGACATCGCGCGGCTGCAGGGACTGCTCGAGCGCATCAGGGGCCGCATCGTGCACCGGGCGCTCGACCAGGTGTCGCCGCTCGCGGTGCCGGTCATGCTTGAGATCGGCCGGGAATCGATCTATGGCGAGGCCGATGACGCCCTTCTCGAGGAAGCCGCCAACGACCTCATCGACGACGCCATGCGGCTGGAATGAGCAATGAGAGCGGTGGTGCGACCGAGGCTCGGGCCCCCCTCCCCTAACCCCTCCCCACGAGGGGGAGGGGAGAAATCAAACGTGCGGAAACGGTCGGGGTGGGGGGTCGCAAAG
>JBFXDI010000033.1:0-33330 GCA_050181295.1 Parvibaculaceae bacterium | reverse complement strand
TCGCGCAAGATGCGCCGGTATTCGCCGTCATGGGCGCGCAAGCGCCGGAGCTGACGGTACATGATCGCGACCTGAACGCTGGTGGCGATGAGCGCGAGCAGGAGCACCGCGTCAAAGAGGTAGGATATCATCCATGAACTCCTGTTCGTGGTCGACGAATTCGTTGACGCGCAGCGTGTAGAGACCATCGGCCTGGCCGAGCTCGCTCCAGAAGAGCGGCAAGCCGTTGGACTCCACCCGGACACGGTTCTTCGAGGCGCGGTCGAGCTCTATGACCTGACCGGGCTTCAGCCGCGTGATCTCGCCGAGCGTCATGTCCCGGCTGCCGAGAACCGCCCGGACCTCGACGCCGGCCCGCTGGATCTGATTCCGGAACCGCTCGCTCCACCCCGGGTCCACGATCGGCGCTTCGCGCTTCGGCAGCTTCTCCAGCTTCACGCGGAAAGGCATGATGGCCGCCTGCGGCAGGGCGATGAAAAGACGGCCGATGCCGCCAGGCGCCCGAAGATTGAACTTCGCCACGACGACCTGGGCGGACGGCCCGCCAAGCGTTCCCATATCGAGCGCCACTTCCATGCTCTCCAGCGCCATCGTGGTGTCCGCCACATCCGAGAATGCCGTGCGCAGCGCCGTGACGACGGTGGCGAGCGTCCATTTCGCAACCTCGCCCTCCGCGGTCGACAAGGGACGAGCTTCGACCACCGGGGGTTCGGACCCATCGGCGCCGAACAGCGTCTCCAGCATGGAGAACAGGAACGGACGGTCGATGCCGACGAGGATACGGGCATCCCAGAGCGCGGCATGCACGACGGCGGTGATGCTGGATTCGTGGATGCCGAGCAGGTCGGCCCCGCGCCCCGACTGTATGTAGTCGACCGAAAGGTCGGCCTCCCGGGCCCCGGCCTCGCGGAAAGCGTCGAGGCAAGCCTGCCCCGCCTGCTCGAAAATCTGGTTGAGGACCGGCAGCTTGTCGATCGACACCGCCGAGGACGTGACCAGCCGGTCGATGAGAGCCCGAACCTCGTGGCGGGCTTTGTCGACACCGCTCATGCCGCCTCCTTGGCCGCTTCCACGGCCTTGCTCGAACCGGCGGCAAGGGTTTCCTGCTCAACGACGTCGATCGACGGCCGCTCATAGGCGGATATCGTCTTGCGCCCGTGCTCCAGCGCCACCTGCGGAATGGCCCCGTTCATGAAGGCCAGTAGCGTCTGCTTCGTTACGGTGTAGAGGCGAAGCTGCTTCTCGCGCACGATCTTGATGTTGGTGGAAAGCGGACCGGTCACGCCATAGGAGAAGAAGATGCCGGCGAAGGTGCCGACCAACGCCGCGCCAATCAGGTGGCCGAGGAGCTCCGGGCTCTGGTCGAGCGCGCCCATAGCCTTGATGACACCCAGCACCGCCGCGACGATCCCGAGCGCCGGAAGCGCCTCCGACACCGCGACGAGCGCAAAGTAGGGCTTCAGCTTGTCGCGATGGATGGTCTGGATCTCCTCATCCATCAGCGCCTCGATCTCATGCGTGCGGGCATTGCCGATGATGATGAGGCGGCAATAGTCGCAGATGAAGTGCGTGAGATTCTTGTTGGCGAGGACGCCCTTGAAGTTCTGGAAGATGGCCGATTCCTCGGGCTTGTCGATATGGGCCTCGACCTCGTTGCGCGGCTTGGTGCGAAGCTCGCGCATGAGCGAATAGAGAACGCCCAGAACGTCCAGATAATCGCGCGACTTCGGGGCCTTCTGCTTGAGGGCCTCGCCTATGGCGCGACCCGTGTCCTTCACCGTGGACATGGGATTGGCGACGAAGAAGGTGCCGACGGCCGAGCCGACGATGATCACATACTCCCAGGGTTGCCAGATCACCGGGATATGACCGCCCATGGCCGCGAAACCGCCAAGCAGGCAGCCGATGGTGACGACGAGCCCGATAATGATGGTCAAAGAAGCATGCCCCACGCCTGAGATTACCGGATGAAGCTAGGCGGGATGGCTTGCGCGAAACTGATCAGCGCCGCCAGCTTCGCGCAAGTCCGGCCGGGCATTGTGGCGGCCTGAATGGAGGGGCGACGCCTTGCTCTCGACCGCGGCGAGCTACAGTCTCATCACGAAGAATCTGACGCGCACCACCGAGACCACGGCGAAGCGCGCGGATGTCGCGCGCGAGGTCGACTACTATCTGAAAAACATAGAGAAAGTGAAGTCGATCGACGACTTCATGAAGGACGCAAGGCTCTACAGGTTCGCCATGAAGGCGCATGGGCTCGAGGACATGGCCTATGCCAAGGCGTTCATGCGGAAAATCCTGACCGAGGGTGTCGAGAGCAAGACCAGCTTCGCAAACAAGCTCACCGACATCCGCTACAGGGAGTTCGCGACCACCTTCAACTTCGCGACCTTCGGAGACACGGCGACCCTGTTCGCGGACGCCAAGCAGGGCACCGTCGACAAGTATCTGCGCCAGACGATCGAGACCGACGCGGGAGCCAAGAACGAGGGGGTGAGGCTCGCCCTCTACATACAGCGAAAGGCGCCGCAGCTCACCTCGGCCTACAGCATCCTCGCAGACAAGGCACTCCTGACCGTGGTGCAAACGACCCTCGGCTTCTCGCCGATGACAGCGCTCGCCGACATCGACAAGCAGGCCCAGATGATCTCGGCCAAGCTCGACGTCGCGGATCTCAAGGATCCGGAGAAGCTCAAGAAGTTCCTGAACCGGTTCGCAACCATGTGGGACATGCAGAACGGCCAGACCGCCGGCGCCTCGCCCGCGGCGCCGATCAGCGGCAAGGCGTCCCTGGGGATCAGCGCGAACGTGCTCGCGAGCCTTCAGGGACTGAAACTCGGAGGACGCTAGAGTGGATACCGGACTGAACGTCGCGCTCTCGGCGCAGGTAGCGCTGCAGGAACGGCTCGACACTATCGCAGGCAACGTCGCCAACGCCAACACTGTCGGCTTCCGGGCCGAGGAGACAACCTTCGAGACGCACCTCGCGCGTGCCGGGTCGGACACTGTGGCGTTCGCCAAGCCCGGCGAGACCTATACCTCCAGGCGGGCGGGCGAGCTCGTTAAGACCGACAACGCCCTCGACATCGCGGTGCAGGGAGACGCCTGGCTCGCCATCCAGACGCCGGCCGGCGTTGCCTACACCCGCGACGGACGCTTCCGCATGGCGCAGACAGGCGAACTCCAGACGCTCAACGGCCAGGGCGTCCTGGACGTCGGCGGAGCCCCGATCCTGCTCGATCCCAACGGCGGTCCGCCGCAGATCGCGCGCGACGGCATGATCACGCAAGGCAAGCAGCAGCTAGGCGCGGTCGGCCTCTTCAGGATCGACGAGCGTGCGAAGCTGACCCGCGTCGAAAACTCAGCCGTGATCCCGGACCGGCCGGCGCAGGCCGAGCTCGACTTCACACGCTCGGGCGTCGTGCAAGGCTTCGTCGAGAAGTCGAACGTCAACCCGGTGCTCGAAATGTCACGCCTCGTCATGGTGTCGCGCGCCTTCGACGCCGTCTCGAACAGCATCAATCAGGCCGAAGACACGAAACGACAGAGCGTGCGCGAGCTGGGCGCCAGCGCCTAGCAATCCATGACTGCCGCACTTCAGGCCCTGGCGCAGGTCGCCGCGGAAGCTTCCGAGCCTCTCGCCGGCGTCCGGATTGGCGGACGGGTGACGGAGATCACCCGCGCCTACTGGCGCGTGCGCGGCCTCTCCGCCTTCGTGAAGCTCGGCGACTGCGTGAGCATCGAGACGCGCAACGGATCGGAGCTCGGCGAGATCGTGCGCATCGACGATCAGGGCGCAACGGTCAAGCCTTATCACGCGGGGGCCGAGACCGGCCTCGGCATGCCGGTCTGGCGGGTCGGCCGCGTGACCATCGCGCCGCAGGATGGTTGGCGGGGCCGCGTGGTGGACGCGCTCGGCCGGCCGATCGACGGCGGGGCATCGCTGCCGGGCGGGGAGGATGCGCGTTCCATCGAAGCCCCTCCCCCCTCGGCGCTGAAGCGAAAGCCGGTGCGCAAGGCCGTCAAGACCGGCATCCGCGTCATGGACATCTTCACGCCCCTCTGCGCCGGTCAGCGCGTCGGCATCTTCGCGGGCTCGGGCATCGGGAAAACGACGCTGCTTGCCATGCTCGCCCATTCCGGCGGCTTCGACACGGTGGTGGTGGGCCTCGTGGGCGAGCGGGGCCGCGAGGTGCGCGACTTCATCGAGGAGGCCATGGGCGGCGACCTGTCGCGCACGGTACTGGTGGTGGCGACGAGTGACGAGAGCCCCATGATGCGGCGGCTCGCGCCGAAAACCGCCATGACGATCGCGGAATACTTCCGCGACAAGGGCGAGGAGGTGCTGCTCATCCTCGATTCGGTGACGCGCTATGCGCACGCCTGCCGCGACGTGGCACTGGCGGCGGGCGAGCCGCCGGTGGCTCGTGGCTACGCGCCGAGCGTGTTCACGGATCTGCCCAAGCTTCTTGAGCGCGCGGGTCCCGGCGAGGACGGATCGGGCTCGATCACCGGCATCTTCTCGGTACTGGTCGACGGAGACGATCACAATGATCCGGTTGCGGACAATGTCCGCGGCACGCTCGACGGGCACATCGTGCTCGACCGCGCCATCGCCGAGCAGGGCCGCTATCCGGCCGTGAACATGCTGGCGTCGGTCTCCCGTCTCGCCCAGCACGTGTGGACGGCGGAGCAGCGCACGCTGGTGATGAAGCTCAAAGGTCTCGTCTCGCGCTTCGAGGACACGCGGGACCTGCGCCTCATGGGCGGATATCAGCCAGGCGCGGACACCGAGCTCGACCAGGCGGTCCAGCTTGTGCCGAAGATCTACAACGCCATGAAGCAGGGCCCCGGCGCGGCGGGCGGCGAGTTCGGCTTCCGGGAGCTCGCAGAAGCGCTTTCGGCGTAGCATCTTCCTCCAAGCGGCGGTTACACCGCGCGACAATCCCTTGCGTCCTGCGCGATGCGGGACGATCATCGCTTTGCCGCCTCGCGGCGGCTATCCCTCCACCTTATCCTCCACAATGAGAGTTGCATGGCCGGCAAGACCAGAAAAGTCATCATCACCTGTGCAGTGACGGGCTCGATCCACACGCCCTCAATGTCCGAGCACATTCCCATCACGGCGCAGGAGATCGCTGATGCCGCGATCGGCGCGGCGGAAGCGGGCGCGGCGATCGTGCACCTGCATGCACGCGACCCCAAGGACGGACGCCCCGACCAGAGCCTCGAGGCCTTCTCGCCGTTCCTCAAGGTGATCAAGCAGCGCTCCAACGTGGTCGTGAACATCACCACGGGCGGCGCCTCCACCATGACCATCGAGGAGCGAGCGAAGCCCGCCGCCACCTTCAAGCCGGAAGTGGCCTCGCTCAACATGGGCACCATGAATTTCGGCCTCTACCCCATGCTCGAGCGCTTCAAGACCTTCAAGCATGAGTGGGAGCGGCCCTATCTCGAAGGATCCCGCGAGCGCATCTTCCGCAACACATTCGCCGACATCGAATACATCCTCACCACCTGCGCGGAGAACGGCACGCGCTTCGAGATCGAATGCTACGACATCGGGCACCTCTACACGCTCTCCCATTTCGCCGACCGGGGGATCGTCAAGCCACCCTTCTTCGTGCAGAGCGTGTTCGGAATCCTCGGCGGCATCGGTCCGCATGCGGAAGACATCGCACACATGAAGCGAACGGCTGACCGGCTGTTCGGCAGCGACTACCGCTGGTCGGTACTCGGGGCGGGCAGGAATCAGATGACGGTGGGCACCATCGCGGTGGCGCTCGGCGGCAACATGCGGGTGGGACTGGAGGATTCGCTCTGGATCGGCCCCGGCAAGCTCGCGCGCACCAATGCCGATCAGGTAACCAAGGCGCGCGGCATCATCGAAGGCCTCGGCCTCGAGCTTGCAACGCCCGACGAGGCGCGCGAGATCCTGGCCCTCAAGGGCGGCGACCAGGTGGCGTTCTAAGAGCGACCTCAGCCGCCAAGCTGCACGAGCTCGACGGTGAAGCCGTCGGGATCCCGGAAATAGAGTGCCTGCATGGCGCCGGCGACGCCGCCCGTGAAGGTGACGGGCGGCGAGACAACCTCGACGCCCGCGGCCGTGAGGCGGGCGTAGTCCTCGGCAATGGAATCGGTCTCGAGCGCCAGATGCGCCGAACCCGTGTCGCAGGTGCGGACGTCGAGCCTCACGCCTTTCGGGCTCAGATACTGGATGAGCTCCAGGTGGTGGCCCGAAGGCCCGACCGGCGCGCTGGGCAGCTTCAGGAACGCGATCCTGAGATCCACATTCCTGAAGCCCACGACCGTCTCGATCTCGACGCCCCGGCGCTCGCGCGTCTGCACCAGCTCGAAGCCGAGCAGGTCGCGGTAGAATGCGATGGAACGGTCGAGATCCTCAACCGTCCAGGAGGTGTGCCAGACGCTCTTGAGCATCCCCTGCCCTTTCAGATGACGAGATAGCCGCCGTCGACCGGCAGCGTCACGCCGTTGACGAAGCTTGCGGCCGGCGAAACGAGAAACACCACCGGTCCCCCCAGTTCGTCAGGCCGGCCGAAGCGCTGCACCGGACAGTGCCAGGACAGCCATTCGAGCGTTTTGCCGTCCGGCGCCGGGCCCATCTCGGTGTCGATGTAGCCGGGCGCTATCGCATTCACCCGGATGCCGAAGGGCGCGAAGTCGCGGCACATCTTCTGGGTGAGCGAGCGGACGCCGCCCTTGGACGCCACATAGCCGACTTCAGCGAAACCGCTGGTGAAGGCAACCACTGAAGATACGTTGACAATGCTGCCCTTCGTTTCCTTGAGGGCCGGCAGGAAGGCGCGGGTGACATTGAAGACGCCGGTCAGGTTGACCGCGATGGTGCGATCCCAGATGTCCGGCGCCTCGGGCGTGTCGATGTCGGCATAGTGGCCGATGCCGGCATTGTTGACGAGGATTGCGAGCGGGCCGAGTTCACCGCCGATCCGGGCCGCGAGAGTTTCGGCGGAAGCGCGATCGGCAACGTCCAGCCCCATGCCAAGACACTCGAGACCCTTCGACCGGAGGGCTGCGGCCGCCTCCTCCGCCGCGGCCTCACGGATGTCCGCCAGCACAACGCGGGCGCCCTCGCGGGCCAGCGCCTCGCCGATCGCCGCTCCGATGCCCCGTGCGCCGCCGGTCACGAGCGCAAGCTGGCCTTTAAGAATCATGCGCCAGCGACCTTCTGCCTGGGAGCCTCAGCCTTCCTGGCCGGCCAGTGCGCCCGGGCAGCCAACTCGTCGAGCGGCAGATGACATCGGATGCGCAGGCTGCCGCCCGCCTCGCGCCAGGGCGGCCGCTCCGTCTCGCAGATCTTTCCGGCCTGCCAGGGACAGCGCCCGGCATAAACGCATCCCTGCCCGAGTGGTGGAGGAGGCGCGCGGCGTTGGGGTGGCGCGGGCGTGCGCTGAAGCGGCACCGGCACGGCCGTGAGCAACGTATGGGTATAGGGATGGAAGGGCGGCGCAAAGAGCTCGTCGCGCGTGCCGGTCTCCATCAGCTCGCCGCCATAAAGCACGCCGACCCGGTCAGCGAGCGAGCGCACCACCGCCAGGTCGTGCGAGATGAAGAGCATGGCCACGTCACGCTCGGCCCGCAAGCGCGCCAGCATCGAGAGCACGCTCGCCTGCACCGAAACGTCGAGCGCCGAGAGAACCTCGTCGCAGAGCAGGAGCGACGGCTCGGCGATGAGCGCGCGCGCGATAGCCACCCTCTGGCGCTCGCCACCTGAAAGCTCGTCCGGATAACGCACGACATAGCTCTCGTCCAGCCGCACTTCATCGAGCGCGCTCAGGATCCGCGCGCGCCTTTGCTTCGCATCGAGGCCGAAGAAGAACTCGAGCGGCCGCGCGAGAATGGCGCCGACGCGGGCGCGGGGGTTGAGAGAGGCGTCCGGATTCTGGAAGATGAACTGGATGCGCCTGCGCTCATCAGGTGTCCGGTCGTGGACGCGGCCTGCAAGCGGCTGACCTCCCAGAAGGATCCGACCCTTCACCGGCGCGAGCAGGCCACCAACCGCGCGAGCGATCGTGGACTTTCCGCTCCCGGACTCACCCACCAGCGCAAAGGTCTCTCCGACGGCGATATGGAAGGCAATGTCCCGCGCGGCGGGAAAGAGGCCGCGCCGCGTGTAATAGGCAACGGTCACGTCCTCCGCCACCAGAAGCGGCGCCGCCTCGCCCGGCCTGCGGACAGGCGCCAGCGCGTCCTCGCGGCCCCGCGCCTCGATCTCGCGCCAGCGCCAGCAGGCAACCCCGTGGCGGCCGGCGGCGGGCTCCAGTGTCTGCGGCTCCGCCGAACAGCGCGGCAGCGCGTAGTCGCAGCGCGGAGCGAAGGGGCACCCGGGGGGCAACTCAGCGCGACGGAGCAGGCCTTTGAGCGGCGCTCCAGCCGGACGGCCATCACCGGTGACGTCGAGGATCGAGCCGATGAGGCCCCGTGTATAAGGATGCTTCGGCGTGCGGAAGAGAGCGGTGGTGGCGGCGATCTCCACCATTCGGCCAGCATACATGACGCCGATGCGGTCGGCGATCTGCGACAGAAGCGCAAGATCGTGAGTCACGTAGAGCATCGAGAGGTTGATGCGGGCGCGAAGCCCGGTGAGGAGGTCGACGATCTGCTCCTGCGTCGTCACATCGAGGCCGGTTGTCGGCTCGTCCAGCACCACAAGATCGGGATTGCAGGCGAGCGCCATGGCGATGCAGATGCGCTGCTGCTGGCCGCCGGAGAGTTCGTGAGGATAGCGGCGCGCGAACTCCGGATTGGACGGCAGCCCCACGAGGTCGAAGAGTTCCGATGCGCGGCGGCGCGCCTCCGATGCATCCGCTACCGCTTTGTGAGCCAGCAGAACCTCGGTGAACTGATCGCCGGCGCGGATGCCCGGATTGAGCGCGGTCGTCGGGTTCTGAGGCACGAAGGCGACGCGGTCGCCGCGCAGGCGGTCGAGCGCCAGCCGTGGAAGGCCGAGGAGGTCGGTGCCCTTGAACACCACGCGGCCGGCGTCTGCCTTAAGCGAAGGATGCCGGAAGCCCAGAAGCTGGAGCGCGACAGTGGACTTCCCGCAGCCGGACTCGCCCACGAGCCCAAAAGCCTCGCCAGGACGGATGGAGAAGCTCACGTCATCGACCACGCGGTTCCAGCGCCCGTTGCGGCGGTAGGAGACGGAGAGGCCCAGAACGTCGATGAGGGTTTCGGCCATCAGACGCCGAGCCTGACGGTGCGACCGAGGATGCGCGCGAGCCCCTCGGTGAAGAGGTTGAGGCCGACGACCAGCGAAGCGAGCGCGAGGCCCGGCCCCAGCACGGTGACAGGTGTGACGATGAGGAGCGCACGGTTCTCGCTGATCATCAGACCCCACTCGGGCGTCGGAGGGCGCATGCCGAAGCCGAGAAAGCCCAGCGAGCCGATGAGCACCGGCGCATAGCCGGCCCTGAGCGCGAACTCGACCAGCAGCACGCTCGTGGCGTTCGGCAGGAGCTCTCGGCGCATGACGGACCAGGCGCTCTCGCCCCGGAGCCGTGCCACGGTGACATAGTCGCGGGTCGCGATGTCGATGGCGGCGGAGCGCGCCATGCGGGCGATGCGGGGCGCATAGACGAGCGCCACCACCAGCACGACAAGCACGGGGTTTCCCGCCGCTTCGGGACCAGCGGCTGCGATGGCCATGAGCGCGAGCACGAGAAACGGAATGCTGATGAGCGCTTCCAGGACCCGCTGCACCGCCTCATCGATCCAGCCGCCGACATAGCCCGAGAGAAGACCGATGACGGCGCCGAGAAGGAGGCCCAGCGCCGTGCCCGAAAGCGACAGGAGGATGACGATATGGGAGCCGTGAACGACCCGGCTGAAGACATCGCGGCCGAGCTGGTCGATCCCGAACGGGTGCGCCCAGGTCATGCCAGAGAGCGGGATGCCGGTGCCCATCTTGGAATAGCCGTAGGGCGCCCAGAAGGGGCCGGTTACCGCGACGATCAGATGAACGAGGAGAATGACCGCGCCGATGCGGAAGGAGACTGGCGTCTGGCTCCAGAGCGAGCGCCAACGGGCGAGCCGCGACATGGGGCGGGGAGCGGGACTGGCGTCGATGGCGCTCATGTGCTGCCCCGGAGCCGCGGATTGAGAAGGATGGCGGCGATGTCCGCCACGAGATTGGCGACGATGTAGACGAAAGCGGCGATCATGATCGTCGCCTCGATCACCGGCAGGTCGCGGAGCTGCAGCGAGTCGACGAGGAGGCTTCCGAAGCCTGGATAGGAGAAGACCTTCTCAACCACCACGACGCCCCCGACCAGATAGGCGAGGTTGAGCGCCGTGACATTGAGCGTCGGCACAAGCGCGTTGGGAAGCGCATGTCGGACAAGGACGCGGCGCGCCGACAGGCCCTTCAGTTCCGCCATCCGGATGTAGTCGGAATCGAGCACCTCGATCAGGTTGTCGCGCAGCATGCGCACGGCATAGACGGACATGACGATGGCAAGCGTCACGGCAGGCAGCGTCATGGCGCGGAAGTATTCCCAGGCCGTTGAACCTCCATCGACGAGCGACATGGCCGGAAAAATCTGCAGTGCTACGACGAAAATCAGCATCAGCACGGTCGCGAGCAGGAAGTCGGGCATCGAAAGCAGCACCAGCGTGACGACAGAGAGCGCGTGGTCGGCCGGCCTGTCCCGCCGGATCGCCTGCGTCAGCGCGGGAAGCACGGTGAAGGGGATGTAGAGTGCGAAGGCGTAGAGCGAGAGCAGCACCGTGTTAAAGATGCGAGGCTTCAGGATTTCCCCGACGGTGCGGCCGCTGGCGAGCGACTGTCCGGGATCACCGGTCAGGAGACCCCCCAGCCAGTGCAAATAGCGATACCAGGCGGGCTGATCGAGGCCGAGCTTGGCGCGCAGCAGCGCCAGCGACTCCGGCGTCGCCTCGCGCCCCAGGATGCGGGAGGCAACGTCGCCGGGGAGAACCTCCAGCACCGAGAAGACGATGAGCGAGACGAGAAGCAGGGTGACAGCCGCCAGCCCGACCCGCGCCAGGATGAGCCGGAGGATCCTCAACGCCTTGCCACGCGCCCGGAGGCGGAAAAACGTCCGACCGTCATGCCTGCGAAGGATGACAGGCAACGGACACGCGCGGAAGTGTCAGCAGCGAATATCAGTTTTCCATTCCCGAAAGCGTCGAGCGTGTGGCGGACGCCTCCCCGCCGACGCAGATTCTCGCGCCACAGGGCCGAACGCCATATCCGCTTGTCAACAATGAAACGCCCCGGACATCCACGCAAGGATGTCCGGGGCGCCGAGTGTCGCTTACTTGCAGCTCACGCGCTCGAAGTTGAGGTTGAAGTTCTGCGCCAGCGGAACGTAGCCCTCGCAGCCCTTCCGGAGGCCAATGACCTGGTGCACGAACATCGGCAGGATGAGGCCGCCTTCCTTGGCGAGCATCTCGCTAGCCTGCTGGTAAAGCTTCGTGCGCTCGGCCTCGTCGACCGTCGTATTGGCCTTGAGCAGCAGCGCATCGTAGTCCGGGCGCTCCCAGTGGGTCTCCTTCCACTTGGCGGTCTGGGTGTAAGCGACGGCCAACCCTTCTCCCGGCGGCCGCATGGACCAGGCCGAGGTCAGGATCGGCTTCTTAAGCCACGTGTCGTCCCAGTAGGAATCGGCCGGGGTCACGACGACGTTGATCTCGATGCCGGCTTCCTTGGCCATTTCGGCGTAGACCTGCGCCATGCGCACCATGCCGGGAACGCCCTCGGCCGTGTAGAGATCGAACTTGAGACCATCCTTGTAGCCGGCCTCGGCAAGGAGAGCCTTAGCCTTCTCTATGTCCTGCTTCGGCGCCTCCTTGGTGTGAGAAGAAGGGCTCGGGAGCGGGACGGGGCTGTCGGCGCCGGTCTCGCCGTAGCCCAGCAGCACCGTATCGACCATGGCTTGCCGGTCGACCACGAGCTTCAGCGCCTCGCGCACCTTCACGTCGTCGAAGGGCTTGGTGTCGACCCACATGGAGATGGTCATCGAATTGGAGGCCCCAGTCTCCAGGAGCTGGACGTTCGGATCGTCCTTGAGCGAAGGGATGACGGAAGGATCGACATTCAGCACGAGGTCGACCTGGCCCGCCTTGATCGCCGAGACGGCCGCGACCGCCTCCTGCGCCACGGTGATCCTCAAGCACTCGGCCTTGGGCTCGCCCTTGACCCAGTAGTTCGGATTCTTGCGCAGGATGCGCACCGGCGCGTTGGGCGTGAACTGCTCCTGCATGAAGGGACCAGTGCCGTCGGCCTTCAGCCTGAGCTCCTCGCCCGCACCTTCCGGCACGATGTTCGTGAACTTGTTGGTGATGAGGACCGGAAACTCCGCGACGGGATCCTTGGTCGTGAAGGCCACGGTATGGGCGTCAACCGCCTTGATGCCTTCCGGATCGACAAAGGCCATGACGGCGCGCGCGCCGGAGCCTGTCTTCTCATCCATCAGGCGCTTGAAGGTGTAGACCACGTCGGCGGCCGTGAAGTCCTTGCCGCTATGGAACTTCACGCCCTCGCGGAGCTTGAAGGTCCAGGTCTTTCCGTCTTCGGAGGACGACCATTCGGTCGCAAGCTCCGGCAACACCTTGAAGTTGTCGTCAACGTCCACAAGACGATTGTAGGTGGGGAAGATGTGATAGCCGTCGTCGCCCGACTCCATGTCGGCCGGGTCCATTGACTGCTTCTCACCGCTCCACTCATAGCCGAGGACCTTCAGGCATTCGTCGCCGGCCGCCGCATAGCTCGCCGGGGACGTGCCCGTCATGAGCGCCGCGGCGACAACGGCTGGCAGCCATGTCGAGGATTTCATGCTACTCTCCCTGAGCGTGGTGTGCGTTGTCAGGACGCCAAGGGCCACCACCTGCCCCACGAGGCGCCTTCCACGGAACCTCCCGATTCCGAAATACTGGACTGTAGTTCAGCACTCTAGAATTCGAGAGTAGCTGTGCTAGCTTTCGCGAGTCAAGAAAGGCGAGGGCGTGGCGCAGATTCGATTGAAGGGCATGACCTGGGACCACAGGCGCGCGGTGGAGCCATTGATCGGCACACTGAGCGCCTTCCGGCAAGCGCATCCCGACATCGACGTATCGTGGGAGGCGCGACCGCTCTCGGGGTTCGAGTTCACTCCGGTCCGGGAGCTCGCCGACCGCTACGACCTCATCGTGCTCGACCACCCCTTCGCAGGCGACATCGCAGAGGGGAGATATCTTCTGCCGCTCGACGAGATCGCGCCGCCCGAGACCGCGCAAGCCTTCGTTGGGCCGTCGCTGGAGACCTATCGCTACGGCGACAGCCTATGGGCGCTGCCGATCGATGCGGCAACGCAGGTCGCCGTCTCGCGGCCCGATCTCCTCAAGGCAATGGGTTCGGTTCCCGGAACCTGGGCGGAGACGCTTGCGCTCGGCCATGCGGCGCGACGGAAGGGCCTGTCGCTGGCGATCGGGCTCAAGGGCGTTCACAGCCTCATGACCTTCTTCTCGCTCATGGCCAACCTCGGGACACCCTGCGCGGTTGAGCCCGACATGCCACTTTTCGAAAGGGACGACGCCCGCACGGCGCTGTCGCTGATCAAGGATCTTCTCGCGCTCTGTCCCGCAGAGGCGCTCGACTGGAACAGCATCGCGCTTCACGACCAGATGGTGGGGCGCGACGATCTCGTTTTCTGTCCCGCAGTCTACTGCTATGCCACCTATGCCGAAGCCGACCAGCGACGCCCCCTGCGGTTTCACGAGTTCCCCGGGCCGAACGGCTTCAAGGGGGCGACGATCGGGGGCACGGGGCTCGCCGTCTCGGCCGCCTGCCGCACACCGGAAGCGGCCTTCGCCTATGCACGCTTCCTCGCCGAAGCCCCGACGCAACTTGCCTTCGCGCACCATCATGGACAGCCCGCGCGCGTGGAGGCCTGGGATGACAAAGCCGTGAACACGCGCTTCGGCAACTGCTACCGCGATACGCGGGCAACCCAGGACGGCTCCTGGGTCCGTCCACGATACAAGGGATATCTAACCTTCCAGGAAGAAGCGGGCGATCTGATCGAGGCGCATCTCAGAGGTGAAGTGGACGAAGGAGAGCTGCTCGACGACCTTCTGGGCTTGCACGGCCGTGGAGTCTGAATCAGCCGCCCAGCCGTCGCGAGAGCCGGGCCGCGGCACCGACTACGGCCTCGACCAAGGCATCGCGGCCGGGTTTCGCCAGCCGCTGTTCCGGCGCCACGACGCTCAGCGCCGCAACGCAGCGTCCGCGTGAATCAATCACCGGCGCGGCGACACAGCCCGCATGCTCGTTCGCCTCGTTGAGCTCGCTCGCGTAGCCTTGCCGGCGAAACCGCCGGACCTGCGCGATGAGCTTCTCGACCTCGGTGATGGCCTTGCCCGTCGGCGACTGCCTCACGGTCCGCTTCAGGAGATCGCGCAAGGGATCGTCCTCCAGGTCGGAGACGAGAAGTCTGCCGGCCGCCGCCCAGTTCACCGGCACGCGCGAGCCGACGCGGCTGATGATCCGGATGGGGAGATTGCCCTCCTCCTTCAGCAGTACCAGCATCAGGTCGTTCTCGAGCACGGAGAGCTGGACGGTCTCACCGGTCAGATCGCGAAGCTCCTCCGCGACATGGCTTCCATCCTTCAGGAGATCCACCTGGGCACGGTAGGCCATGCCAAGCTCGAAGAGCTTGCGACCGAGACCCACCCCCTGCCCTTTCGTCGCCGTCTCGAGGTAGCCGGACCCGACGAGAGTGCGCACGAGCTCGTAGGCCGTTGACTTCGGGATGGCGAGCTCGCTCACGAGCGCTGCCACCGGCACGGGCTCGCCCCGCTCCAGCAGCAGGCCGAAGATGTCGAGCGCGCGCTTCACGCTGCGCGAGCCTCCCGCATCCTCCATTCCGGCTTCCGCCGCCACCTTCAGCTTGCGCATGTCCCGCCCGTTTCAGTTCGTAATTCCGGTATTCTGCACTGTTGTCCGGAATTTTGAACTGCTAGTTTGCCCACCGTTTGAAGGGAGACGCAAGAGCATGAAGATCACGGATATCGAGGTCATCGAACTCCGGGTGCCAGGCTGGACGGGCCACAACTTCGACGGCTCATACGACAACTGCGTGGTGATCGTCCACACGGACTCGGGAGTTCAGGGCCTGGCGGAAGTCGACAGCGTGCCTTCCGTTATCCGTGCCATCGTGGACGCGCCCCGCTCGCACAGCCATGCCATGGGTCTCAAGGAGGCGGTCGTCGGTCAGGACCCCTCCGACATCGAGGCCCTGTGGGACCGGATGTATTCGCTCACCAACTACTACGGGCGCCGCGGCGCCGTGATCCATGCGATCAGCGCGGTCGACATCGCGCTCTGGGACATCAAGGGCAAGGTCGAAGGCAAGCCCGTGTCCGAGCTTCTCGGCAAGCCGCAGCGCGACCGGCTGCTCGCCTATGGAACCGTCTACCCCCTGGGCGACACGCCGGACGATGTGAGGAAGAACATCGACCGTGGGCTGAAGCTCGGCCTCAAGGCCATCAAGATCGTCGCCGACCCCTTCTGGCGCGACGACATCGACCTCTGCGCGAAGCTCATCCGGACGGCGCGCGAGCATGTGGGCAAGGATATCCGGCTGATGATCGACGCCGCCACCGCTTGGAGCAAGGCGGAGGAAGGCCTGCCGCTCATGCCGATCTTCAAGGAGAACGACTTCTTCTGGGTCGAAGCGCCGCTGCCGCTCGAGGATCTCGAGGGGCACGCGCGTTTCCAGGGGTTCGGCGTGCCGATCGGCGGCGGGGACCTCGGCCTCACCACCCGGTTCGAATATGCCGAGATGTTCGAGGCGGGCAGGATCGACATCGCACAGCCCGACGTCACGATGGTGGGCGGCCTCACCGAACTCATGCGGCTCTCGGCCTTCGCCAAATCCAAGGGCAAGCGCGTGGTGACGCACGGCTACAAGTCGAACATCACCATCGCGGCGAACCTCGCCTTCCTGTCGCAGCACTGGGCTGACGAACCGGCGGAATATTCGACAAGCGTTTCGCCCCTCCGCTGGAAGCTGACGAAGGAGACGTTCCCCATCGGTCCGGACGGCAGGATTGCCGTGCCGACGGCGCCCGGCCTCGGCGTCAACCTCGATCCGAAGACGGTGGAAGAGTTCCGGGTGAGATAAAAAGCATGGCACAGCGGCTCAGCGGCAAGCGGGCGCTCGTCTACGGCGGCGGGACCGGGATCGGGTTGGCCATCGCGCAGTCCATGCTGGCCGAAGGAGCGAAAGTCTTCCTCTCGGGCCGTCGCGAGAGCGTGCTCAAGGGAGCGGTCGCGAGCCTCGCCGTGCCAGGCCGCGCCAACTATGCCGCCGGCGATGCCTCGATTCCGGCCGACGTCGAGCGCGTCACCGCGGAGGCGGTGGCCGTCATGGGCGGTCTCGACACGATCGTCGTAAGCGCGGGCGCGGGCGGCCGGACGCCAATCCTCGATACGCCGCCCGAGGAGTTCCGGCGCATCGTGGACAACTCGCTGATGCCGGTCTTTCTGGCCATCCGCTACGGCGCCCGCCACCTGATCGAAGCGGGCGCCGGCTCGATCATCGTCATCTCCTCCATGTATGGCCTGGTCGGCGCCAAGGAGCGTGTCGGTTATTGCGGCGCCAAGCACGGCGTCATCGGCATGGTGAAGTCGATAGCGCTCGACCTCGCGGAGAAGGATGTGCGCGCCAACTGCATCTGCCCGGGCTTTGTCGAGACACCGCTCGCATACGAGGTGGTGAAGCTCGAGCCCGATCCGGAAGCGGTGCTCGAGGCCAAGCGGCGCATGCACCCCATACCGCGCCCGGCGAGGCTCGAGGAGATCGGCGAGATGGCCGTCTACCTCGCTTCCGACCTCTCCGCCTTCGTGACGGGGCAGGCGTTGGCGATCGACGGCGGATATTCAACGAGATAGGGAGAGAACGCGCGTGAGAAGAATTGCGAAGGTTGAGGTCATTCCCGTCATCTCCGCGGTTTCGGCGCCGGGCGATCTCGACGGCACGACCGACACGGTCGTGGTGCGCATCTGGGACGAGGACGGACGCTACGGCATCGGCGAGGCGGACGCGCCCCCTTTCGCCGTCAAGGAGTTCCTGGAAGCGCCGACCGCGCATCTTTGGAGCCAGAATGCCTCCGAGATTCTCAAGGGCGAGGATCCGGTCGAGGTCGCGGGCCTCTGGCAGAAGCTTTACGAGGGCACCTTCTGGCCCGGCCGCCGCGGCCTCGGCATCCACGCCCTCTCGGCCGTCGACGTGGCGCTGCATGATCTCGCCGGCAAGGCGCTCGACCTTCCCGCCTACAAGCTCATGGGCGGGGCGCGGCGCGAGAAGCTCAGGCCCTACTGCACCATCTTTCCCGGCATGGCGCAGGGCCGCCCCGTCCCCGACCTCATGCGCGAGATCGGCCGCCAGTTCGACCAGGCGCTGAAGATCGGCTTCCGGGCCATGAAGATGGAGGTGCTGTTCTACGACCTCGTCAGCGACGCCGAGCTCGTGAAGCTCATCCACGAGGGACGGAAGATGCTGGGCGACGGCCCGCTGATGGCGGTCGACTTCGGCTATCGCTGGCGCAACTGGCGCGACGCCCTCTGGGTGATCGAGCGCATCGCCGACTGCGACATCTTCTTCGCCGAGGCGACGCTCCAGCATGACGATCTCGACGGCCATGCCAAGCTCGCCGAAATGAGCTCCATCCGCATCGGCGGCGCGGAAGCCGGCGCCACGCGCTGGGAGGTTCGCGAATGGCTGACACGCGGCCGCGTCGACATCGTGCAGCCCAACATCTGCCGCGGCGGCGGGCTCACCGAGATCCGCCGCATCGCCGAGATGTGCGAGATGGCGGGCGCCGAGGTCGTGCCGCACGGCTGGAAGACGGGCATCACCTCGGCCGCTGGCCGGCATTTCCAGGCGGCCTGCCCCGCGGCGCCGGTGTTCGAGTACATCTCCCCGCACGTCTTCGACAGTCCCATGCGGCGCGAGCTCGTGACGCCGGAGCCCGAGCTCAAGGACGGCTTCATGGAGCTTCCCGACGCGCCCGGCCTCGGCATCGAGCTCAACGAGGACTTCGTCAAGCGCTACCGCGCGGATAGGAAGTAGAGATCGAACCTCACCGGACCTCGTAGTTGAGTACCGTCGCCTTCTTCACCGAGTCCCAGTCCACGCGCACGCCAAGGCCGGGGCCGTCCGGCGCGTGCACGTAGCCCTGCTTGTCGGTGCGGATCACGTCGTGTGAGCCGTATTCGAAGGCCGGATAGGGCGAAGGCTGCTCGAAGTAGGTGCAGTTTCCAAAGGCGAGGATGACGTGGAGATTGGCAGCCTGGGTGAGTGTGTAGCCCCAGCTCTGCACCTCGACCGTCATTCCGCTCGCTTCCGCCAGCCCCATGATCTTGCGGATCGGCGTGATGCCGCCGCAGATCGTGGCATCGACGCGCGCCGAGTTCCAGCATTCGAGCCGGATCGCCTGTTCCAGTTGCTGCAGGTCCAGCCAGGTGTTCCCAGCCGGGATGATGGGAACGCCGGTCTCGCGCCTCAGCGTACGGTAGCCCTCGACGTCGAAGTCGACGAGCGGCGCCTCGAACCAACCGAAACCCATCTCGCCGCAGCGCTTGCCCACCTTCAGCGCCGAGCGGAGGTCGTAGCGCTGCTCGACGTCCAGCATGAGATCGATCCCCTTGCCCTCGAAGTGCCGATGCACGGCCTCGCACATGGGCAGGTCGCGCTCGGGCACGCACCAGCAGTGGAACTTGATGGCCTTGTAGCCTTCCTCCACGCGCTGCTGGCAGTAGTCGATGTAGGCCTCGTTGGACGAGAGGCCGGGCGTCGAAGCGTAGGACAGGATCTTCGAGCGCGCGCCGCCGAGCATCTGGTAGAGCGGCAGACCCGCCTCTTTCGCCACCATGTCCCAGAGCGCGATGTCGATCAGAGAGAGCGCCTGCGGCACGATCGGGGTGCCGAGGTTGCGCATGCGGTACCACAGAGCCTCGCGCTCCAGCGGGTTGGCCCCGATGATGTCCGGAAGCAGGAAGCGCAGCGTTTCGCCCACCGCCTTGTCGAAACAGTTGGCGTTGATCATGGCCGCGCCGGCGATGCCCTCCGCCCCCCCCTTCGAGGTGAGCTTGAGGATGATGTTCGCCATGTACTGTTCGGTCATGCCCTCCGCCCAGACATAGCGCTCGGTCTCGGGGCCCATGACGAACACTTCGGCGCGGTCGATGGTGAGGTCCTTCATTGCTTTTCCTTGTCTGTCTTCTGGATGCTTTCGCCATGCCAGCCGAGATGGCTGAGGAAATCGCGGGTACGCGGCACCGTCGGGGCCTCGAAAATCTGCTTCGGCGGCCCCTCTTCAATCACGCGCCCTTTGTCGAACACCACGACGCGGTCGGCGACGCGGCGGGCAAAATCCATCTCGTGGGTCACGACCACCATGGTCATGCCCTCGTCCGCCAGCGTCTTCATGACGCTCAGCACCTCGCCGATGGTCTCCGGATCGAGCGCCGAGGTCGGCTCGTCGAAAAGCATGAGCGCGGGCTCCATGGCGAGCGCGCGGGCGATGGCGACCCGCTGCTGCTGGCCGCCGGAGAGCGCGGAAGGATGGACGTCGGCCTTCTCCGCAAGTCCGACCTTTGCAAGGAGCTTACGAGCGCGCTCGTCCGCTGACGCCTGGCCGAGCTTCAGCACGGTGGTCGGCCCGATGGTGACGTTGCGCAGCACGGTCAGATGCGGAAAGAGCTCGAAATTCTGGAACACCATGCCCATGCGCCGTCGGACGAGCTTTGCATCGGTCGAAGGCGCGTGCACATCCACGCCCTCGAACAGGACGCTTCCGGCATCGACCTGCTCGAGCGCATTGAGGCAGCGGAGCAGCGTCGACTTGCCTGAGCCCGAGGGACCGATGAGACACACGACCTCGCCCTTGCGGATGACGACGCCGACGCCGTCCAGCGCGACCAGCGGCCCATAGGTCTTGCGCACACCCTCAGCCGTGAGGATCGCTTCCTTCGTCATTCGACAACCTTCCAGCGGCGGTGGATCCAGTCCACGAGCTTCGCCTGCGGGTAGCCGAGCAGCCAGTAAATGCCGGCCATGGCGGTCAGGACCTCCAGAATGCGGTAGGTCTCGGCGCGAAGCTTCAAGGAGACGTAGGAGAGATCGCCGACCGAGATGATGGCGACGAGGGAGGTGTCCTTGAAGAGCGAGACCCAGGTGGAGGCGAGCGCCGGCAGGACACGCATGAGCGCCTGCGGCAGCACGATCCTCAGCATCACCTCCGCCTTCGACATGCCGAGCGCCAGGCCCGCGTTCCACTGCCCCTGGCGGATCGACAGGATTCCTGCGCGAAACGTCTCGGAGTTGAAGCAGGAGATGTTGCAGGCGAGGCCGACGATGGCGGTCGTGAGCTGCGAGAACTGGATATCGAACATGGCGGGCAGCACATAGTAGACCCAGTAGATCTGGAGGATCAGCGGGGTTGCCCGGAAGAACTCGACGAAGGCGGTCGTGAGACCCCGCACGATCCGGAACGGACTCAGCCGCAGGAGCGCCAGCGCCAAACCGCCGGGAATGGCAAGCGCCATGGTGACGACGGTGAGAAAGACGGTCATCAGCGCGCCGTCGAGAAAGACGCGCCAGTTCTGCCAGATAACGGACCAGTCGAACGTCATGAGGCACCGAGGTGGGAAACGCGCCGGTAGAGCGCATCGACGCCGCGGGCAACCGGGTAGCAGATAAGGAAGTAGACGATCATCGCGGCCGTATAGATCTCGAAGGGCCGGAAGGTCTGGCCGGCGAGGATCTGCGACTGGCGGAGAAGCTCCGGCACGGCGATGACCGAGGCGATGGCACTGTCCTTAATGGCGATCACGAAGAGCGAGCCCAAGGGCGGCATCATGCGGATGAGCGCTTGAGGCAGGATGATGGTGCGGATCGCCTCGAAACGGCTCATTCCGAGCGCAAGCGCCGCCTGCATCTGGCCCTTGCGCACGGAGGTGAGCCCGGCGCGGATGGTCTCGGCGACATAGGCGCCGAGATGGAGCCCCAGCCCGATGACGCCTGCCGTCATGGCGTTGAGCGAGAAGCCGACGATCACGGGGAATGCGAAGAAGGTCCATACCAGCACGACAAGCAGCGGGATGGCGCGCATGGTGTCGACGTAGAAGCCGAGTGCGGCGTTGACGACGCGCCCGCCATAGGTCCGGAGGGCGCCCACTACGACGCCGATGGCGAAGCCCAGGAGCATCGACAGGATGCTGAGGATGAGCGTCGTCCAGAGCGCATTGAGCAGGAACGGCCAGCTCCGCAGGAGCGGCGAGATGTCGATGGTCACGGGATCAGCCGATGATCTGGAGGGGCGGCGCCTCGCGGCCCCGGTGCGCGGGGGCGCGCACCTTCCGAAGGCGCCATCGCCAACGAAAGGTGCGCCTCTTCAGTGACCTCAGGAGCCCGACTTGAGCAGACGGATCTCCTCCTCGGTCACCTTGTCCTTGATCTCGTCATAGACGGCCTGGAGCCAGTCGTGGAAGACGGTGTCCTTCTTGTCCACCGCGAGGCCGACGCCGGTCGACATTTCGCTGCTCTTGAGGCAATCGTCGCCTGCCGGCCAGGAGACGAGGCCCGGCACCTGCTTCTCAAGTTGTGGCCATGCGACGTTGTCGATCGAGGCGAAGTCGGCCCGCTTGGCCATGATCTCCTCGATCGGGGCGTTGGCGCCCGAGCCCGCCACGCCCTTGAGCGTCGCCTTGGGGAAGCGTGTCGGCGCCCAGGTCTCGGGCGGCGTGCCGGTGAAATAGGCCATTGTCAGTCCCTCGCGGTTGAGGTCATCGACCGTCTTCACATCGGCAAGCTTCGGGTTGTCCTTGAGGCCAAAGAGACAAAGGCTCGAGCGCGAATAGACGACGAAGTTCGCGACCTCCTGGCGCTTCGGCGTGACGGCGAGCGGCGCGATGGAAATGTCGGCCTCGCCCGTCGCCAGGATCGGCACCTTGGTCTCGTGGCTGACCGGCACGACCTCCAGCTTCACACCAAGCCGCTTGGCATACTCCTCGGCAAGCATCCAGGCCGGACCCGAGAACTGCGGTCCGCTGCCGGTGGTGTTCTCAGGCAGCCATGGAAACTCGCCGATGGCCGCCACCTTGAGGACGCCCCTCTCCTTGATGGCGTCGATCTTTGCGCTCTGGCCGGAAGCTGGAACATCCGTGCCGGCCGCCATGGTCGCAGCCGAGGTGGAAAACAGCAGCGCGCTCGCGACCGCGGCCGTCTGCAGAAGCTTTGCAAATCCCATGACGAACCTCCTTCCGAAGATGTGTTTGCGGGCATCCGTGCTAACTGTATACAATTAGCACCTTAGCTCAAGAGCCGATCCCCGGCGAATCGTGGATAGTCGACGCATGGATCAGAAGTTGCAGCCTTCGCCGCCCGGTCTCGGGCCGCTCCAAGCCTCGAGCCTCGCGGACCAGACATCCTTTGCGATCGTGGAGGGGATCGCCTCAGGCGTCCTGAAGTCCGGCCAGCGGCTCGTGGAAACGGAACTCGCCCAGCTCTTCCAGGTGAGCCGTGTGCCGCTCCGGGAAGCGCTCAAGGTGCTCGAGGCGCAGGGCATAGTGGAAAGCACACGCCACCGCGGCACGCATGTGGCGCAGTTCGACGAGGCACGCTTCGACCAGATCTGCGAGGCCAGGGTGGCGCTGGAGCGCATCGCCATCACGGGCGCGGCCGAGGCCTGCCGGAAAGACCCTTCATTCCTCAAGCGCTTCGAGGCGCATATCGAGACGATCGAGCGCGCCGCCCAGAGCGTCGACTGGCCACGGATCGGCCGCGCCGACATCGCCTTTCATCGCGAGTTCTGCCTGGCGGCCGACAACCCCGTCGTGCTGACGCTCTGGGAGGCGATCGCACGCAACGTCATGATCGTGTTCGGCCACGAGGCGCGCCGTGAGCGTGACGCCGCGGCCATCGGCCCGGACCATCGCAGGCTGCTGGCGATGCTCACGACCGCCAGCACACCCGAGCTTCACGACGCGATCGAGAAGCACATCATGCGACTGAGGCTCAGGTCACGCGCCACGCGTGCGTGAGGAGGCTCCTGTCCGATCAGGGCATGGCGGTGATGTACTTGGTCTGGAGATAGGCCTCCAGGCCTTCGATGCCGCCTTCGTGCCCGTAGCCGCTCTCCTTCACGCCACCAAACGGCGCCTCGGGCGCGGAGATGACGAAATGGTTGAGGGCGATCATGCCCGATTCCACCGCATCCTCGAGCTTTGCGGCCTGCGCGTGAGACGAGGTGAAGGCGTAGGCGGCAAGCCCCATCGGCAGGCGGTTGGCCTTGGCGATGGCGTCGTCAAAATCGGAGAAGCGGGCCACCGGCGCGATGGGGCCGAAGGGCTCCTCGTTCATCACGAGCGCATCCTCGGGAACGTCCGTCAGAACCGTCGGCTCGAAGAACCAGCCATCGTTGCGAGGCCGCCGGCCGCCGAGCGCCACCTTGGCGCCGCGCTCCTTGGCATCGGCCACGAGCCGCTCCATGGCCTCGACACGGCGCGGATTGGCCATGGGGCCGACCTTGCTGGTCTCGTCGATGCCGGGCCCCTGCTTGTAGGTCTTCAGTTCCGAAACGAACGCTTCGACAAACTTGTCGTGCGCCTTCTCCTGCACGTAGAAACGCGTAGGCGACACGCAGACCTGCCCGGCATTGCGCATCTTGGACGCGGCCGCGAGCGTCGCGGCCTTGCCGATGTCGGCATCGTCGAAGATCAGCACCGGCGCGTGGCCGCCCAGTTCCATGGTGGCGCGCTTGACTCCTTGGGCGGCAAGGCCCGCCAGGTGCTTGCCCACCGCAGTCGAGCCGGTAAAGGAGATCTTGCGGATCACCGGCGAGGCGATGAGATAGGTCGAGATGTCGTTGGGGACACCAAAGACGACGCTGAGGACGCCCTTGGGCAATCCGGCGTCCTCAAGCGCCCGCGCCAACGCGAGCGCCGTGCCGGGCGTCTCCTCGGCGGGCTTCAAGATGCAGGTGCAGCCGGCGGCGAGCGAGGCGCCGACCTTGCGGGCCGGCGTCAGGGCCGGGAAGTTCCAGGGCGAGAAGGCGGCGACGGGGCCTACCGGCTCCTTCAGCACCATCAAGCGCTGACCGGGAGCGCGGGAGGGGATGACACGCCCATAGGCACGCTTGCACTCCTCGGCGTACCACTCGAGCGTATCGGCCGTGAAATGCACCTCGATCATGGACTCGGCGAGCACCTTGCCCTGCTCGAGCGTCATGATGGTGGCGATCTCCTTCGCCCGCTCGCGGATGATGTCGGCGGCTCGCTCGATGATGCGGGCCCGCTCTATGGCGGGTGTCGCCTTCCAGGCCGGCCAGGTCTTCGCAGCCCAGTCCAACGCCTTGTCCAGGTCCTCGCGCGTCGCGTGCGGAAGCTCGCCCAGCACGCTCGTATCGGCGGGATTGCGCACGGCTTGGGTCTTTCGACCGTTCCCTTTCAGGCGCTCGCCGCCGATCAGGAGATAGAGGTCGGGATAGGATGCGGCGGCCATGGAGAAGTCCTTCTGCAAGAAGATCGGGGCGGTACGGGTCGCTATGTCGGCTCACTCCTCGCAAGGATATGCGGAAGTCGGGACCGGCCGCAGGTTTCCAACCGCGAGGAATTCCGGCGGAGCGCCGGAGAAAACGCGGCATCCCTATCACAGCGGGCACCCGGAAGGACACCAACAGTTTCGTTATGGCTGGGTGCGTTTCACGGTATAGCGGCGGTCGCCGCCGCGATCACGCGGCGGTCGCGCGCGGACGGACCGGCATTCTCCTGCGCCCGTTGAGGAAGTCTCCGAACCGGCCGATGTACCAAGCGATGAACTTCTCGACCTGGTTCTCGTTCGGAGAGTAGGGACCAGGCTCGTAGGCGGGGCTCCCCACCCCCTTCTGCTGCCAGCCAACGAACGTCGCATCCTGCTCGTTGGTCTTGCGCCAGACCTGCGTGAGGTTCTGGACATCATAGTCGCGGCCCTCGACAGCGTCCTTGTGGACCAGCCAGCGGGTGCGCAGCCGCGTCGTCCCAGGCGTGAGCGGCAGGATATTGAAGACGACCGCGTGGTCGGCGAGGAAGTGGTTCCAGGAATTGGGCTGGGTGTGAAGCGACAGCGCGCCAAGGCGCGGATTGTCGAAGCGTCCAACCAGCCGCTTCGAGGCCGCGCGCGTATCGACGGTGTAGGACTCCCCGGCATTGTCGAGCGCCAGCCGCTCGAGCCGGAAGGCTGTCGGGCGATCGTCCAGCAACTCCACCAGCTTCCACGGCAGTTTCCTCGACTGCCAGATGTCGACCATTTCGCCCTGGATGCGCCGGTAGCGCTCGTAATAGGCGCGCTGACGCGGCTTCACGTCGTCCTCGGTATGGGCAAAGAACTGGAAGAAGATCTTCAGAAGCTCGGGATGGCCGTTGCAGTGGTAGCACTCGCGGTTGTTCTCCATCGTCGCCTTCCAGTTGCCGTGCACGACGACGTCGTCCTCGGCGGCGATGCGACAGTTCTCAAGTTCGTGCGGCGCGAGATAGGGCTCGACGGCGCGGGCCATTTCCTCGACATCGGCCGGTGGCTCGTCGGCAAGGCAGATGAACAGGAGGCCAGCGAGATTGCGCAGGTGCACGGGTTTCAGGCCCAGGCACGCGCGGTCCACATCCGGCGCCAGATGCTCGGCGAAAGCGAGCGGACCATCGAGACCGTATGTCCAGTTATGGTAGCGGCAGACGAGCTTGGCAGCCGAGCCTTTCTCCTCGTTGAGAATGCGCGCGCCGCGATGGCGGCAGACATTGTGGAAGGCGCGGACTTGCCGGTCGGCGCCGCGCACGATGATCACGGAATAGCGGCCGACCTCGACGGTCACATAGTCGCCCGGCTCGGGCACCTCGGCCGCGACGCCGGCATGGATCCAGTGACGAGCCCAGATGGCCTCCAGATCGAGATCGAAGATCTCCTGGTTCGTATAGAAAGGAGCCTCGAGACTCCATTCCGGCTTTCGCCGGCGCACGAGCTCGTCGGCCTGCTTCAGCACATCTTCACCGACAATCGACATGTGCCCACAAGCCTCCCTGCGAGTTTGTGGCTTGCAGATCATCATGCTTCGCGCTAAAAGTCAATTGTTGAATTCACAGTTCAATAGATGAACTGTAACTCGAATATTGGGGCCCGTCTTCGATGGATTTCTCTTTGACGCCGGAACAGAGCGAATTGCAGCGCGTCGCTCGGGATTTCGCCCGCCGCGAGCTTGCGGCGGAAGCACGACGCATCGAGGAGACCAGCGAGCCGCCGGGGCCGGAGGTTCTCAAGCGCCTGGGCGAGATGGGATTTCTCGGTATCAACATCGATTCCGCCTATGGTGGCCACGGACTCACCGATCTCGATGCGCTGCTGGTGCTGGAAGAGTTCGTAAAGCTGCACCCTGCCCTCGCCTTTCCCGTCTTCGAGAGTGTTGTGGGACCCATCAAGGCGATCGAGCGCTTCGCGCCGGAAGCGCTCAAGAAACGGCTTATCCCCGACGTCTGCGCCGGCCGGTTGACGGTCGCCATCGCCATGTCCGAACCCGACGCCGGCACCGCCCTCACCGATCTCAAGACGCGGGGCGCCACCGACGGCGACAGCGTCGTGCTCAACGGCCGCAAGCGCTGGAGCAGCGGCGGCGGACATGCCGGCGGCTATCTCGTCTATTGCCGCCTCTCGGACGCTCCGGGCGCAAAGGGGAGCGGCGCCGTGTAGATGGAGAGCGATCGAAAGGGCGTGTCGTTCGGCAAGCGCGAGGCGCTCATGGGATTTCGAGGCATTCCCTCGGCCGACATCGTTCTTGAGGACGTGCGCGTGCCGCGGGATCAGATCGTGGTGCCGGCCGGCTCCTTCGGCAAGCTCATGGAGGCCTTCGACCTCGAGCGCTGCGGCAACGCGACCATGACGCTTGGATTAGCGGCCGCCGCGCTCGAGGACGCGCTCGCCTACACGCAGGAGCGGCGGCAGTTCGGAAAGCCGATCGTCGATTTCCAGGCGGTGCAGCTAAAGCTCGCGGAAATGGCGATGCAGGTGGAGGCTTCGCGGCTTCTCATCCACAAGGCCGTGGCTTCGAAGTCGGAAGAGCATTTCCCCTCCGTGCTCGCGAGCAGCATGGCGAAGTGCTTCGCCAACGAGATGGCGCGCGATGTCTGCGGCAAGGCGATGCAGCTTCTCGGAGGCTACGGCTATTCGAAGGCCTATGCCGCCGAGCAGCGATTCCGCGATGCCTGGGGCTGGGGCATTGCGGGCGGCACGATTGACATTCAGAAGGTCAATATCGCCGCCGCGCTCGTCGGCCGCCGTTTCAACCAGCGGGCCTGAGAGAAAAGACATGCAGACGGCGCTCGGGAATCTGAAGGTCGTGGAGCTCTGCCGGGTGCTCGCCGGCCCCTGGGCGTCGCAGATGCTCGCCGACCTGGGCGCGGACGTGATCAAGGTCGAACACCCCGAGCGCGGCGACGATACGCGGGCATGGGGTCCGCCTTATCTCGAAGACACCAAAACCGACGGGCGGGAATCCGCCTACTATCTCTGCACCAACCGCAACAAGCGCTCCGTCGCCATCGACTTCTCAAAGCCAGAAGGCGCGGCACTCGTCAGGGAGCTCGCCGCCCGCGCCGATGTGCTGGTGGAGAACTTCCGGCCCGGGGGCCTCGCAAAGTACGGACTCGACCACGATGCGTTGAGCGCAATCAATCCGCGGCTGATCTATTGCTCGATCACGGCCTTCGGCCAGACCGGTCCCTCGCGCCACAAGCCGGGCTACGATTTCGCCATGCAGGCGGCGGGCGGCCTCATGAGCCTCACCGGCCAGCCGGACGGAGCTCCCGGCGCCGAGCCCCTGAAGACGGGCGTTGCGGTCGCCGATCTCTTCACCGGCCTTTATGCAGCGGTCGGCATTCTCGCCGCAGTGCAGGCGCGGACCTTCACTGGACGCGGACAGCACATCGACCTCAGCCTTTTCGACGCGCAAGTGGCGATGCTCGCCAACCAGGCCTCGAACTATCTCGTCTCGGGGCTCGTTCCCGGCCGGCTCGGCAACAGCCATCCCAACGTCGTTCCCTACCGCAGCTTTGCCACCGCGGACGGGCATATCGTGCTTGCGGTGGGGACGGACGAGCAGTTCCGCCGCTGCTGCATGGCCATGCAGCGACCGGACCTCGCAGAAGACGAGCGCTTCGCGACGAACCGCCGCCGGGTCGAGCATCGCGAAGCGCTGGTCGCGGCACTCTCCGAAACCCTGACGACCCGGAGCACCGCGGCCTGGCAGATAGTCTTCGAGACGGCAGACGTGCCGTGCGCGCCCATCAATCGCATCGACCAGGTCTTCTGCGAGCCGCAAGCCATGGCCCGCGGCCTGCGCGTCGAGATCCCGCATCCGTTCGGCTCGGCGCCTTCGGTGGCAAATCCGATCCGCTTGTCCGATACTCCGGCCGCCTATCGCCGGCCCCCTCCCTTGCTCGGCGAGCATACGGAGGACGTGCTATGCCGCGAGCTTGGGCGCGACAGGGCGTGCCTGGAGCGACTGAGGGCCGAAGGAGTCGTGAGGTAGGAGCATCGAGCATGGAGAGGATGTAGCCCAAGCCATGCCGGCTTTCGATCCAGTGACGGCGCTGACGCGCGGCCTCGAGGTGCTGCGGCAGATCAACCAGCTCGAGCGGGCGACCGTCACCGAGATCCACAAGCGCACGGGCTATCCGAAACCCACGGTGCTGCGGATGATCGAAACGCTCATCAACGCTGGATACGTGATGCGCGAACAGGGCAGCGCCACCTACGCGCCCACGGGAAAATGCCTGCTCCTCAGCAACGGGATGCATGCGCAGGCCCGGGTGACCTCGGTGGCGGCGCCCTTCCTCTCGACCTTTCGACGCAAGGTCGGCTGGCCCTCCGATTTCGGCCTCTTCGACGGCGACGCGATGGTGATCGCGGCGACCAACCGCGAGTTCGGCGTTCTGTCCCTGAACCGGAAGGTGGGCGCCCGCACGCCGATGCTCCTGAGCGCGCTTGGCCTAGCCTATCTCTCCTTCTGCGGAGATGAGGAAGCAGACCGCATCCTCTCGGTGCTCAGGGCCTCGGGCAATCCTCTCGATGCCCGCGCCAACGACCCCGCAAGGGCGAAGCGGCTGCTCGCCGACACCCGCAAGCGCGGCTATTCGCTGACCGACGATGCCTATCTCGAAACCGTCTACGACAGCGCGATCTGGGGTATCGGCGTGCCGGTGCTCGCGAACGGCCGCGTGATGGCCTCGCTGAACGTGATGTTTCTCAGGAGCGCGCTGTCGCTCGACGCAGGTCTCGACACACTGCTTCCTCCGCTCAGGGAAACGGCGATCTCGATCGGCGACGCCCTGGCGAAGGATGTTTCATAGAGAGGGTCAAGAACAATGCCGAAGCTTGAACGCCGTCATGTCTTTCCCGAGGCGGAACTCCCCGATGCGAAGGCCCTGGTCCAGGAGGGGCGCCGCATGGCGACGGAGGTCACCATAGGACGATCGCCTTTCCTGGAGACCTACGGCGTCGGCTCCGAGATCGAATACAAGCGGAAATGCACCGAGGAAGGCCGCACGATGATGCACGCCCAGATCGGCTTCCGCGATCCGGGCAAGAGCCAGCGCGCCTGGGGCGAGATATGGGAGAGCCTCGACAAGGCCGGATACCGCGTCGATCGCTACGGCATCTGCCTCGACTGGAGCATGGGCTATCCCCGCGCCAAGCGGAAGGACATGCCGCGCGGCACCGGCCTCATCATGCAGGAGGTGGAGGACTGGGTCGCGCTCACCAGCCGCGCGCCGGTCGCGCCGCATTTCGGGGATTTCGTCATCGGCACCCCCGCAGCCTTCGAGAACACCATCGCCGCGCTTCTCTCCGGCTCCACATCCGTCGGCAATCTCGGCCAGTATTTCGCCTTCCGCCAGCCTCACTGGGACGACGACATCTTCACCACGGCCGAGTCTCTCAAGGCCATAGCCCTTACCGCCGCGCAACCGGTGCCGGTGATCGTGCATTCGAGCCTCGACGACGGGTTCGCCTCGCTCTTCACCGACCTTTCCTGCTCGCTCGGCGCGATCCTGCTCGAACAATACATCGTCGATGATCTGTGCGGCGGGCACGCCTCCTATTCCTTCGGCAACACCTACGCACGGCCCGTAAGCCGTCTCGCCTTCCAGCGCGCAGCACAGAAGATCCACAAGACGCCGGGCACGATGCTCTATGGCGCGACCACCATGTATGGCCCGAACCACGCCGAGAACTACGCCGCGCTGGCGACCTATCTCAGGGTCGACATTTATGGGGAGCGCACGCGCCCCGCTGGCCACGCGGTCAACCCGACACCGGTGACCGAGGCGCAGCGCATCCCCGACATCGAGGAGATCATCGATGTTCACATGTTCGCCAACAAGCTGGTCGAGCTGGATCAGCCGCTGCATGCGCTCGTGCGCGAGGAGGAAGTGGACGAGACGGCAGACAAGATCGTGGAGGGCGGCAGGCAGTTCCGCGACAATGTGATCGCCGGCTTCCAGGAAGCCGGCATCGACGTCCAGAACCCCTTCGAGATGCTACTCGGCATCCGGCGCGTGGGCTCGAAGCGGCTGGAGGAGCTCTACGGGCCAGGCAGGGAGACGCCGGGCCGGCTGCGCGGGCGCACGCCCCTCGTGCGCTCACACTCGATCGAGCAACTGGAACGCGAGGGCGAAGGAATGGTCGGCCGCATGGATGCCGATCACCGCAAGCGCATCGCAAAGGCCGGCCTCAAGGCCGTCATCGCCACGACCGACGTGCACGAATACGGGAAGATCCTGGTCGAGACCGTGCTCCGGGAGCTCGGCGTGGAGATTCTCGACGGCGGAGTGTCAACCGACCCGAACGACCTCGCCGAGCAAGCGGAGATGCAGAAGGCCGACTTCATCGCCCTTTCCTCCTACAACGGCGTCGCGCTGCAGTTTGTCGCCGATCTCCGCAAGGAGCTGGCGGAGCGGTCGGTCGAACTGCCGGTGTTCGTCGGCGGCAAGCTCAACCGCATTCCGGACGGCAGCAACACCAGCCTGCCGGTCGAGATCGGGGGAGAGCTGGAGGCGGCAGGCGCCATCGTCTGTCCAAGTGTCGAGACCATGCTCGGCCGGCTGACGCTGATGGCGGAGCGGCAGGCCTGAATAGCAGGCATGCCATACTGAAATTCGATCTTTACGCCCGTCGCCAGCCCGCCTAGAGCGGGAGGGATCGAAATCCTGCTTGCGAGCCGCAATGAAGAATGACCCGCGCTCTCACGGCCTTTGGGAAAAGACCGCGCCAGAGCCGCCACCGACCTCACCGCTCGCCGGCGAGGTCACGGCGGACGTTGCGATCATCGGCGGTGGCTTCACCGGCATGTCGGCGGCGCTTCACCTCGCCGAAGCGGGACGCAAGGCCATCGTGCTGGAAGCCGAGGAAATCGGCTACGGAGCTTCCGGACGCAATGTCGGGCTCATCAACGCCGGCATGTGGGTGATGCCGGACGAGTTTCCGCGCGTGCTCGGGCCCGTGCATGGCGAACGGCTTCTGTCGCTTCTCAGCGACGGGCCGAAGCTCGTGTTCGAGATGATCGAGAAGCACGCCATCGCCTGCGAGGTGGAGAAGAACGGCACGCTCCATTGCGCCGTCGATGAGAAGGGCCTGGCGGAGCTCCGGCAACGCGAGGCCCAATGGAAGAAGCGGGGGGCGCCGGTGCGGCTGCTCGATGCCAGGGAGACAGCAAGCCGTCTCGGCACCGGCGGCTACAAGGGCGCGATGCTGGACATGCGCGCCGGGACGCTCCAGCCCCTTGCCTATGTGCGTGGTCTTGCCCATGCGGCCGCCAGAGCCGGCGCCACGATCCATACGGGCAGCCGGGTCGAAGGCATCGAGCGAAGCGGCGACCGATGGGTCGTGCGCACAGCCGGCGGCCAGGTCACGGCGGAGTGGGTCATCACCGCGACCGACGCCTACAGCACCGGACCTCTGGAAAGACTGCGCACACAACAGGTCCGGCTCTCCTACTTCAACTTCGCGACGAAGCCGCTCGGCGACAACCTCTCGCGCACGATCCTGCCCGGCCGCGAAGGCGCCTGGACCACGCACACCGTCATGCGCTCGTTCCGCATGGACAAGACGGGCCGGCTCATCTTCGGCAGCATCGGCGCGCTGCGCGGCTCGGGCACCTCCATCCACAAGGGCTGGATCCGGCGCACGCTCCGGCGGGAATTCCCGCAGCTCGGCGATGTCGAGTTCGACGCCGAGTGGTTCGGCACCATCGGCATGACAGGCAACCACCTGCCCCGCTTCCACAGACTCGGGCCAAAGATGGTCGGCTTCTCGGCCTACAATGGGCGCGGCATCGCTCCCGGCACTGTATTCGGAAAGATCCTTGCCGGTCATGTGCTGGGCGAAACTGCGGAAGATGAGCTGCCGCTGCCGGTCACCGACCCCGTGGACGCGCAGTTCCGGACCATCCGGGAGGGCTTCTATGAAGCGGGCGCCCAGGCCGCGCATCTCACAGGCTCGCGCTTCTAGAGCGGACTACGCGCGCCCCACCCGCTCCCGCAGATATTCCGCGAGCACCACGGCCTGGTTGTGCTCCGTGTCGCGCGCGCCGTAGAGCAGCGTGACAGGTTCAGCCGCGGCCGCCTTCACGAGGTCCTCCACCGCAGGATTGGCGTCGAGCTCCTCACGATAGCGGCGGCGGAACTCGGCCCAGCGCGCCGGGTCGTGGCCGAACCACTTCCGCAGGCCGCTGGTCGGGGCAACATCCTTCAGCCACAGCGCCAGCTTCGCCTTGCTCTTGTCCACACCGCGTGGCCATACGCGGTCGACAAGGATGCGTCGCCCGTCATCGGAGTCCCGAGGGTCGTAGATACGCTTGATGCGGATGCGCCTGATCATCGCACGGCAACCATCGCATGCTCCGGTCAATATGAACCCGCGGGCACCGCTGGACAAGCATGCGGATTACGCTGAATAATGGAACGATGGATCGATATTTGGACCTTTTAGGTAATCGGTGAAAGACAGCTTCAAGTACATTGTGCTGGGACTGGGAGGGCTCGGCAGCGCCGCCGCCTACTGGCTCGCTCGACGCGAGGGCCGCGAGGTGCTTGGCATCGAGCAGTTCGAGCTGGGTCACCATCGCGGGGAATCGCAGGACCATTCCCGCATCATCCGCCTCACCTATCACACTATTCCCTACGTGCGGCTGGCGCAGCAGGCCTACAGGGCCTGGACTGTCATTGAGCAGGAGTCGGGCGATCGGATCGTGGTCAAGACCGGCGAGCTCAAT
>JBFXDI010000032.1:0-33514 GCA_050181295.1 Parvibaculaceae bacterium | reverse complement strand
TGCCGCATTATGGCACTATCTTGTCAGAGATGACGAACGGCCCCGATCGCGCGCTCGCCGGCAGGATTCTCAGGACCCGTCTGGCGATCCTGTGGGAGAGGCTGTGGAGCGCATCCTTCATCCCCCTGATTGTGCTCGGGCTCTCCGCGCTCGCGGTGCTGACGGGCGCGCTCGGCGCGTTTCCGCCGTGGGCGAGGCTTGCCGCGCTCGGGCTCGCGGCCCTCGCCGTCCTGATCCTGCTCATACCGGTGGCGAGGGTGCGTTTTCCCTCGACGGAAGAAGCCGTCCGCCGCATCGAATCCAATTCTCCCGCGCCGCACCGGCCCGCGACCGCCGTGCGCGACCGCATCGCGGATCCGGCCGCTGGCCCCCTGGAGGCGATGCTGTGGCGCGAGCACCAGTCGCGCATGGAAAGGGCGCTCGCGAGCCTGAAAGCGGCCTGGCCGCGCTCCGATCTGCCCCGTCGCGATCCGATGGCGCTCCGCAATGCGCTCGCCATAGCGCTCCTGGCCGCCCTCGCGCTCAACCTTGGACAATGGAAGACCCGCATCGCCGAGGCCGTCACCACGGCCGGCATCGTGCCCACGGCGACGGCCAGCCTGGACGCCTGGATCGTGCCTCCGGCCTATACCCAGAAGCCGCCCTTGCTGCTGACGAGCCCCGCCGCCCAGAGGCGCCAGGCCGAGGGCGAGGAGTTCCTGGCGCCGCAGGCCAGCACGCTGGTCGTGCGCCTGAACGGCGCCTCGGAGCCCCGGCTCGTCTTTCACAGCCTGCTGCCGGATGGCGGCGCGGGGCCCGAGGTCGCCGCGCCCGAACTCGTCGCCGCCAGCGGGCAAGCACAAGCACCGTCCGGCGTCCGGGAGGTGAAGGCCGTGCTCGACCGGCCGGTCTTTGCGCGCCTCACCGACGGGTCGTCAACGCTCGCCGAATGGCGGATAGCACTCGTTCCCGACGCGCCGCCCAAGGTGGCGCTCGCGCCCGAGATCGAGATCACGCCGACGGGCGCCTTCGCCGCCAACTGGACGGCGAGCGACGACTACGGCGTGGCGGGCATAAGGGCGACCTTCAGGCTTTCC
Source organism: Parvibaculaceae bacterium (assembly GCA_050181295.1). Classification (GTDB taxonomy): domain Bacteria; phylum Pseudomonadota; class Alphaproteobacteria; order Rhizobiales; family Aestuariivirgaceae; genus JBFXDI01. The sequence goes on along the minus strand of JBFXDI010000032.1, from coordinate 32,438 downwards.
GAGAAGGAGAAGCCCGCCACCGGCAGGCTCCTCTACGATCCGCCGGGCTTCGCCGTGAGCCTGCCGCGCCTCAACCCCAAGGACGCCAAGGGCCGCGCCTTCCAGGATCTCACCGCCCATCCCTGGGCCGGGCTCGAGGTCGAGATGCAGTTCGAGGCCAAGGACCAGGCCGGCCAGACGGGTGTGAGCGAGCCCATCGCCTTCAAGCTGCCGGAGCGGCCGTTCCGCAAGCTCCTCGCCCGCGCGCTGGTTGAGCAGCGCCGCAGCATCGTCCAGGCGCCGGCCGACACCCGCAAGGTCGTCCGCGCGCTCGCCTCGCTCGTCGCCTACCCCGAAGGCCTCGTCGAATCGAGCGGCGTCTATCTCGGAATCCGCGACGCCGCCGCGCGCCTCTACGAGGCGAAGTCGGACGAGGAGCTGAAAAGCGTCGTCGCCTCGCTGTGGGATATCGCGATCGCCATCGAGGACGGCGAGAAGTCGAGCGCGCTCAAGGATCTCGAGGCCGCCCGCAAGGAGCTGCAGCAGGCGCTGGCCGAGGGTGCGTCGCCGGAAAAGATCGCCGAGCTCATGGACAAGCTCCGCCAGGCGCTCGACCGCTATCTCGAGGCCATGGCGCGCCAGATGATGGAGGCGATGAAGCGCGGCGAGCTCCAGCCGCAGCAGCGCGTGCCCGGACAGGAGCTGCGCTCGCAGGATCTGAAGCGCATGCTCGACGCCATCGAGAACCTCGCCAAGAGCGGCGCGCGCGACGCGGCGCAGGAGATGCTCTCCCAACTCGAGAACCTGCTCCAGAACCTGCAGCCGAGCATTGGCCAGCAGGGCGATCCGCAGAACGCACCGCCCATGGCGAAGATGCTGCAGGAACTCGGCGAGCTCATGCGCCGCCAGCAGCAGCTCATGGACGAGACCTACCGCATGCCGGGCGAGATGCCGGGTGACATGCAGGGCCAGGGCGAGCCCGGCCAGCAGGGACAGGAAGGCGAGCAGGGCATGGGGCAGTCGCCGCAGGGCCAGCAGGGCCGCGGCGAGGGCCTTGCCGGCCAGCAGGACGGCCTCGGCCGCATGCTGCAGGAACTCATGCGCTCGCTGGGCGAGCAGGGCTTAGGGTCTCCCAACGAGCTGGGTCGCGCCCAGCGCTCCATGGAGGGCGCGGCCGACTCGCTCCGCAGGTCGCAGCGCGATCCCGCGCTCGGGCGCCAGGGCGAGGCGATGGAGGCCTTGCGCGAGGGAGCCCAGGCCATGGCGCGCGAGATGATGCGCCAGCAGGGCGCGGGCAACGAAGGCAACTACGGCCGCCACGGCGAGGCGGGAGGCGATGACCGCGATCTGCTAGGCCGACCCATGCCGCAACGGGGCGAGGATTACGGGCCGGAGCGCGACATGCTGCCCGGCCAGGCCGCCATCGAGCGCGCGCGCGAAATCCTCGAGAGCCTCAGGGCGCGCGCCAACGAGCGCAACCGCCCGACGCTCGAACTCGACTATATCGACCGTCTGCTCCGCGGCCTCTACTGAACTCAGCGACAAGGGCAGCGGCGCGGACGTGACCGGACGGCCCTTTCCGGAATCTGTCGTCTCAGGCAACTGGACGCCGGTCGTGAGCGGCGAATCCGGCGACCGGGTCTATCGCCGCGCGGATGGCGGGGCCTATGCCAAGATCGCGGCCGGCCCGAGGGCGGCTCTGCTCGAAGGCGAGAGACATCGTATCGCGTGGCTGTCGGACCGGGGCATCGCCGCGCCGCGCGTGCTCGACTGGACGGCAAGCGACGGTGAGTCCTGCCTGGTGATGAGCGTGCTTCCTGGCGTGCCCGCCAGCACGCTTCCGGTTGCCGATCTCGAGCGCGCCTGGTCCTCGATCGCCGCCTGTCTGCGCGAGCTCCACAAGCTGCCCACCGCCGACTGTCCCTTCGACCGCGGCCTTGCGAGAATGTTCGCATGGGCCGAGGACGTGGTTTCCCGCGCTGCCGTCAATCCGGACTTCCTCGATCCGGCCGACCGGAACGTCCCCTCGCGCCAGCTTCTCGACGCTCTGCGCCCTACCCTAGCCCGGCGGCTCGTACAGGAATCGGCAGACCGCGTGGTCTGCCACGGCGATGCCTGCCTTCCCAATTTCATGGTCGATCCCGACACGCTGCGCTGCACGGGCATGATCGACCTCGGGCGTCTCGGCGCGGCGGACCCTTATGCCGATCTCTCGCTGCTCCTCGCCAATGCCCGCGAAAGCTGGAGCTCGCCGGAGCAGACCCGCGATGCCCGCGAGCGGCTGTTCGCATGCCACGGGATAGACGTGCCCGATGAAGGGCGCCTCGACTTCTATCTCCGCCTCGATCCGCTGACCTGGGGATGAAACGCCGTTTTCGCGCTGGCAGCGTAGTCCGGCGCCGGCCTATTCGCCCACATAGCCCACGAAGGGCAGCTCGCGGAACGAGTGCGCCATGTCCATGCCGTAGCCAATCACGAACTTGTCCGGGCAGTCGAAGCCCTTGAAGTCGGCCTCGATGTGGCCGGCCCGGCGCTTCGGCTTGTCGAGCAGCACCGCCGTCATGGCGCGCCCCGCGCCGCGCGCCATGAGCAGGTCCTTGGCGAAGGCGAGCGTCCGGCCCGATTCCAGAATGTCGTCGATGATGAGCACGTCGCGGCCGCGGACGTCGGTCTCGATGTCCCTCAGAATCTCGACGCGGCCCGAGGAGACCGTCTGGTCGCGGTAGCTTGCGAGCATCATGAAATCGACCTCGGGCCTCAGGTTCGCGCGATGGAAGGCGCGGATGAGGTCGGCCGCGAAGACGAAGGAGCCCTTGAGGATCGGAACGGCGAGAAGTCGCTTGGGCTGCGCGCGCGCAACTTCCTCAGCCAGCGCCTGCACGCGCCGGGCGATCATGTCTTCGCTGAAGAGGATCCGGATTTCGTGGCCGTCGATGGTCAGCGCGGTCATAGACCGGCATTTACCGTCTTTTCCCCGTCCTGGGCAAAACGTATCTCGACATCCTCCGAGCCTTCGGGCGGGGCGGAGATGCGGGTGAGGAACGAGGTCGCCTCGCCCGGCTTGAGCGCCCGGTTGCCGACACTCGCGAGGATCCAGGCATAGAGTTCCGCGGAATTGCCGCTGCGCACGGCGAAGCGCATGGCCGGCACCTTGCGCGGGTCGCCGGAGACATTGACGATCTCGCCCTTGACCGCCAGCACCCTCGTGCCATCGACGGTCATGATCTGGCTGGAGACGCGCCGGATCTCCAGGCCCCGCACATTGACCTCGATCCCTGCCCGCTCGTAAAGCCGCGCAGCACCCGGAAGCGCCCGCACGACGCCTTCGGGAAACATCGCCACCGCGGCAAATCCTGCCGCAAGCGAGGCCGTCAGCAGCGCCCATCCGCGCATGGAGGCCCGCCTCTTGCGCCGGGCGATGCGCCGTTCCTCTTCGGCGACCTTGGCGGCAGAAGCGATCCGTTCCGCTTCCCGGTCCGGATCGAGGAAATCCTCATCCTCGGGACGCGGCCCGGCGTACTCCTCGGGCTCGATCACGACCAATGCCCGCCCCTCGATCCATCCATGGCCGCAGGCCTCGCAATGGATCACCGAGCCGTCCACAAGCTCGCTCTCCGAGCCCATGTCGTAATAGGCATCGCAAGAGGGGCAGACGACGGTTCGGGACAGGACGGCAAGCTCGTTCATGCGCTCTCCGGGGGCGGCGCTTGGGCCTCCGGATTAGTCGGTTCTTAGGGTTAATGCCGCGTTAAGCAAAACCTGTTCGGATTGGGCGGAGAGGCCTTCCCGCGCCATGCGCTGGGTCTGTCGATAAGTCCAGGAGTCGAGTGATCCCGTGATCCGGTTCGAGAATGTGGGCCTGCGCTATGGCAAGGGGCCGGAAATCCTCCGTGACGTGGATTTCCGCATGGATCAGGGGGAGTTCCGCTTCCTCACCGGCCCCTCGGGCGCCGGCAAGTCCTCGCTGCTCAAGCTGCTTTTCCTGGCGCTCAAGCCGACCCGCGGCCTGATCTCGCTCCTCGGACGCGACCTCTCCTCGCTGCAGCGCGGGGACGTGCCGGACATGCGCCGCCGCATCGGGATCGTATTCCAGGACTTCCGTCTCCTCGACCACCTGACGACCTTCGAGAACGTCGCCCTGCCCCTGCGCGTTGCGGGCGACCGCGCCAGCCGCTATCGCGACAACGTCATGGAGCTCCTGCACTGGGTGGGCCTCGCCGACCAGGCCTCGGCCTATCCGCCGGTGCTTTCGGGCGGCGAGAAGCAGCGCGCCGCAATCGCCCGCGCGGTGGTGGCCAAGCCCGAGCTTCTGATCGCCGACGAGCCCACCGGCAACGTCGACCCGGCCCTGGCGCTCCGCCTCCTCAAGCTCTTCCTCGACCTCAACCGCTTCGGCACCACGATCCTCGTCGCCACGCACGACACGGCGCTCATGAGCCGGACCAGGGCGCCTGTCATGCGGCTCGCCAACGGCCACCTCGAGGTCACGGGATGAGCGACGTCACGCTTGCCACGGGTCCAGCCGTCCGCGCCGATCTCGGCGCCTCGGCGCCCAAGGCCGCCCAGCCCACCCTCGTTCCGCGCGCCCAGCCGGCGTTGCGCACCCTCATGATCGCCATGTCGGTCATGTGCTATCTCGCCTGCATCGCCATGGGCAGCCTGGTGCTCGTCAACCGCGCGGTCGACAGCTGGACGTCCGACATCGCGAGCGAGGTGACCGTGCAGCTCGTGCCGCGCGACGGCGTCGATCTCGACGCCGAGACCGCGCGGGTGGCGGAGATCTTCAAGGGCGCGCCGGGCGTCGTCAGCGTCAGGCCGCTCGAGCGGCAGGCGTCGCTCAAGCTGCTCGAGCCCTGGCTCGGCAATGCGAGGCTGCTCGATGACCTGCCGGTGCCGCGCCTCATCGCCATCGCGGTCGATCCTGCCAACCGGCCCGATTTCGCAGCACTCGGCGCGCGGCTCGAGGCGGAGGTGCCGGGCGCCGTTCTCGACACGCACCAGCGCTGGCAGGGCGAACTCACGCGCCTCTCCGGCGTCATCGAATGGCTGGGCATTGCCGTCCTGGGCTTGATCGCGCTCTCGGCGACGACGCTCGTCATCCACGTGACCCGCAGCGCCCTTGAGGCCAACCGCGACGCCGTCGAAGTTCTCTATCTGGTCGGCGCCCGCGACCGCTTCATCGCCCGCCAGGTGGAACGGCGGCTGCTCGTGACGGGCTTCCGCGCCGGCCTGCTCGGGGCGGCAGGCGGCATCGCCACCTTCGCCGCCTTGAGTCTTGCGGGCTCCACCGCCGCGCCGGAGAGCCTCGCCGAGGCGAGCCGCAACCTCGTCTTCGGGCCGCCGGGGACGACGCTCACCATCTGCGGCTTCTTCCTGCTCGTGCCGATCATCGCGACGCTCATCTGCATCGTCACGGCGAGGATCGCGGTACTCAGGATCCTGAGGACGTTGTTCTAATCGTCAGACAGATCGATGGGTTTCGCCGGCCGCTCAACTCATCCTCTACACCGAGGCGTTCTGCGCGCGCGTATCGAATTCCGCTCGAGGCACATTGCCAAATGGTGGTAGATGCGGCGGAAACTATTGCCTTGAATCATACTCGTCTTGGCTTATGGCAGGCCGAGACGATGCGTTTCTCCTCCATTCGTGAGAGGGTTCTTTATTTGACACTTTCGGAAGATAAACTCATTACAACTATGGCCACCGGCAGACGTCTTCAAGAATTCCAAGGCGTAACCACGCAGGTGGAAGAATTCGAAGATCTCTTCCGGCTTGGCGACCTCAAACGGATAGCCGCCAACCCAATCGACTAGATCCGTCCAAAAGGACATGCCACGGCCCTTTGGCGAACCAAAGAGGAAATGCGGAAACTTTCCACGAGCGAGGCTTGCCAGAGTTGGCCTCCCAATCAAAGGCAGAGAACATAATCCTAGTATTCCCCACCGAATGAACTCTGGCGATCGGACATAGGCAAGCTTTATTCGGGTCCAAGCCCGCGACCGCATTCCCTGATCATTGTATATGGCGATGAAGAGGCGCCCACCCTCAGCGACGTTCCGATCTATATTTCCGAGAGCACCATACATCTGGCCCGTGTGATGCAGAACACCCCACGAGTAAACGATATCAAATGTGCCAAGGTTCTTGAGAAAAGCCGGATCCAGAACGGACCCTTGGTCGATCCGCCAATCTTGATCTTCCGGATAATGGCGCCGCCGGAGTTCCTGAATGCAGAGGACAGCCTGCCGATCGTAATCAAAGGAATGCACCGATGCGCCGAGTCGCCGTGCCGCTAGTGAGAACAAACCGCTACCCGCACCCGCATCAAGAAAGCGCTTGCCCTTCAGGTGCGAAACCTTGAGCGCCCGCTGGAGGCTGTCGGTCGCAGATTGAATCCGCGCCTCGTCGACCACGCTCAGAAAGCGCCGCCAGTTCGCCCCAAACTCGAAGCGCTCGACGGGGTCTATCCCGACGGGATGAGTTTCTGACATTTAATCGAAGGCTCCGTAGATGCGACAAAAGCTGGCTGTCGAACAGATGAATGGATGAGCCATGCGGCAGGGCAGCTCTATCTCATGGATTGTCGAATACGCTTAGGACGTCAATATGTCCATGTCCCGGGTCGGATGCACGCGGTTTGTCCGGCGCGATACAAGAAAGCCGCGATCCGATATGAGACGTGAGCAGCCCGATTTTGCTTCCACGAGGACCGCTCCTGCTACTGTGGCGAGTCAAGCCCGGCTTTTCTCGCGGCTGAGTTTTTTCCCGGATTCCGCCACCGGCATACCGTACGCACGCTAACTGCTTGCCGACGAAAAAGGTGGCGAGTTCCCGTCGCGGGCCGCCTCTGGCGTGGCCTATCCCTAAGCGCCAAGGCGGTCACGGAAAAGAAATCGGGCAAGCACCCGGGCCGAGCCAAGCGTCGGATTCACGCCTAGCCCGCGCACCGCGGCGCGTGTCATCCAGAGTCCCTTGACTAGTTCGGCGCAGACCATCCCCACTGCCGCCGCATCAATTCTCAGCCAAGGATAGAGTCCCACCGTCACCACCGCGCCTACAAGGGGCCCGCAGGCAAGTGCGGCGGTGAGCGAGCGCGACCTCCCACACATATTTAGGAGCACCGGCGCCGCACCGAATGAAGCATTGACCAGAACTGCAAATGTCATAATCATCATTGGCTGCCAAGCAGGAACGAATTCCGGCCCAAAGAATGACGCGAGCAAGGGCTTGCCGGTAACCAGCAGCAGGAGTCCGGTGAACGCCGTCCCGGCGAAGGCAGCGACCGCTGCGGCGCTCGACAGAAGTCGAAGCCTCACAAAGTCTCCCGCCGCGTTAAACTGGGCTAGGTAAGGCATCACAACGAGGTGAACGAGCGTCGTTGTGAATGAAGCCAGGGCTGCAATTGCGACGGCGACGCGGAAGACGCCAACCTCATCGAATGGCGCGAGCACCCCGAGCAGGAGAATAGGGTACTGCCCGTTGATGACAAACATGATCTCGCTAGCGCTCATCGGCACCGCAGTTTGCATCCAGAATGCAGGCGCGCTCCGTGGGGGCACGCTAGCCCAAGCAGCGGGAATGGACCGTCGCATGTGAACGAAGGCCACCACGAGAACGAGTAGGCTTGCGACGGCCTGCAGGACCATCGCCCCAGCCGGCGTAATCGTGTCCATGGCGTTTGCGCCGAATAGGAGCATTGCTAAGACCGCAGGCCTTAGCAGCGCATCATAGAACTGGCCGCTTACCACACGGTGGAGTCCCCGCAGGGCGCCGATCGAGAGAGTGATGAGCGCGGTTAACGGAACGCTGGCCAGGCCCCAAATGAGCGTTCTCGCAAACAGCGGATCGGCTTCACCCGGCCAAGCCGCCAGGATCGCAAAGGCTATCAGCATCATCAGACAAGCGGCCGTGCCGACCGAGACGGGAAACCACTTCAGCGCAGCTCTCGCGCGCCCGACCAAACCGGTCACGGCGACGGTCGACAGCTCTCGCGTCATGAGTTGCGGCAACCCGAGTTGCGCCGGGATCGCCAGAATCATCACTACCGCCATCACGGTGCCGTAGGCGCCGTATCCCTCGCTCCCAAGATAGCGCGCCAGCTGCACGCCGACCAAAAAAGTCATCAGCATCCCGGCCAGCCGGATGCACCCGGAGTAGACTGCCGCGCCTATCAATTGACGCACGAGGCCGACTGGAACGATACGCCGGAGCAATATGCACCTCCTCGATGAGCAGTTTCTTCTGTGTGCAGCGGCTGGCAGCGTGGATTGCCTTCATACCACCCTTGCACCGCGCCGAGACGCGCTGGGGTGGCCAGCCGCCACTAATTGCGCAACTGCCTACCACCTTGCTCAGGATCCTGCTCCAACGATTGCGGCCACGCATTACCTCATCCTGCACGCCTTGCCTGTCTCCCTGCCGGGAAGCAAAACACCGCGACGGAACTGAATCCGGCACCGGGAGAACCAAGGGTGAGTGACAACTTCTTATCGGCGACATGCGATAACTCACTTCACTTGCACACGGATAGTATTCTCAATCATAGAATCGCTGAGGCAAAATAGCTTGGGAAGATCAGGCTGCGGAAGCGCGCGTTGTGGGCGCGGCCTCCACCTTGCCGTGCCGACTGTTGCCTGATATGAGCCACGCGCCACGCACGTATTCGACCTTTGACAAAATGGGTAAGTTAATGCGCCAATGGGAAGAGCATGTCTGGACAGATGACCAGGTAGAAAAGTTTTGGGATTGGGCGGCGGAACGCTCACCCGATATTTACTTCTCATTCGGCGCTAGCAAGACTATCGTTCGTAGATATCAAAGCTATTTCAAAAATAAGAAGGTTGTACTTGACTATGGATGCGGCACTGGATTCTTTCTACGCGAACTCGCGAAACTAAATAATACTCTAATAGGGGTCGAATTCTCGCCGAAGTCGGTCTCAGTCTGTCGAACATTCTTAGAAGAGGCGGGCGTCGAAGCGAAGATCCTGCACATCGACGAAACTGCAACGCTCAAGGCGGAGGTTGACATAATTTCTGTGTTGGAAGTGGTTGAGCATCTTTACGATGATAGGTTGGAAGAACTTCTGGTCAACTGCAACAGGATGCTGCGGCCTGGCGGACTTCTTTTTCTGACAACACCGAACGAGGAGGATCTGCGCGAGCGGCAAGTGCTTTGCCCGGTCAGCGGCAAGGTCTTCCACCGATGGCAACATGTTAGATCGTGGAGCAGTAAGACGTTGTCTGATTTTATTGTACCCTTTGGTTTCTCGATTGTACGCGCTGACAAGACCAATCTATCAAGCTCCTGGCTGATGCAGGCACGCATTAGAATTGGGAGACTCCGAAACCGGGCCTTCGGTCGGAACAATCTTGTTTTGATCGCGCGGAAGACAGAATAGAGGACTCTGCCGGATAGCAGGCGGGCTGCGGAGCAGCGGCGGAAGAAGAGACATGTGTGGAATTGTAGCCTTTGTGGACGTCTCGCGGACCGCGGGAGAGCCGGAACTCAAGCGTAGAATTGTCGCTATGCGAGATGCATGCGCTCACCGTGGTCCGGACGACAGCGGTTTGTGGATTGAGGGCGAGCTCGGGTTGGCCTTCGGGCACTGTCGATTGTCGATCGTCGACCTCAGTCCCGCCGGTGCGCAGCCGATGACCTCGCCGTCCGGACGCTTCGTTATCACCTACAATGGAGAGATATACAACTTCTGGGAGCTGCGAAACGAGCTTTCTCGCGCAGGAATCTCCTTTCAGAGTGGCAGCGATACCGAAGTACTGCTGGCAGCGCTCGATACCTACGGCTTCGAAGAGACATGCAGGCGCTGTGCGGGTATGTGGGCCTTCGTTGCCTTCGACCGCGCGACCAACAGCCTCCTGCTCTCGCGGGACAGGCTCGGCAAGAAGCCACTCTACTACGGGGTGATCGGCGGCTGTTTTGTGGCCGCCTCCGAACTCAAGTCGGTACAGGCGTTGGGACTAGAACTCCGCCTCGAGGTCGCCGCAGTTCACGCTCTGATGCAGTACTTCTATATCCCAGACCCTCTCTCAATCTACTCAGGCATACAGAAGCTCTTACCTGGCCACAACGTGACCATACCGCTCCCGCTATCTGCGGAAGTCTCGACCAGCCTGGTGGCCGCGCGACAACGGAAATACTGGGACTTCGCGGCTGTCGCTGCGACCAGGCGAGGCTCGCCTCGGGATGCGGAACAAGAGATACGGGAAGCCCTGACTGTTGCAGTCAAGGAGCGCATGATCGCCGACGTTCCGCTTGGATCTTTTCTGTCTGGCGGGATCGACAGCTCGCTAGTAACGGCGGTGATGCAAACGAATTCTACAGAACCGGTGCACACCTTCTCCATTGGCTTCGAAAATTCTGCCTTCGACGAGGCGGACCACGCGCGTGCCGTGTCCAAACATCTCGGTACGCGTCACGAGGAGCTCACGGTCACTCACCAGGATGCTATGGCCGTCATACCGGATCTGCAGACGATCTACTGCGAGCCGTTCGCTGATTCATCGCAAATTCCGACTTATCTGCTATGCAAGCTCGCACGCAGACATGTCACGGTCGCTCTCTCGGGGGACGGGGGTGATGAGGTTTTTGGCGGTTACGCTATGTACGATCGGGCGGCGCAGCGGTGGCGCGACATCACGAGGGTACCATTGCTCGCACGCCGCGGGCTCAGCGTGCTGGAGCAGATCATCTCTCCGGCAATCGCCGCTTTGGAGGATCGATTCCGGTACGGCGGCCGCATTGCAGGTGCACTGCGCCAATATAGTGCAGTGGATTTTGACACATTCTACACGACTCTAAACAATCACTGGCACCCGGCTGATCCCACGGCGGGCGTGCTCACCGCCAGCACGAAATGCTTCTCGGGATTAGATCTCGGCGGGCCGGTGGCGCACGCCATGGCTATCGATGCGCGCAGGTACTTGGTGGGGGATATCCTCGTGAAGGTTGATCGCGCCAGTATGGCGAACAGCCTAGAGGTCAGATCGCCGCTGCTGGATCATCGACTGATCGAAGCGGCCTGGAGACTTCCACTCGACCGCAAATGGGCGCCGGGCCGTGGTAAGATTATCTTGCGCGAAATCTTAGGCGAATACTTGCCGAAGCCGCTGTTTGAGCGCCCGAAAAAAGGGTTCTCAATTCCCCTCGGCGATTGGTTGCGCGGGCCTCTTCGGCCTTGGGCGAGCGACCTAATCCATCAGTCATGGGGCGCGCTCGACGATTTGCTTGATCGGTCCAGGATCAAGCGCGTTTGGCAGAGCCATCTGGAACGATCCGACGACTGGTATCTCGGAAAGCTGTGGGGTCCGCTGATGCTGATCAGTTGGTATGATAGAAATTGGCGATGAGCGCGGGCGGCGTCTCGGTAGATTTTGTTCTAGAGAGTATGGATCCTGGCGGCGCTGAGCGCCACACCTTGTGGCTGGCGAGGCGGCTGACCGCCGATGGCGCGCGTATCCGTTTGTTCGTCGAGCGGCTTGGAGGCGACCTAGAGCAGGGTTTCCAAAACGCCGGTGTCCACGTTTCCCACGCTAGTACCTATCCGGGCGAGGGGAAGTCCGGCACTATCATGCATGTCTTCTCGCCCACTATGTCGCGGTGGCTCCGCTATGCGCCGGCCGGAACCTGTCGAATTTACTCAGCGCGTACCCTCCATCGAAATGAGGTTGGTCTTTACCATTCGAACCCGGTGCGGAAGGCGGCTGCTGACATTCTATTTCGCTTGCGAGAGCGCGGTCTCATAAGAGATCTGCATTTCGCAGACGCAATCCTCGGTAACAGTCGGGCAGTTGTCGAGAGCTTGATAGGTATTGGCGTCCGCCCAACCAAAACCCAGATTCTATACAATGGCGTTTACCTGCATACGCAACCTCGTCGTGAGTCACGTAGATCTGTTCTCGAGGAGTTCGGACTCGACGAGGGACGTGTGATCGTTTCACTGGTTGCGAACCTAAAAAAAGTCAAAGGTCACGACATATTGCTGCAAGCTTTGTCCGGCCTTGAACAAGAGCTCCTCTCGGTATTCGCTGTGCTGCTGGTTGGGACGGACCAGGGTGAAATGGCCGCGCTTCGCAAGCGGGTTGCCAGTTTGCAACTCGAGCGCACCGTCTTCTTTACTGGCCCGCGACATGATGTTGCGCGCCTCCTGGCCGCCAGCGATATCGCCCTCAATGTTTCACACAGAGAGGGGTTTTCCAACGCTGTGATTGAGGCGATGGCGACGGGACTGCCCCTGATAGTGACTGACGTGGGCGGTAACGCGGAAGCAGTGCGCCACGGTATTGATGGGTTAGTGATCCCTCCTGGGGATGCGGCTGCCCTTCTATCTGCACTGCAGACTTTGGCGGACCCCCAGCGTCGCCTGGAGATGGGCGAGCACGGCAAAGAGCGAGCGGTGGCCCATTTCACGGAGGAGCAATGTTGGGATGCATATCGCATGCTCTACAGCAAGATGGTTTCTGAGCGGCAGGAATCCGTGGCTTCCGGCGGAGATCGTTAGTCCAAAGCAAGGTTAGTCTGAGGTGGGCCGATGAGATTTGAGTCCATCGGTCGCTTATGGCGATGGTAGGTCTGGTCGGCTTTTGGTGTGTGTTTCGGCCTGCTGCTGACCACCGGGACCTTCGCCGCTGCGACAAAGAAACGACCGCCGCCTGACGTTCATTTGACGATCCCTTCGAAAACGCTGACGGACGAGCAATTCCTCCGCAATAGAGCGGAGAGCGGCATGCTGGTGGTTCTCCACGGCGAACTTAGGCTTCCTACCTGGGAAGAGAAACTTCCCGTTGTCATTATTGTCCACGGTTCGGACGGGCCGACGAGCGGAGCCGTATCGGCGTGGCGCCACATACTAGACATGCAGGGCCTGGCGACTTTCCGGCTGGACTATTTCACGGGCCGCGGCATCGAGAACGTCGAGACGGACCGGACACGTCTAGGCTTCCTGAACGCCGTCTACGATGTGGTTGAAGTCCTCGCGGCAGACCCACGGATCGATAAAAACCGGATTTTCGTCATGGGATTCTCCCGCGGCGGCATTGCAGCGCTATACGCCGCACTGGCTCTATTCCACGGTTACTACGGTCCGAAGGTCGGCAGGATCGCAGCCTATCTGCCATTCTACGCCAGTTGCAGTTTTGGACTGATCGGCGAGACGGAACTGGTCGACGCGCCGGTCCGCGCATTCCATGGCGAGGCCGACGACTGGGTGCCGGCACAACCTTGCCGAGAACTCTTCGACCCCGCGCGTGATGCGACCCTGACAACATTTCCAGGCGTCCGCCACGCCTTCGACAATCCGCGCGCTATTTCTGCCGTCATCGCGAAAGCTCAAATCGCCGCAATTGTCGTCGGAAAGATAGCGTGATCGTCAATACGGCAACCGGCAAGCCGTTCAGTTATCGTGATGCCTGCATCGAGATGGGTCCGACCGTTGGCTATGACAAGCAGGCAGCCGACGCTGCCGCCACACAGGTCAGCGCTTTGCAGAGATGCTGCGATAGCAGATTCCGGTGGGCAAACCGGACGCTGTTCTGAAGACTAGTAGTTCGGATGGAGCGAAGCGCAATCCGGGAACCCAAATCCCGCATTCCGCGGAGGCTGCATGTGGGCTACGGCTTTCGGACGCCGCCGTCCCATTCCGCTCTCTACACACTTACGAGCCTGGGGCCGCGCATGAGCACCCGCAGCACCTGCGCCAGGTCGTGGCCGCGTCTAAGGATCAGGCCCCCTTCCGCGATGACGGAATAGAGCCCCTGGCGGCGGCCGAGCCGCGGGTCCTTCTCGATACGGTAGATCGGGCGCTCGCTGGTGCGCCGGAACACCGAGAAGACGGCCTTCTCGCGCCCGAAATCGATGGCGTAGTCGCGCCATTCGCCCTCGGCAACCTTGTGGCCGTACATATTGAGGATCATCGAAAGCTCGCGCCGGTCGAAGGCGATGTCCGGCTGCGATCTGGCTGGGTGGGCCGCGGCCACGGCGCCAGACGCCCGTGGCCGGAACGGAACTATGGGTTCCGTGTCGCTCAAGGGCGCCTCCCGCGGCTGGCGGCGAAAATCTGCATGATGGAATGATGACACCAGACGGCGGCGCGAGCAAGCGCATGCCGGCTCTCAGGCCAAGGCGGGCCCCTGTACAATACCACAATTCTGCCGCTATCCGTCCCAAGTGCGAACGCAGTCCGGGGTCACATTGCTCACGTTGCCTCAAGGCCCGGCTCGAGAGGTGGCTTCGGAAATCTCAGCCCCCCAGCCCCCCGAAGCTGCTTCGCAAAAGAGCCGGGCCATTTTCTTTGCCGGACAGGCAACCGCCCCTCCCGCCTCTTGACCACCTGCCGCCAACGCCCATATCGCCTTCGTTCCCAAGGTTTTCGAGAACGGAGTAGGCGGGATGGCGACCCGGACGCGCGCGGCGAGCAAGAAATCAAACGAGACCGGAGAGAAGGGGACGACCTCGCACACCTTCCAGGCCGAGGTCTCGAAGCTTCTCAATCTCATGGTGCACTCGGTCTATGCCGAGCGCGAGGTGTTTCTGCGCGAGCTCATCTCGAACGGCGCCGACGCACTCGACAAGCTGCGCTACGAAGCGGTGACGAAGCCCGAGCTCCTGGAAGGGGGCGCCGACCTCAAGGTCACGATCAGCGCCGATAAGGAAAATGGAACCCTCACCGTCGCCGACACCGGCATCGGCATGGGCGAGCAGGAGCTCATCGACAATCTCGGCACCATCGCGCGTTCCGGCACGCAAGCCTTCGCCGAGGAAGCGAAAACGGGCGAGAACGCCGTCAACCTCATCGGCCAGTTCGGCGTCGGCTTCTATGCCGCCTTCATGGTGGCGGAGCGCGTCGACGTGGTCTCGCGCCGGGCGGGTGAAAAGGACGCTTTCCTGTGGTCCTCGGACGGCACCGGCACCTTCACGGTCGAGCCCTATGAGAGTGAGGATGCGCCGCAGCGCGGCACCGCGGTGCGGCTCAAGCTCCGGGAGGACGCGAAGGAGTTCCTCGGCGACTGGCGGCTCGAGCAGATCGTGCGCACCTATTCCGACCATGTCGCGCACCCGATCTATCTCGAGATCGGCAACGAGACCGCCCGCCAGATCAACGAGGCGAGCGCGCTCTGGATGCGGCCCAGGGCCGAGGTCACGCCGGATCAGTACAAGGAGTTCCTGGCGCAGCTTGCCGGCACCGCATCCGCCCCGGCGCTCACCCTTCACTACCGCGCGGAAGGACGGCACGAATATACCGTTCTCCTCTTCGTCCCGGGCGAGCGTCCCTTCGACCTCTACGACCCCGAGCGGCGCGGCCGTCAAAAACTCTATGTGCGGCGCGTCTTCATCACCGGCGACGCCGAGCTTCTGCCGCCCTATCTGCGCTTCGTGCGGGGCGTGGTCGATTCGGAGGACATGCCGCTCAACATCTCCCGCGAGATGCTGCAGAACAATCCGCAGGTCGGCCAGATCCGCAAGGCGGTCACGAACCGCGCGCTCTCGGAACTCAAGAAGCACGCCGAGAGCGAGCCGGAAAGCTACAAGGCTATCTGGTCGAACTTCGGCTGCGTGCTGAAGGAGGGCCTTTACGAGGACCCCGAGCGGCGCGACCAGCTCTTCGAGCTCGTCCGCTTTCGCTCGACCGCAGCCGAGGAGCCGGTGAGCCTCAAGGACTATGTGGCGCGGCTGAAGCCGAACCAGACGGCAATCTACTACCTGACCGCAGAGGACGCCGCGCGTGCCGCCTCGAGCCCGCAGCTTGAGGGTTATCGCGCGCGGGGCGTTGAGGTGCTGCTCCTCACCGACCCGGTGGACAGCTTCTGGGTCCGCACCGCGCTCGGCTTCGACGGCAAGCCGTTCCGGTCGGTCACGCAAGGAACAGGCGATCTCGACGCGATTCCGCTGGAAGGAGAGGCCAAGGCGCCGGAGGCCGCCGACGCCGACACGGCAACGCTCATTGCCGCCATGAAGCAGGCGCTGGGCGATACAGTGCAGGATGTGCGCCGCTCGAAGCGGCTGACGGACTCACCGGTCTGCCTCGTCGCGCCCGAGGAAGGCTACGACCGCACGCTCGAGAAACTCCTGTCGCGCCAGGCGACGACCGGCGTCCAGGTGACGGCGCCGGTGCTCGAGATCAACGCCGGGCACCCGCTCATCTCGGCGCTCGCGAAGAAGGCGAAGGCCGGCGGCGCCATCGCCGAGATCGAGGAGGCGTCGCGACTGCTCCTGGACCAGGCTCATATTCTCGACGGCGATCCGCCGAAGGACGCCCGCGCCTTCGCCGAGCGGTTGACGAAGGTCATGAGCACGGCGCTCGGCTGAGGCGAGCGCGCGATTCCTTCCTGTCATCCCGGATCGGCGGAGCCGAGTCCGGGATCCGATCTCCACCGTTCTCACGCTTCCGATCCCGGACAATCGCAAGCATGATGCCGAAAAGTGTGAAGCACTTTTCGGCCTACATCATGCTCTTCCGTGGAGCGATCACATTCACCAGTTTGGACTAGGTCCAAACTGGTTGTGATCGAGCGCGATTTCCGGGCATGACAACAGGAGGTGTTCTGCGGCGACGTGGCCATTGCCTGAAAGGTGTGATCCCGCCATCCTCCCCACCATGAGGGGATGGGGACTCCTGGAAGCGCTGAGACACAGCCGCGGGCTTGCCGTCCTGCTGCTCGCGGTCTTCCTGCTGCATCCGACGCTCCGCGTGCTTGCGCCGAAGCCGTCCGCGGTCGAGCGCGCGCTGCTCGCCGATCTGGGCAGGAGCCTCTGCACCCCCGCGGGAGCTTCGGACGCCCATCCGGTTGATCGTGGCGCCAAGCACGATCCGGACCACCCGCTCTGCGGCTTCGCCTGCGTCATGGTGGCAGGCTGCGCCCCTGTCCTCCTCCCGAACCTTATCGTCGCAGGATTTCTCGTCGGCGAGGATGACCCGCCTTCTCCGGTCCTGCTGGCGCCTGAACGTTCAGGCCTTCGCCTCCATCCCTCGGACATAGGCTCAAGAGCCCCTCCCGCCCGCGCCTGATCGAACGCCTGCAACAAAGCTTCGACCAGTCCAGGCCCGCGCCAACGCGCGAGGGCCGCTCGGGAGACCAGAAATGTCAGCATCCACCGTCGACGCCGATCTCGGCGCGCCTTCGACCATTCTCTACCGCGCCGTCTGGCGCTGGCACTTCTATGCCGGCCTGCTCGTCCTGCCCTTCCTGGTGCTGCTCGCGACCACGGGCGGCCTCTATCTCTACAAGGACGAGATCAACGGCCTGCTCTATGGCCGATACCTGCACGTGACTCCCTCCGATCGGGCGGCGCTGCCGCCGTCGCAGCTCGTCGAGCGCGCGCTCAGCGCCCAGCCGGGAGAGGCGGTCGGCTACATTCCCCCCGCCGCGCCCGACCGCTCGGCGCAGGTGCGCGTGAAGGATGCTTCCGGCGAGAAATGGCTCGTGTTCCTCGCGCCCTCCGACGGAGCCGTGCTCGGGACGCTGTCGGACGGCGGCGCGGCCGGCACGCCCTTCATGCTGCTTTTGCGCAAGATCCACAGCCTCGACTATTTCGGGCGCGGCCCCAACCTTCTCATCGAAATCGTGGCCGGCTGGGCGATCATCCTTGTGGTCACGGGCTTCTATCTCTGGTGGCCGCGCGGCCGGCAGGGCGGCGTCTTCACGATCCGCAGGGAGCCCGGACGCCGCGTGTTCTGGCGCGACCTGCATGCCGTCACCGGCGCCTGTGCGGGGCTGTTCATTCTCTTCCTGGCCGTGACCGGACTGCCCTGGTCGGGCTTCTGGGGCGCCCAGTTGAACACGTTCGCCGACCGTGCGGGCCTCGGCTACCCGCCGCAGTTCTGGAACGATGTCCCGAAGTCGGACGCCCACATGGGCCACGCCATGACGCAAACATCCTGGAGCCTGGAGCAGGTGCCGATGCCCAAGTCGACGCCCGGCGGCAACAGCCCGATGGGGCTCGACAAGGCTGTCGCGACCTTCGATGGCCTCGGCATCCATAAGGGCTACGCCATCGACCTGCCATCCGGACCCGAGGGCGTCTATTCCGCTTCCGTGTTCCCCGACAAGGTCGCGGGCGAGCGCATCGTCCACCTGGACCAATATTCCGGCAAGGTGCTGTTCGACGGCGGCTTCGCGGAGCTTGGCGCTATCGGCAAGGCGATCGAATGGGGAATCAGCGTTCATATGGGCCAGGAGTTCGGACTCCTGAACCAGCTTCTGATGACGGCCGCCTGCGTCTCCATCGTGCTCATGGCGGTGGCGGCGATGGTCATGTGGTGGAGGAGGCGTCCGAAGGGCTCGCTAGGGGCGCCGAGGCTCCCCACCGATGCCCGCATAGGGCGGGGCGTGCTCGTCATCGCGGCCGCCTTCGGCATCGTGTTCCCGCTCACTGGCCTCTCGATCCTGGCGATGCTGGCGATCGACTGGCTGCTGCCCCGATCGCTGCGCCAGAGGCTCGCCTGAGACGCCATTCCGCTGCGCGCGGCGCACGGCAACCATGCGACAGCATGCTTGCCAAGATCGGAGAAAAATCCGCTACACTGGAGCCGCCATGTCGATCTGGACCCGAATCTCCGCCGCCGCCAACCAGATGGGCGATTCGCTCGTGGGAGTGTTGGCAAAGCTCGCCGGTCGCGCCGTCGAAGGCCGCGCGCCCGAAGAATCGATCGCCTTCACCATCGGCATGATCGCGCTCGGCGCCAAGATGGCGCGGGCCGACGGCCAGGTCTCGGGCGCCGAGGTCGCGGCCTTCCGACAGGTCTTCCAGGTGTCTCCGGAAGAGGCCGGCAACGTCGCCTGGGTGTTCGATCTCGCCAAGAAGGACGTGGCCGGCTACGACGCCTATGCCCGCCAGATCGCCAAACTCTTCACCGACCGGCCGGACGTGCTCGAGGACGTGATGGACGGGCTCTTTCATATTGCCAAGGCCGACGGCGGCGTGGGCGAGCCGGAGCTCGAGTATCTGCAGTCGGTCGCCGAGATCTTCGGGCTCGGCGCGCGCTTCCGCTGCATCCGCGCCCGGCATATCGGCTCGCCCGCCGACGATGCCTATGTGGTGCTCGGCATCGAGCCCTGCGAGAGCGACGAGGCGCTGAAGGCCCATTACCGCAAGCTCGTGCGCGAGAACCATCCCGACAAGCACGTGGCGGCCGGCATGCCGGCCGAGATGATTGCGATCGCCACCGAGCGGCTGGCCGCCATCAACGCCGCCTGGGACACGGTGGCTAGGGAGCGCGGCTTTTGAGTTTTAAGGCGGCTTCGGCCTCCTGGCTTCGCTCCCCGAACTTCGGAGAAAGACGCGGAGGGCGAAGCGTCGACCTCCTGCTCCTCCACTATACCGGCATGCCGAGCACCGAGGCCGCCTGCCGCTGGCTCTGCGATCCGGCTTCCCAAGTCTCCTGCCATTACCTCGTGGACGAGCAGGGCCTTGTCACCCAGATGGTGGCGGAGGAGATGCGCGCCTGGCATGCCGGCATCTCATCCTGGAAAGGCGAGAGCGACATCAACTCCTGCTCGATCGGCATCGAGATCGCCAATCCCGGCCATGAGTGGGGCTATGTGGATTTTCCCGAGAAGCAGGTACGGAGCGTAGTCGACCTCTGCCTCGACATCCTGTCGCGCCATCCGATCCCGCCGGAGCGCGTGCTTGCCCATTCAGACGTGGCGCCGGAGCGCAAGACCGATCCCGGCGAGAAATTCCCGTGGGGCCTGTTTGCGTCCGAAGGCATCGGACATTGGGTGGAGCCCGCGCCGCTCGACGGGCGGATCGTCTGCCGACCGGGCGACGGGGGCGATGAGGTCGCCGAATTGAGACGGAAGCTTTCCGTCTACGGCTACGGGATCGCGCCCGGCGAGGGCTATGACGGGGCAACCGAAACCGTGCTACGAGCCTTCCAGCGCCATTTCCGGCCCGCGCGGGTGGACGGGCTCGCCGACGCCTCGACCCTCGACACGCTCGCCCGCCTGCTCGCCACCCTGCCCTGAAACGAAGCGTGACATACGGAGGGCAGCGCTCCCGCCGTCTTTCAGAACCCTGAAAGCCCCCTCTCAAAATTGTCATCCCGGACGGAGCGACAGTGACGGACGAACTCGCGCCGGCGCAGGGGTAGGCACGCAGCGTCGTCGATCTGCACCCCTCCCCTCGAGGGGGAGGGGAAGGGGTGGGGTGGCAAATCTCTCCAACAAACCCCACCCGGCCCGCGCCAAGGCGCGACCCGACCTCCCCCCAAGGGGGAGGTGTGCACGAGCATCACTTTCCACCGCTCTCACGGTTCCGATCCCGGGTGGACGCGGAGGCGCTGACCCGCACCCCTTGCGGCGAGTGGTGCCTTCGGCCAAGAAGCTTGGGCGCCAGAGGGGGAGACTGCCCGCATGCCTGTCGAAGCCGACCTGATCGTCGTGAACGGCCGCGTCCTCACCATGGACGAAGAGAAACCGCGCGCCGAGGCCGTGGCCATCGCCGGCAACGAGATCCTTCTCGTCGGCGGGAAGAGCGAGGCGCTGGCTCTCAAAGGTTCCGGCACGCGTGTCGTGGACGCCGCTGGCACGACCGTCCTTCCCGGCATCATCGAAGGCCACATGCATATCTTTCCCGGCGCGGCGGAACTGGAGACGCTGCAGCTTTTCGGTGTGCGTGGGTTCGAGGCGCTGGAGGCTGCGGTCCGCCGCTATGCCGGAGAGAAGCCGGGCGCGAAGCTCCTGGTGGCGAACGGCGCCGACTACACGATCCTCTCGGGCGAGGAGCGCGTCACGCGCCAGCATCTCGACCGCATCGTTCCCGACCGGCCCTTCGCCATGGCCTCGCCCGATCACCACACCATGTGGGCGAACACGGTGGCGCTGGAGCGCGCAGGCCTGCTTCGCGGCCGCGACGTTGGCGTCGGCAACGAGGTGGTGATGGGCCCGGACGGGCTCGCGACCGGCGAGCTCCGCGAGGGCGCGGCCTTCGGGCCCGTCATGGACCTGGCCGGTGGCGGCGGGCGCGAGCGGCTGGGGCTCTCGACCGGCGGCGAGCCGGACCCCCAGCCCACGCAGGAAGAGCGCGAGCGCGACAAGGCGGTGCTGAAGCGTGGCCTCACCCATTGCGCGGCGCACGGCATCACGAGCTTCCACAACATGGATGGCAATCTCTACCAGCTCGAGCTCCTGGATGAGATCGACCGCGAGGGCGGGCTGACGGTACGCGCCCGCATCCCGTTCCACTTCAAGAATTTCATGGGCCTCGAGGCACTGGAAAAGGCGAGCCTCATGGCCGAGCGCTATCGGGGCGAGAAGCTGAGATCGGGCTTCGTGAAGATGTTCATCGACGGCGTGCTCGATTCCTGGACTGCCGTGATGGCGGACGACTATGCCGACAAGCCGGGCCACCGCGGCGATCTGCTGTTCACGCCGGAACGCTTCGCCGAGGTCGCGACCGAGGCCGACCGGCGCGGCTTGCAGATCGCCGTGCATTCGATCGGCGATGGCGCCGTCAACACCGTGCTCAACGGATACGAGGCGGCGAGGAAGGCGAACGGCCCCCGCGACAGCCGCCACCGCATCGAGCACATCGAGGTGGTGCTGCCGAAAGACGTCGAGCGCTTTGCCGCGCTAGGGGTCGCCGCCTCCATGCAGCCGCCGCATCCGCCTGGCTCCATGGGCCTTCCGCTCGAACCGACCATCAGCATGATCGGCGAGCGTCGCTGGCCTTTTTCCTACGCCTGGCAGACGCTGAGGAACGCCGGCGCGCGGCTGATCTTCGGCAGCGACTGGCCGGTCTCCGACATCAATCCCATCGCCGGTATCGAATCGGCCGTGACGCGGAAGCTCTGGAAGAAGGGCCTGCCCGACCAGCGCCAGTCGCTTGGCGACACGCTCGCCTCTTACACCTGCGACGGCGCCTGGCTCGAATTCATGGAACACCGCAAGGGGTGCCTGAAGCGGGGCTTCCTCGCCGACCTCGTGGTGCTCTCCGGCGACATCGAGAAGGTCGAGCCCGGGGCGATCCATACGCTGAAGCCCGTGCTCACCGTCTGCGACGGCAGGGTGAGCTTCGAGGCGTAAGGCGCAGGATCTGCTTCAGGGGTTCGACCCGGTATCGAGAAGGTAGCGGCGCCGCCAGTCGGCGCTTGTCTCGTCCGCGAGCTTTGCGATGCCGGGCTTCACGTCGCCGGCATCCGGCGCCTGAACCCCGAGCGCTTCGCAGATGCGGATGAGGATCGCGGCTGGGTCGGCTGACAGGTCATCATAACTGACCCGGAGCGGTTCGATTCCCTGCTCGTTGAACCACGAGTCCCATGCCGCATCGTAGTTGTCGAGCCTCGCGACCTCGCGATGGATCCGCTCGAAATCGTAGTGAGGCTCCTGGGGCGGCCCGATCCTCTCGATCTCCGTTCCGTCCGGAGCGACATGCCAGAGGCCGGTCTGCTCCGCCCTGACCAGGGACATGGCCTGCCCGAGCTTGTCCGCCCGCGAGAGGTGAATGTAGAGAAGGCTGCCAAAGGCGCGCTCGAAGCGCGCGCGATCTGTCGGTAGCGGCGGAAAGACATGCTCCAGGATCGCGACGAGATCGTCCACGCTCTCTCGCATCAGCCGAAGCCCGAAAACGTCCGTTCCGCCCTTTCCGGCCGTGATTGCGGCCTTCAGATAGGCGGTGCTGAAGTCCTTCTCGCCCGTGCTGTCGCGGCTCGACAGGCCCCATTGCTCGGCCCACCAGGGGATGAACTTGCGCCCGAAGAAGGAGTCGGGATCGCCGGCTTTTTTCGTGGATGCGAGGAGGTTGCAGAGAAGCGTGCTGCCGGTTCTCGGAGTTCCACAGACGATATATCCGTCAAACAGCGCTCAGACCCTCCTGTTGATCCCCGGTCGGCGGATTTTTTTCGCGTTATCGTCTGAAGCGGTTCCGAGACGCAAGGGCGCCAGTCCGGCGAGCCTTGACCCCGCCTGGCCGTGGCCCTACGTCAGATGCGCCAGTCGGCCGGATGGCCGCCCCCGCTGGGCCCGAAAGGGTGCGGGGGAGGAAAGTCCGGGCTCCATGGAAATACGGTGCCGGGTAACGCCCGGCGGGGGCGACCCCAGGGAAAGTGCCACAGAGAGCAGACCGCCGTTCCCTTCGGGGACCGGCAAGGGTGAAAGGGTGCGGTAAGAGCGCACCGCGCGTCCGGCGACGGAGGCGGCATGGCAAACCCCACCGGGAGCAAGACCGAATAGGGGCGGCGGGACCCGCAAGGGTCCGGATCGGTTTCCGGATCGCTGCCCGGGTAGGTCGCGTGAGGTGCTCGCGGCAACGCGCATCCCAGAGGAATGGCCATCCAGCGGGCAGGGCTCGCCCTGCTCGCGGACAGAACCCGGCTTACAGGCCGACTGGCGCTTTATTCCAATCCGGATCGGGTTTCGCTCTTTGCTCCCCTCCCCTCGAGGGGGAGGGGTAGGGGTGGGGTGAAGGAGCGCACGGCACATTTCACCCCCATCGGCCCTGCGGGCCACCTCCCCCATCAAGGGGGAGGAAGAAGACGAGATCACGCCGCTATGCCGTTGCGGAAGGGATCGAGCGCCTCCCGTCGGAGGGTTGCTTCCGACGTGATGAAGGCGCGGCCTTTCAGGCTCGGGATGACGCCGCCGTTCGGGCCCGGCCGGTAGCGCGCCGTGAAGCGGCTGCCGATGATGCTCTCCTGCACCCAATTCTCTCCAGGCTTCAATTTGCCGTCTGCGGCGAGGCAGGCGAGCTTGGCGCTCGTGCCCGTGCCGCAGGGCGAACGGTCGTAGTTGCCGTCCGAGCAGAGAACGTAGCTGCGGCTGTCGGCGCCCTTGGCCGCAGGGCCGAAGAACTCGATATGGTCGATCTCGCCGCCGTCGTCGCCCGTGATCCCCTGGCGTTTGAGCGCCGCTTGCACCGCCTTCGCCTTCGCTGTGAGCTCCGGGATGTTGCCGATCTCGAGGGCAAGCGGCGACCGCTCGGCGAGGAAGAACCAGTTGCCGCCCCAGGCGACGTCGCCGGTGACGGGACCGAGCCCCGGCACTTCCACCGTCACGGCCTTCAGGTGACGATAGCTCTCGACGTTCTCGATCAGCGCCTCGTTGGGCGAGAGGAGTTCCGCCGTCACCACGCCGACCGGCGTCTCGAAGCGGTGAAGCCCCGGCCCGATGCGCTTGAGCGCCGCGAGCGTCACGGCCGCGCCGATGGTGGCGTGGCCGCACATGCCGAGGAAGGCGGTGTTGTTGAAGAAGATGAGCCCGGCCGCGCAGCTTCGATCCTCGGGCTCGCAGAGAAGCGCCCCCACCATGGCCGGCACGCCTCGGGGCTCGCAGGTGATGAAGCGGCGATAGTCGTCGAACTCGCGCTGGAAGCGCTCGCGCCGCTCCGACAGCGGCCCCTTGCCGAGCGGTGGTCCGCCGTCGAGGACGAGCCGCGTGGGCTCGCCCTCGGTATGGGAATCGACGACGCGCATGGGATGCGGCGGAGGCCTCAGCCCGCGCGGCGGAGCGGCGTCACGTCGCTCGTGGCGCGGGCGCCGGTCCAGTTGGCGTACCAGGTCCGGAAGAGCTCGAACTGCGTCCTGGCGAAATGCTTCTGGCTGGCGCTCAAGGCATCGCTCTCGTTGAAGTGGAGCTCATATTCCGGGCTGCCGGCGAGCACCATCAGGTACTTGTAGTAGAGGACGAGATCGGGGCCCTCGTCGAAGGTCGAAAGGACGGTGAGCGCGCGGTCGAGTTCCAGCGCCTTCGTGCGGGCGTCCGCATCGCCGGCCGCGGCCTTGATGCAGAGGTCGACGAGATGCAGCACCTCCTTCGGCAGCACGTTGCCGATGCCGGTGATGGCGCCGACCGCGCCGCAATTGACGTAGCCGTGGAAGACCTGCGTGTCGACGCCGACCATGAGGATGAGGCCCGGATCGCGACCGGTGATGTGCTCGGCCGCGTAGCTCAGGGGCTTCGCGCCGCCGAACTCCTTGAAGCCGACGAGGTGCGGGAACTCCGAGCGGAGATCGAAGAAGAGATCGGCCTTGGTCTCGAAGCCGTAGTACGGGCTGTTGTAGATGACCGACGGCAGGTCGACGCCGGCCTTGAGGATTGCGGCGAAATGCGCGCGCTGCGCGGCGGGCGAGGTTCCGCGGGAAAGGACGCGCGGAATGAGCATGAGGCCCTTGGCGCCGACCTTCTTGGCATGGGCGGCGAGGGCTGCGGCTCGCGCAGGGTTCTGGGCACCGGTGCCGACGACGACCGGGATGCCGGCCTTGACGAGCCGCTCGACACCCTCCATCCGCTCCTCGTCGGTGAGGAGCGGCCAGTCGCCCATGGAGCCGCAATAGACGACCGCCGACATGCCGGCGGCGATGAGTTCCTTGGCCTTGGAGACCAGCGCGTCGAAGTCCGGCGTCCGGTCGGCCTTGCAGGGGGTCATCAGCGCGGGCATGCAGCCCCGGAAAATGTTGCTCGACATGGGCGTCTCCTCCTCCTCGTGCGAGGGGCGTCTCCCTCGCGTCTGTGCAGCGGACTATCGCAGATTTGGACCCTGCCGTATTGCCGGATTCGCTGGCTGGGAATCGGGAAATGGCACAAAATGCAGCCGCCATGGGGAAGGACGGAAGCTTGAGGGAGAGGTTCGCGGCGACGCTTGCCAGGCCCTTTCTCGGTGATGAGCTCTTCGACCGGGTGCCGGATACCGTCTTCTTTCTGAAGGATCGTGAGGGATATTACGTTGCCGTCAACGACACCTTGGTGGAACGCTGTGGCCTCAAGCGCAAGACCGACCTTCTGGGCCGCAATCCCCGCGAGGTCTTCCCGGCCCCGCTAGGCGAAGCCTTTGCCCGACAGGACGAGGCGGTGCTCGCGGGGGGCTCCATCCACGGCCAGCTCGAGCTGCACCTTTATCCTGGCGGCCGCGAGGGCTGGGGCCTCACCTGGAAGGAGCCGCTCCCCGGCGGCGACGGCCGCGTCGCCGGGCTTGCCGGCATCACGCGCGATGTCCCGACGGCCGCCGGTCCCGGCCCGCAGCTCGATGCCCTCTCCGGCACGCTCGACTATGTCCGGGAGCATCTGGACAGCCCGCTGCGGCTGCCCGATCTAGCCGCGCGCGCCAGGCTCTCGGTGTTCCAGCTCGACCGGCGCATCCGCGACCTCTTCGGCCTCTCGGCCGGCCAGTATGTGACGCGGGCGCGGATCGAGCATGCCTGCAGCCGCCTTCGCCAGGGCGACCTGCCGATCAGCCGCATCGCGCTCGAATGCGGCTACGCCGACCAGGCCGCCTTCACCCGCCAGTTCCGCAAGTCGGTGGGCCTGACCCCCAAGGCCTACCGAGACGGATAATCCGGCGGTTTCAGCCCTTGCGCGGGGCCTCCCGCAACCCTTTGTTAATGACGCCCGGCGCAATGTCCTAAAGGGCGTTAACGTTACCGGTGTGGGCGGGCGTACGCCCGCCCGAAGAGCTTGAACACAGCATAAAAATGCCGACGTCCCCTCCCAAGACGCTGAGCCGCCATACGCCCGTGATGCTGGCGGAGGTTCTGGCCGCGCTGAAGCCCGCCAGCGGCGGCATCTATGTCGACGGGACCTTCGGGGCGGGCGGCTATACCGAGGCCATCCTCGAGGCGGCGGACTGCCGCGTCTACGCCATCGACCGGGATCCGACGGCGATCGAGGGCGGTGCGGCCCTCAAGGCTCGCTATGCCGACCGCCTCACCCTGATCGAGGGCCGCTTCTCCGACATGGCGGAAGTCCTCGCCGAGCTCGACATCCATGCCGTGGACGGAATCGTGCTCGACCTCGGCGTCTCCTCCATGCAGCTCGACCGGCCCGAGCGCGGCTTCTCCTTCCAGACCGACGGGCCGCTCGACATGCGCATGGGCGCTCACGGCCGCACCGCCGCCGATCTCGTGAACGAACTGCCCGAGGCCGAACTGCACCGCATCATCGCCGTCTATGGCGAGGAGAAGCGCGCACGCGCCATCGCACGCGCCATCGCACGCGAGCGCAAGGTGAGGCCCATCACCCGCACCTGCGAGCTGGCCTCCCTCGTCGAGGGCGTCATCGGACGCATGCCGGGCGGCGAGAAGCTGCACCCGGCCACCCGCACCTTCCAGGCGCTGCGCATCGAGGTGAATGACGAGCTGGACGAGATCGCCAACACGCTCGCCGTCGCCGAAATCCTGCTGGCGCCCGGCGGACGGCTGGTGGTCGTCTCCTTCCATTCGCTCGAGGATCGGATCGTGAAGCGCTTTCTTGCGGAGCGCATGCCGGGACGCGCCCTTCCCTCCCGCCATCAGCCCTCTCTCGAAAGCGCCCCCGCCACCTTCGTGGCGCTCGCCAGGGGCGCTGGGCAGCCGACGCAGGCGGAGATCGCGGCCAACCCGCGGGCCCGCTCCGCAAGGCTCCGTGCGGCCACGCGCACCGACGCCCCTGTCCAGAACCGGGCCGCACGCTGATGCTGAGACTGTTCAACCTCTTCCTGGTCATCGGCGTCCTCGTTTCGGCCTTCCTGCTCTACTCGCTCGAGCACCGCATGCGCGGCGGCGAGCGCGAGGTGGCTCGCATCGAGAGGGCGATTGCCGGCGAGCGCGAGCAGATGCGCCTGCTGCAGGCGGAATGGGCGAGCCTCGCGCAGCCCGCGCGCATCGAGCGGCTGGCGCGCGAGCACGCGAAGATGCGCCCGACCGAGCCGCTGCAGTTCGCCTCGGAAGCGGAGCTCGCCCAGCGGCTGCCCGAGCGTCCCGCCCCGAACCCCGCGGAATCGCCCGACGATCCGCTCGCCCAGATGCTGAGGGACCTTCAATGAGCGGCTGGACCATCAACGCCCTCCTCGGCAGGCCGTCGCATGCCGGTCTCGCCGGCGCGGGCCGCCTCAGGCTCCTGAGCATCGGCTTCGGGCTGTGCCTCGCCGTCATCGCGGGAAGGCTCGGCCAGGTGACACTCGTCGACGGCTGGATGCAGCGCGAGGAAGCGGCGCCCGAAGTGCAGTACCGCATCCCGCGCCCCAACATCGTCGACCGCAACGGCGCCCTGCTCGCGACCGACATCAGCATCCCCTCGCTCTATGCCGAGCCGCGCAAGATCATCGACGTCGACGAGGCGGTGGAGATGCTGACGGCGACGCTCCCCGAGCTCGATCCGAGAGACCTGCGCCGCAAGCTCACGCAGGACAAGGCCTTCGTGTGGATCAAGCGCCAGATCTCGCCCGAGCAGCGGGCGCAGGTCCACGACCTCGGCCTGCCGGCCATCGGCTTTCGCGAGGAGCGTCGGCGCGTCTATCCCATGAGCCGGCTCGCCGCGCATGTGCTCGGCTATGTGGACGTCGATTCGCGCGGCCTCGCTGGCGTTGAGAAATATCTCGACGACCAGGGCGCGCTCTACAAGGCCTCCCTCGCCGATCCGGAGCGCCGCGCCGCCTTCCCCGCCACGCTCTCTGTCGACACGCGCATCCAGCATGCGCTCACAGCCGAGCTTGCCGAGGCCATCCCGCATTTCAAGGCCATCGGCGGCGCCGGTCTCGTGCTCGACATCCACACGGGCGAGGTTCTCGCGCTTACATCGCTGCCCGACTACAACCCCAACGAGCCCAAGGGCGCGCTCGAGCCGACGCACCTCAACAAGATCACCGCGGGCGTGTTCGAACTGGGCTCGGTGGTCAAGGCCGTGACCTTCGCCATGGCCTTCGAGTCCGGCACGATCGATCTCAACAGCCGCTTCGACGCGCGCTTCCCCCTGATCGTCGGGCGCCAGAGGATCGACGACTATCGCGGCCAGCGCCGCATCCTCACCGTGCCGGAAATCTTCACCTACTCCTCCAACATCGGCACCGCCCGCATGGCGCTGGCGGTGGGCGTGGAGCAGCACTACGCGTTCCTGAAGCGGGTCGGCCTCTTCGACCGTCTGCGCACGGAAGTGCCGGAATCGGCCGCTCCCCTGCTCCCCAGGCGCTGGTCCAAGATCAATACCATCACCGCCTCCTTCGGCCACGGATTTGCCGTACAGCCGCTCCAGGGTGTCTCGGTCATCGCCGCCTTCCTGAACGGCGGCAAGCTCATTCCGCCGACCTTCCTGAAGCGCGACCCGGACACGGCCGCGAGCATGGCCGAGCAGATCATAAAGCCCACGACCAGCGAGAAGCTCCGATACCTCTTCCGTCTCAACGCTCTCGAAGGTTCCGCCAAGAAGGCCGACGTGCCGGGCTATCGCGTGGGCGGCAAGACCGGCACGGCCGAGAAGGTCGTGAACGGCCGCTACAGCAAGGAGCGGCGGCTCACCTCCTTCATCGGCGCTTTCCCCATGGAAGCGCCCCACTACGTGCTGCTGGTGATGCTGGACGAGCCGAAGCCCGTCGAGGGCACCTATGGCTTCGCCACCTCCGGCTGGAACGCGGTGCCGACGGGCGGCAAGATCATCGCCCGCATCGCACCCCTGCTCGGCATCGAGCCCAAGCTCACGCCGGAGGAGCGCGAAAAGCTCGTCAAGGCCGAAGCCAAGCAGCGGACCGCCGCCAAGGGGAACTGACACGATGGTCATGACCCTGGCCCGCCTTGCCGGCAAGGACGCGCCGCCGGAATGGGCGGGAATAGAGATCACGGGGCTGACCGACGACAGCCGCAAGGTCGCGCCGGGCTACCTGTTCGCGGCCGTGCCCGGCACGGCGACGGACGGGGCGCGGTTCATCCCCGAGGCTGTCGCGCGGGGCGCCGCGGCGGTGCTGGCGCCGGACGCCGCGCGCTTCGAGGCGCCCGCCGCGAGCGCCGTGATCCGGGAGGCCAATGTGCGCCGCCGGCTGGCGCAGATGGCGGCAAAGTTCTTCTCGAGCCAGCCGGAGATCGTCGTCGCGGTGACGGGCACCAGCGGGAAAACATCGGTCGCCTCCTTCGTGCGCCAGATCTGGGAAGCCTCAGGCCATGCCGCAGCGAGCATCGGCACGCTGGGCGTCGTGGGGCCGGACGCCGCAAAGTATCTCGCGCACACCACGCCCGATCCGGTGACGCTGCACGAGGCGCTGGCGCGTCTC
The DNA here is from genome assembly GCA_050181295.1 of Parvibaculaceae bacterium. Lineage (GTDB taxonomy): Bacteria > Pseudomonadota > Alphaproteobacteria > Rhizobiales > Aestuariivirgaceae > JBFXDI01. The sequence goes on along the minus strand of JBFXDI010000032.1, from coordinate 2,501 downwards.
GCCGAGGACGGTGTGACGCATCTGGCGCTCGAGGCCTCGAGCCACGGCCTCGCCCAGTTCCGGCTCGACGCCGTGCGGTTCACGGCCGGCGCCTTCACCAACCTGTCGCGCGATCACCTCGACTACCACGCAACCGCCGACGACTATTTCCAGGCCAAGATGCGGCTCTTCGACGAGCTCTTGCCGCCGGGTGGTTCGGCGGTCGTCAATGCGGATGCGCCGGAGGCCGAGGAGGTCGAGGCGCGCGCCCGGCGCCGCGGCCTGAGGGTCCTGACCGTCGGCCAGCGCGGCCGCGACCTGAAGCTCATTGCCTGCCGCCGGGAAGGGTTCGGGCAGGAGCTTTCGATCGAGTTCTCGGGCCGCCTACATCAGGTGCTTCTTCCGCTTGTCGGTGGCTTCCAGGCGTCGAACGCCCTCGTCGCCGCCGGCCTCGTGCTGGCGGCGGGAGGTGCCGAGACCACGACCATGCGCGCGCTGGAAAGGCTGGTCGGCGCATCCGGCAGGCTGGAGCTTGTCGCGCGAACCGCCGAAGGCGCGCCCGTCTTCGTCGATTACTCCCACAAGCCCGACGCGCTCTCCAAGACGCTCGAGGCGCTCCGGCCCTACGCGAGCGGCCGTCTGGCGGTGGTGTTCGGATGCGGCGGCGACCGCGACCGGGGCAAGCGTCCGCAGATGGGCGAGATCGCCACTAACATCGCCGACCGCGTCTACGTCACCGACGACAATCCCCGCTCCGAGGAGCCGGCCACGATCCGCGCCGAGATTCTGAAAGGGGCGCCGGGCGCCATCGAGATCGGTGATCGCCGCGAGGCGATCCGCCGCGCTGTCGAGGATCTCGAGGCGGGCGACGTCCTGGTGGTGGCGGGCAAGGGCCACGAGACGGGCCAGATCGTGGGCAGCGAGATATTGCCCTTCTCGGACCAGGAGACGGTCCGCGAAGCCGTGGGCGAGAGCACGCGATGACCCCGCTCTGGACGCCTGAGGAACTGGTGGCGGCGAGCGGCGGCCGGCTGGAGGGCGAGCTTCGCGTGCCCGTCGGCGGCGTCTCGATCGACACGCGCACGCTGCAGCCGGGCGACCTCTTCGTCGCCATCCGCGGCGAGCAGCATGACGCGCATGACTTCGCGGCGAAGGCGCTCGGGGCCGGCGCGTCGGCGGCCGTCGTCTCGCGAACCGACGAGGCGATGCGGAAGGCGGGCCCGCTGCTCGTCGTCGACGATCCCCTGAAGGCGCTGGAGCGCTTGGGGGTCGCCGCGCGCGCCAGGGCCGGCGGCCGCATGATCGCGGTCACGGGAAGCGTCGGCAAGACGACGACCAAGGACGCTCTCAAGCTCGCGCTCGATCCTTCGGGCGCGACGCACGCCTCCGCCGCCTCCTACAACAACCACTGGGGCGTGCCGCTCACCCTCGCCCGCATGCCCCGCGCCGCTGCCTTCGGCGTGTTCGAGATCGGCATGAACCACGCGGGCGAGATCACGCCGCTCGTGCGCATGGCGCGCCCGCATGTCGCGGTCGTGACCGCCATCGCCGAAAGCCATCTCGGCCAGTTCTCCTCGCTCGCCGAAATCGCCGACGCCAAGGCGGAAATCTTCCTCGGCGTGGAGGCGGGCGGCGCTGCCGTCGTCAACCGCGACAGCGAGTTCTTCGACCGCCTGGCGAAGGCGGCCCGGACGGCAGGCATCGACACGATCGTGGGCTTCGGCGAAAACGCCGGCGCCGAAGTGAGGCTCGTCTGCACGAAGCTCCACGCCGAATGCTCCTGCGTGCGGGCGGAGGTTTTCGGCGAAAAGGTCGAGTACAAGCTCGGCATGCCCGGTCGCCATGTCGTCATGAACAGCCTTGCCGTGCTGGCGGCGGCGAAGCTCGCGGGCGCCGATCTAGCGCGCGCCGCGCTGGCGCTCAGCCGGCTCCAGCCGCCCAAGGGGCGGGGTGTGAGGACGGTTCTGCCGGTCAGGGGCGGCTCCATCACGCTCATCGACGAGAGCTACAACGCCAATCCGACCTCCATGCGCGCGGCCCTGTCGCTCCTGGGCCAGATCGAGCCGGGCTCGGGCGGCCGCCGCATCGCGGTCCTGGGCGACATGCTGGAGCTTGGAGACGAGGCGGAAGCCTTCCATGCGGGTCTCGCCCCGGTGCTGAAAAGCGTGGGGACGGATGCCGTCTTCGCCTGCGGGCCGAACATGCGCCACCTCATGGAGGCGATGCCGGCCGAGCGGCGCGGCGCCTATGCCGAGACTTCGGGGGACCTCGAAGGGCCGTTGCTGGCGGCGCTCCGCAAGGGCGACGTCGTGATGGTGAAGGGATCGCTCGGCAGCCGCATGGGGCCGCTCGTGGACGCGATCCGGGAACGGTACGGAAAGCACTGACGCGGGGATCCGCGGGGGACTTGGGAACAGGGGAATGCTTTATCACTTGTCGGTGGCGGTCGCGGATCAGGAGTCCGCGCTCAATGTCCTGCGCTACATCACCTTCCGCACCGGCGGAGCGATCATGACGGCGCT
>JBFXDI010000031.1:0-33540 GCA_050181295.1 Parvibaculaceae bacterium | reverse complement strand
TTCGAGGACCGTAGGCAATATGGCACAGCCCCAAGACCATACCGTGCTAGATTAGCCCAGGGACTAACTCATCCGGATGATGGTGTTCATCAACCTGGTGGCGATCGTGGCCGCCGTGCTCTACCCCCAGATCCGCTCTTCCTTCATGGCCAATCCGGGCCTCAACGGGCTGATCATCTTCACCTTGGTGCTGGGGATGATCTACGCCTTCAGGATGGTGCTCAGGCTCTTTCCGGAGGTGAACTGGGTCAACAATTTCCGCATCGCCGATCCGGGTCTGGAAGTGCCCTACACGCCCCATCTGCTGGCTCCGATGGCGACGCTGCTGCGCAACCGCCAGGGCGCCACGGTGCTGTCGCCCCTGTCGATGCGCTCGCTCCTCGATTCGCTCGCCTCGAGGCTCGATGAGGCCCGCGACATCTCGCGCTACCTGATCGGTCTCCTCATCTTCCTCGGCCTGCTCGGCACCTTCTGGGGCCTGCTCGACACGGTGCAGTCGGTGAGCAACGCCATCAACGCGCTGGATGTGCGCTCGTCCGAATCCTCGACCCTGTTCGAGGAGCTGAAGGCAGGCCTCGCCGCGCCGCTCGCCGGCATGGGCACGTCCTTCTCGTCCTCGCTCTTCGGCCTTGCGGGCTCGCTGGTCCTGGGCTTCCTCGATCTGCAGGCGAGCCAGGCCCAGAACCGCTTCTACAACAACCTCGAGGACTGGCTGTCCTCGATCACCGACATCCGCGGCGCCGACGCCGCGCAGATGAACGTTCCGCAGTATCTGCGGCTCGACCTCGGCCAGCTCCAGAACGGGATCGAGCGCATCAATCAGACCCTCGAGGAGGCTCTGTCGGAGCCTCAATATGCCGGTGGGCAGCAGGAAGCGGGCGAGAACCAGCCCATCGAGCGCCTCGCCGATGCCGTCCACGGGCTCGTGCAGCAGATGCGCGAGGAGCAGAAGATCGTGCGCCAGTGGGCGCAGTCGCAATCGGAGCAGCAGGCCGAGCTTCGCCGGCTGCTCGTCCGGGCCAAGCTCAGCACGGCCCAGGAGGCCATCTCGCCGCCCTCCCCGCAGCCGGCCGCGCAACCCTCCAACAAGCTGCGCTCGGTCATCCGCCCGGCGCGCCGGACGGAGGAGTAGCGCGTGGCCGGCGCACTTGGCACGCGCCGCGATCGGGGCGGCGGCAACACCTATTATTGGCCTGGCTTCGTGGACGCGATGGCGCAGCTTCTGCTCGTCATCACCTTCCTTCTCTCCGTGTTCATGATCGCCCAGTTCCTGCTGTCGCGCGAGATATCCGGACAGGACACGGTGCTGTCAGCGCTCCGCAACCAGATCGCGGAGCTCACCGACATGCTGGCGCTCGAGCGCACGGGGAAAGCCGAGCTCGAGACCACGCTGGCGGCGCTGACCGATGACCTGAAGGCGGCGCGCGGCGAGCAGACGCGGCTTCAGGGTCTCATCAACTCTATGGATGCCAAGGGAGCAAGCGAGGGCTCGCAGGTCTCGACGCTTCAGGGAGAGCTTTCCAAGCAGCAGCAGGTGACGGCGGAGGCGCTCGCCAGGGTCGAGCTTCTGAACCAGCAGATCGCCGCGCTCCGTCGCCAGATCGCCATCGTCTCGGAAGCGCTTGAAGCCGCCGAATCCCGCGACCGGGATTCCAAGGTGCAGATCGCCGATCTTGGTCGACGGCTCAACACTGCGCTCGCCCAGCGCGTGCAGGAGCTGGCGCGGTTCCGCTCGGAGTTCTTCGGGCGGCTCAGGCGCATCCTGGCCCAGCGCTCCGATATCCGAGTCGTGGGCGACCGCTTCGTCTTCCAGGCCGAGGTGCTGTTCCCGAAGGGAAGCGCCGACATCAATCCGTCCGGCCTCGACCAGATCGACAAGCTCGCCTCCGCGCTCAAGGAGCTCGAGAAGGAGATCCCGACGGACATCGCCTGGGTGCTGCGGGTCGACGGGCACACGGACATCGACCCGATCCGCACCTCTTCGTTCCAATCGAACTGGGAGCTGTCGAGCGCCCGCGCCATATCGGTGGTGAAGGTGCTGGTCGCGCGGGGCATATCGCCCACGCATCTGGTGGCGGCCGGCTTCGGCGAGTTCCAGCCGCTCGATGCCGGCGACAGCGACGAGGCCAAAGCCCGCAACCGCCGCATTGAGCTGAAGCTCACCGAACGGTAGTTCCGGCCCTCACAGCCCGAGGCAGCCGAGCAGCGGCTCCGTCGAGGGCACGCGCGCGGCGATGCGCCGGGCGTAGCGCGAGAGCCCCCTGCCCGGCTTGCCGGGCTGCCGCGCCAGGGGGTTTGGAAGCGCCGCCGCCAGGAGTGAGGCTTCTCGTCTCGTGAGCTTCGATGCGGGCTTCTTGAAGTGGTGCTGGGAGGCGGCCTCCGCGCCATAGATGCCCGGCGCCCATTCGGCGATGTTGAGGTAGACCTCCACCACCCGCCGCTTCGGCCAGACGAGATCGATCCAGATCGCAAGCGGCAGCTCGAGACCCTTGCGCACGTAGGATCGCGACGGCCACAGGAACAGATTCTTGGCGACCTGCATGGGAATGGTGGAACCGCCGCGCGACGGCTGCTTCTCTCCGTCGACCGCCTCCTGCACCACGTCCTGCAGCACGCCCCATTCCACGCCGCCGTGACTGCAGAGGCCGGCGTCCTCCGCTGCCACCACAGCCTTTGGAAGCTCGGCGGAGATGTTCTCGAACGGAGCCCAGCGATAGTCGATCCCGGCGCCGCCCGCCGCCCGCAGCAGCATGAGCGCCGAGACCGGCGGCGGCACGAAGCGGTAGATGAGCGCGAGCAGGAACGGCAAGGCGGCGAGCGCAACAAGGGTCCAGCCAGCCCGCCTCAGCCAGATCCGGGCGCTCCCCCGCCGGCTCCAGCGGCCTAAAACCATCCGGGGACCGACCGTTGCAGTTGCCGGGCCGGGGTTCTATGACAACTTTCCTCCTCCATCCGGACCCCCGCTGAATGACGTTCGAAACTTCTCTGAAAACCGTTGCCTCCGAAATCGATAGCATGCTCGACCGGCTTCTGCCGCTCGAAACCGCCAAGGCCCGCCGCGTGGTGGAGGCCATGCGCTATTCGGCGCTGGCTCAGGGCAAACGGCTGAGGCCCTTCTTCGTGACCGAGACAGCCCGGCTCCTCGGCGCCGACGCGCATGGAGCGCTCAGGACCGGCTGCGCGCTCGAATGCGTGCACTGCTATTCCCTCGTCCACGACGACCTGCCGGCCATGGACGACGACGACCTCAGGCGCGGAAAACCCACCTGTCACAAGGCCTTCGACGAGGCGACCGCGATCCTTGCCGGCGACGGGCTCCTGACCTTCGCCTTCGAGATCCTGGGCGAGCCCGAAACGCACTCCAACCCCAAGGTTCGGATCGAGCTCGTGCTGGAACTCGCCAGGGCCGCCGGGCACGCCGGCATGGTCGGAGGCCAGATGCTCGATCTCGAGGCGGAAGAGAAAGCCACGCGCGACCTCGACCAGATCATCCTGCTCCAGAGCCTGAAGACCGGCGCCCTCTTCCGTTATTCCTGCGAAGCGGGCGCCATTCTGGCCGAGGCCGACGGGGAGGTCCGCAAGGCCTTGCGGACCTACGCCGATGCGGTCGGCCTCGCCTTCCAGATCGCCGACGATATTCTGGATGTGGAATCGACCCCTGAGACCCTCGGCAAGGCCACGCAGAAGGACAGCGCGGCCGGCAAGGCGACGTTCATCGATCTCTACGGCCTTGAGGGCGCCAAGAGCCGCGCCCGCTCGCTTGTGGCGGAAGCGTGCGGTGCGCTCGACAGGTTCGGGGCGCGCGCCGACGTGCTCAAGGAAGCTGCCCGCTTCATCGTCGACCGCAAGAACTGATCCTAGAAGGCCCTCCGCGACGTTGACGTCGCGTCGCGCATGCCGGCGACGCATGGCCCTTGAGCGTGCAGCGCAACATAAGCACCATTGCTTATAATAAGCATGCTTATTATGTAGCGGGCATGGAGAACATGCCCCTTCCCAAGCAGATCGCGTTCCTCGTGAACGACGTGGCGCGCCTGCTCCGCCGCAAGTTCGATCAGCGCGCCCAGACGCTGGGTCTGACTCGCGCCCAGTGGCAGGTCCTGGCCTACGTCGGTCGCAACGAGGGCACGAACCAAGCGAGCCTCGCCGACTTTATGGAAATCGAGCCCATCACCCTCAGCCGGCATCTCGACCGCATGCAGGCCTCAGGGCTGGTGGAACGCCGGCAGGACCCCTCCGATCGCCGCGCCTACCAGCTGTTCCTGACCGAGCCGGGCAAGGAGCTTCTGGGCAAGATCCGCGCTCTCGGTGCGGTGGTCCTCGAAGAGGTGCTTACCGGAATACCGCAGGGCGACGTCGAGAAGCTCGTCGAAACGCTCCTCGCCATGCGCGGCAATCTCTCCACGCGGACGGAGGACGGCGCGAACGACGAGAGGCTCGCATCATGACCGCCGAACCCGCTTCCAAGGAATTCGAGGTGAAAACCGCAGCCGCCACTGAGGGGACGCCTTCCACGGTGCGGAAGAAGCGCTTCTCGCGGCGCTATGCCCTCATGCTCGCCGTGCCGCTGCTCATCCTGGTGGGCGGCGGATACTACTGGGTCTTCGGCGGCCGCTACGTCTCGACCGACGACGCCTATGTGCAGCAGGACAAGGTCAGCGTCACGGCGGACGTCGGCGGCCGGGTCGTCGACGTGAACGTGGCGGAGAACCAGCACGTCAAGGCCGGCGATCTTCTGTTCCGCATTGACCCTGAACCCTATCGCATCGCGCTGGCGCAAGCCGACGCCGCCGTCGGAACGGCGAGGCTCGAGATCGAGAAGCTGCGGGCTGCCTACCAGCAGGCCGTGGAGGCGGTGAAGCTCGATCAGGACAACCTCACCTTCAAGCAGACGAGCTTCAACCGCCAGCAGGAGCTCCTGAAGACGGGCGTCGCCTCCCGCGCCACCTTCGATCAGGCGCAGAACGACCTGCAGGCCGCCCAGCAGGCGCTTGCGCAGGCGCGCCAGCAGGTGGAGAGCGCGCGTGCCGCCCTGGACGGCAATCCCGACATCGCGACCGACGACCATCCGACGGTGAAGGCCGCGCTGGCAAAGCAGGCCCAGGCCGCGCTCGACCTCGCCCGCACCGACGTCCACGCGCCGGCGAGCGGCATCGTCTCGCAATCGGACGCCCTTCAGGTCGGCAAGTACATCACGACGCCCACCATGATGCCGACCGCAGTGCTCAGCATCGTGAAGACCGGCGACGCCTGGGTCGAGGCCAACTTCAAGGAAACCGACCTCACCTACATGCGTGCCGGCCAGAAGGCGACGATCACGCTCGACACCTACCCCGACCAGGCGATCGAGGCGCATGTGGAAAGCATCGGCGCCGGCACGGGATCGGAGTTCTCGCTGCTGCCGGCGCAGAACGCCACCGGCAACTGGGTCAAGGTCGTGCAGCGGGTGCCCGTGCGGCTGCGCTTCGAGAATCCCGGCGACACGCCCTTGCGCGCCGGCCTAAGCGCCGACGTCGAGGTCGACACCCAGCACCGCCATCCGATGCCGGGCGTGCTCACATGGCTCGTGGGAGGCTCTGCGGCCGCTGCCGATAATGAGGCGGGGACGGCGCAGACAACCAGCCAATGAGTGCTGCCGCGGCCGGGGTCGACCCGCATGAGGTGAAGCACCGGGGCCTCATTACCGTCTCGATCATGCTCGCGACGATAATGCAGGTGCTCGACACCACCATCGCCAATGTGGCCCTGCCCCATATGCAGGGCAGCCTCTCGGCGGCGCAGGACACGATCACCTGGGTGCTGACCTCCTATATCGTGGCGGCCGCCATCGCCACTCCCATCACAGGATGGTTCTCCAGCTATTTCGGCCTGAAGCGGCTGTTTCTCATCTGTGTCGCGGGCTTCACCGTGACCTCAATGATGTGCGGCCTAGCGACCAGCCTCGAGCAGATGGTGCTCTACCGCGTGCTTCAGGGCCTGTTCGGCGCAGCGCTCGTGCCACTTTCCCAGACGACGCTCCTCAACATCAATCCCAAGGAGAAGCACGGGCAGGCCATGGCGCTCTGGGGCGCCGGCATCATGGTGGGCCCCATCGCCGGCCCGACGCTCGGCGGCTGGCTCACGGAAACCTTCGACTGGCGCTGGGTGTTCTTCGTCAACCTGCCGGTCGGCATCCTCGCCTTTCTCGGCATCCTGGCCTTCATGCCCCAGGCAGGGGTGAACCGGCGCCGCTTCGACTTCTTCGGCTTCGCCATGCTGAGCCTCGGCCTCGGCGCCCTCCAGATGATGCTTGACCGGGGCGAGCAGAAGGACTGGTTCGGCTCGCCGGAGATCTGGATCGAAGCCTGCCTCGCGGTCACGGGGTTCTGGGTATTCCTCGTTCACACCTTGACCGCCAGGAACAGCTTCATCGACGCCAGGATCTTCAAGGACCGCAACTTCGCGACCGGCCTCGTCTTCATCTTCGTCGTCGGCATCGTGCTTCTTGCCACGACGGCGCTGTTGCCACCCATGCTCCAGAGCATCTACGGCTATCCGGTCGTGACGACAGGCCTCGTTCTCGCCCCGCGCGGCATCGGCACCATGATCTCGATGATCCTGGTCGGCCGCCTCATGGGAAAAATCGACCCGCGCACCATGGTGGCGCTCGGCATCATCCTTACCGCGTGGTCGCTGTGGGACATGACCGGCTTCACGCCGCAGATGGACTATTGGCCCCTTATCACTTCGGGCGTCATTCAGGGCCTCGGCCTCGGCATGGTCTTCGTGCCGCTGAGCACGGTGGCGTTCTCGACCCTGCCGGTGCAATACCGCACCGATGCGACTGCCCTCTTCAGCCTGGTCAGGAACGTCGGCTCGGCTGTCGGCATCTCCATCGTCGCGACGCTCCTGTCGCAGAACACCCAGATCAACCACGCCGAGCTCGTGCAGCATATCACGCCCTTCACTGAGGGCCTGTCGCAGCAGGTCATGGCGGGGGACCCTGCGGCGCTGTCGCAGCTCAACCAGCAGGTGACGATCCAGGCGAGCCTCATCGCCTATATCAATGACTTCCTGTTCATGATGTGGGTGACGCTGGCGGCGCTGCCGCTCATCTTCCTCTTGCGGTACCGCAAGGCGCCTCAGGCGGCCGGCCCAGCGGCGGCAGCTCTGGAATGACGGAAAGCCCCGGCCTTTCGGCCGGGGCTTTCTCCTGCACGGGATAAAGTATCAGATCTAGCGGCTTTAGGCCTTTTTGTTGGGATCGGAAGGGCGCTCATGATCCTTCGAGAAATTGCCGGATCCCTGCTGACCGGGCTGCCGGTTCTCCTGCTGCTGCTGACGGTCCTGGTTCTGGCCGCCCTGCTGCTGCTGACCGCCCTGACCCATTTGGCCAGCCTTCTTGCCGGCCTCGGAGGCTTTGTCGCGATCCTGCGAGAAGTTGCCGCTGCCGCCGCGTGGTTCGTTCGCCATGGTGAATGTCCTTTGTGTTCGCCAACCCTCATATCAACGCGCGGCGGAGGACAACGTTCCTGAAGCGCGCCTTTGGCAGGCGACACCAAATCCTCACATTGCTGCCGCCTATTCGGAGATCATCTCTCGGGAGAAAGCAGATGTCCGGCGCGAGTGTGATACCGACCCTGCGCTATCAGGACGGCAAGGCCGCAATCGACTGGCTTTGCAAGGCCTTCGGCTTCACGGTGAAAGCGGTTTACGAGGGGCCGGACGGGTCCATCGCGCATGCCGAGCTGACTTCGGGTAGTGGCATGATCATGCTGGGCTCGGCGGAGACCGAGTTCAGCCGGCTTGTGAGCACGCCGCGAGAGGCCGGAAAGCCCACGAGCGCCATCTACGTCGTGGTGCGCGATGTCGATGCCCACCATGCCCGCGCAAAGGCCGAGGGCGCCGAGATCGTCCTGGAGCCGCGCGATCAGGACTATGGCGGGCGCGACTATACCGCGCGCGACCCCGAGGGCTACGTCTGGTCGTTCGGAACCTACGACCCATGGGCTGCGTCCCAAGCCTGATCTGTCACCCCGGAAGTCGCGAAGCGGCTTGTCCGGGCCTTCGTGGACATCTATTCGTCACCCCAGCGAAAGCTGGGGTCCAATGGTGAATCTCCCGCGAGCCGCAGCGCTTCATGAGATGCCAGCCTTCGCTGGCATGACGAAGCTAGCGGTCGATCAGTATCTCCGCGATTCCCGCACCTCGTAGTGCCGCGACGTGGGGTCGAAGCGCTTCAGAACCTTGCGCGCCGCCGCCGGCACATAGGCCGTCTCGTAGTCCTCCCCGGCGAACGCCCGGATGTCGTCGAGCGAGTCGAACCGCATGACGGTCACAAACTCCACCTCCTCGCCGTCGGGTCGGCGCAGGAGCTCGATGCCGCGATAGCCCGCGACACCTTTGGCCGCGATGCCGGGGAAGATCTCCGATTTCAGCAGATGCTCGTAGGTGTCGGCGTTCTGGGGCGTCGTCCAGCCGTGCCAGATGCGGATGATCATGACATTCCTCCTTTGATGGGCACGGCCAACCGAAACTGACGGCGCCGGACTCGCCATCCTTGCGGTCCCCTTCAGGGATTTGTTCGGCGGGCAAAATGTTCGTATGTGGTCCGCCAGGGATCGCTTTCGGAAGATCTTTCCTCGCCGATCCAGTGAAAGCTGTCGGCAGTGATCTCGGTGAAACGCCATCGAGTTTTCAGACCGCGCGCGTCATCGCCGATCTGGACAATGTCCCTACCCTCGGCCCGCCCGATCTGGCGCGAGTAATCCTGATTGAGCGGGTCGCTCCAGATGATGTGCCAGCCACCGATCCCAGGATCGAAGACGCGCAAGGTCGTGCCATACATGGTGGACGGCGCAGGGCGCCTGGGCCTGATCCAGATATCCTGAATCGCGCGGCCTTCAAGCACCCAGCCGAAATGGATTTCTCCAGTCGATTTCTGGATCGCGCCGTCATCGAGGTGGCGAACCGTGTCCATCTCCCAGCTTCCGATGAGCCATCCATAGAGATCCATGTCTTTCGCCCGGTCGGCTGGAGGACCTACGGATCCAAGAGCAGCAAGAAATGGAGAAATCGTCATAGTCATAAGGCCTTCCATGAGGGCGGAGAGCACGGATCCACAGCAGCCGTGTTGTTATCGGCGGGTTCGACAAAGTCGAACCCGCCGATGCGATCATCCCTGATCGCAACTGACAGCGGTGGGTCAGTTGCTTCCTTGTCGCGCGGCCCAGGCGACGGCGCTCTCGAGCCGGTCGTTGCCCCAGAAGAGCTCGCCGTCCTGGGTCAGGAATGTCGGTGCGCCGAATACGGAGCGGCGCTGCGCCTCGTCCGTCTGCTCCCGGAGCTTTTGCTTGACGCCTTCGCTCTGCGCCTCGCGGAGCGCCTGGTCAGGATCGACATCGAGGAGACGGAGAATGTCCGACATGGTCTCGGCCTCTCCGATCGGCCGCCCCTCGCCGAACTCCATGGCGAACACGGCGCGGCAGAACGAGGGCTTCACCGGCGCGATGGAGGCTGTGAGCGCCAGCCGCGCCGGCAGCAGGCTCGGCTGCGGGAAAGGGTCCGGGCGCCTGAAGGCCAGTCCCTGCGCTTCCGTCTGCCGCTCGAGGTCGCGCCACATGTGCCGGCCCTTGTCCTCGAAGATGTTGAAGGGCGAGGTCTCCCAGCCCTGCTTCTTGAAGATGGCTCCGAGCAGGAACGGCCGCCAGTTGACCTCCACGCCCGCCTTGCGCGCCACGCCGTCGACGCGCATGGCTGCGAGATAGCTGTAGGTCGAGGCGAATTCGAGCCAGAAGTCGAGCACCGGCACCTCGCAACCTCCTCTTGCCGCGGGCAGGCCGGAAACTATAGTGCGCGCGCGAAACGCAATCCTTCAAGAGCGGGAATGTCATGGCGACTGTGAAGAAGGTCGTGCTCGCCTATTCGGGCGGGCTCGACACCTCCATCATCCTGAAATGGCTGCAGGAAACCTATTCCTGCGAGGTCGTGACCTTCACCGCCGATCTCGGCCAGGGGGAGGAGCTGGAGCCGGCGCGCCGCAAGGCCGAGAGGCTGGGAATCAAGGAGATCTACATCGAGGACCTGCGGGAGGAGTTCGTCCGCGACTTCGTCTTCCCCATGTTCCGCGCCAACGCCCTTTACGAAGGCATCTACCTGCTCGGCACCTCAATCGCGCGTCCGCTCATCGCCAAGCGCCTGATCGAGATCGCGAGGGAGACGGGCGCCGACGCCATCGCCCATGGAGCGACCGGCAAGGGCAACGACCAGGTGCGCTTCGAGCTCACGGCCTATGCGCTCAACCCGGACATCCGCATCGTCGCGCCCTGGCGCGAGTGGAAGTTCAAGTCGCGCACCGATCTCATCGACTTCGCCGAGAAGCACCAGATCCAGGTGACCAAGGACAAGCGCGGCGAAGCTCCCTTCTCCGTGGACGCGAACCTGCTGCACTCCTCCTCGGAGGGAAAGATCCTCGAGGACCCGTGGACCGAACCGCCGGCCTTCGTATTCCAGCGCACCATTTCCCCCGAGGAGGCTCCCGACAAGGCGACCGTCGTCGAGCTCGAGTTTTTCAAGGGCGATCCCGTGGCGCTCGACGGCAGAAAGCTGTCGCCGGCGGAGATGCTGACGGCCTTGAACAAGCTCGGCCACGACAATGGCATCGGCCGCATCGACCTGGTCGAGAACCGCTTCGTCGGCATGAAGTCGCGCGGCATCTACGAAACGCCGGGCGGCACGATCCTGCATGCCGCGCACCGGGCCGTCGAGAGCCTGACGCTCGACCGCGAGGCCGCGCATCTGAAGGATTCCTTCATGCCGCGCTACGCGGAGCTCGTCTATTACGGCTTCTGGTTCTCGCCCGAGCGGAAGATGCTGCAGGCCATGGTCGACCAGAGCCAGGAGAACGTCGAGGGGACCGTGCGGCTCAAGCTCTACAAGGGCAATGTCATCGTGACGGGCCGCAGGTCGACGAAGTCGCTCTATTCGGATGCGCTCGTGACCTTCGAGGACGACCGCGGCGCCTACGACCAGAAGGACGCGGAAGGCTTCATCCGCCTCAACGCGCTGCGGCTCCGCACACTGGCGGCGCGGGAAAGAGAGTGACATATTAGTCTAAATCGAGTCGCCAGGATGCTAACGCAACTCAATTTCGAAAATTTCAAAACTTGGAGATCTGCCGACATAAAATTCGGTAAGATAACAGGTTTGTTTGGGGTTAATTCGTCCGGGAAATCAAGCATCATTCAATTTTTACTCCTACTAAAGCAAACAAAAGAAGCAACAGACAGATCTATAGCCTTAGATTTAAATGGGCCATACGCAACACTTGGCGCATACAAAGATGTGATATTCAAACACGATGAGAAGAGGAATTTGGTTTGGACAATTGACTACTCGACAGGCAAGGAACTATCTATTACAGACCCCAGCAAAAAAAGAACATCTACTCTAGCAAAGGCCAGAAACATAAATACCTCTTCTGGGGTTACCGCGAGAGGTCAAAATATAACGTCTACACATCTGAGATACGATGCTGGCGTGCTGTCAGTTTCATTAACAACTAAGGGGATGAGAGAGCGAAATTTTGTTCTTTCTTCTCGAGGCGGGGGATTTAGATTTAAGCGAACCCGTGGTCGACCCTGGCAACTTCCCGGCCCTATAAAATCATATGCTTACCCAGATCAAGCGCGTACGTACTTTCAAAACGCGTCGTTCCTCGCTGACCTAGAGGCTGCGTACGAAGAACAGATAGACGCAATCTTTTATCTAGGTCCCCTAAGAGAGTTCCCTCAGAGAGACTATCTGTGGGCTCGCACTCGTCCTCGGGACGTAGGCATTCGCGGTGAAAAAGCTATCGATGCTATTCTAGCTGCAACTATTGCAGAGGAAAGGAGAAATATAAGAAAAAAAGCTCATCTGATGCCTTTTCAAGAGATGATCGCTTATTGGCTAGCTGAGATGGGTTTAATTTGGTCATTTAAGGTGGAAGAAATTGCAAAAGGCTCAAACAGGTGGCAAGCCAAAGTTCAAGTAAGAGAGAATGGTTCAGAAGCTCTTCTTACGGATGTAGGTTTTGGCGTGTCTCAAGTGTTGCCTGTAATTACTCTTCTTCAGTATGTTCCGTCAAACTCCACAGTGATACTTGAGCAACCAGAGATTCATTTGCATCCGCTAGCGCAAGCAAATCTGGCGGATGTTATTATCAATGCTGCCGTTCATAGAAATGTTCAGATTATCTTAGAAAGTCATTCTGAGCATTTTCTGCTTAGACTACAGAGGAGAATAGCTGAAGGAAAAATCGATTCTGGAGATGTAAGAATGTATTTTTGCGAGTATGAAAGATCATCGAGTTCAGCAAAAGAATTGGACCTGGATCTTTTAGGGAACATCACAAATTGGCCAAAAAAATTTATGGGCGATGCTTTTAGTGAAACATACGCGGCCGAAAAAGCAAGAATCAAACGCGGCCGCAAATCCGCCTAATGAAACGCGTGATCGACACCAATGTACTTGTCGTCGCGAACGGTCGGCAAACCAATGCTTGTGACGAATGCCGGCTGGCTGCGATAGAGTGCCTTAGCATAATTTTAAAAAGGGGAACAATTTTACTGGATGATAATGGCGAGATATTGGACGAGTATGCAAAATATTGTCTTGCTAGAGGTCAGCCCGGCGTAGGGGATCGTTTTTTTTTACACTGCACTAACGGACTATTCCAGTAAAGTGAAACGCTACACTTTGCAGAAAGATGCAAAAGGTAACTTCAAAGACTTTCCCCAAGACGCACGATTGGTTAAGTTTGATCCCAATGATATGAAGTTTGTTGCTCTCTCAAGAAAAGGTAACGCTACCGTAGTAAATGCAACTGACTCTGATTGGATAGATTTCCTTTCCGCATTAACAGACAATGGCGTAATAGTGGAATTCGTTTGCGGAAAAGAACCAAGCAAATGGTTTAAACGCAAGTAGTGTAAGGGCTCCGAACATAAGGCAGATCGAGATAGCTGATGCTCGCGGACCAGCTAGCGATGATCGTCTCGGCGCTCTTCACCGGCGCGGCGTTCTATGTCGGGTTTGCCGAGCAACCGTCCCGGCTGCAAGCCGATGATCGCGCGCTGCTGACGCACGGAGGCCTCCTACAAGCGCAGCTACGCGATGCAGGCGCCGCTCGCGATCATCGGCTTCCTCATGGGCCTCTTGGCGTGGTGGAGAGGCAGTGACTGGCTCTGGCTGTTCGGGGCCGTAACACTGTTGGCGAACTGGCCCTATGCGCTGCTCATCATCGTGCCCTTGAACAATCGGCTCATGGGCTCGAATGCCGAAACCGTCGGCCCGGACGTCCGAGCGCTGATCGACCGCTGGGCCAGCCTGCACGCCAGCCGCACAGCGCTCGGCGCGCTCGCGATCTGCATGTTTCTGTGGGCGTCGCTGCGCTGACCGCTCACTCCATCGCCCGGTACCAGGTGTCGGTGAGCGTGTAGCCGGTCGGATAGGGGTCCTCCGGATCGAGGACGTAGTTGTGGTAGCCGGTGATCCAGGCCCGCCCCGCGATCGAGGGCAGGATCGCCTTCGTGCCGTCCGCGAGCGTCGTCTCGGCCTCGATCAGCCCGTTGAAGCGGGACGAGATGACCGAGCGGCTGGCGAAGCCCTGCCCCACGCCGAGTTCGCCCTTGGCATGCATCGCCGCCATCCGCGCGCAGGTGCCGGTGCCGCACGGGCTGCGGTCGAGCTTGCCGGGCGAGATGACGACCGTGTTGCGGCCGTGCGGCTCGCCGTCGATTTGCTCGATCGGCAGCGTGAACTCGGTGAAGACGATCTCGTTGACGGCGGGGTTCTCGGGGTGGCGCACCTTGAGCTGCGCGTTCGCCGCCTCCTTGATGGCCTCGCCGAGTTCGACCATCTTCCGCGCTTCCTCCGCCACGATCCGGAAGCCGAACTGGCGCGCGTCCACCATGAGGAAGAAGGCGCCGCCATAGGCGACGTCGACCGTCAGCCTGCCGACGCCCGGCACGTCTATGGTTGCATCGAGATGCGAGGCGAAGCACGGCACGTTGGTGAGCTTGACGCGCTTCACCCGCCCGCCCTCGCACTCCGCCACCACCGGAACGAGCCCGCCCGGCGCCTCGAGCGTGAAGCGCGTCACGGGCTCCCGCATCGGGATCATGCCGGTCTCAAGGAGGACCGTCGCCGTGCAGATGCAGTTCGAGCCCGACATCGGCACGTAGTTGGCGGGCTCCATGATGATGAAGCCGGCCTGCGCGTCCGGATGCTTCGCGGGCAGCACCAGGTTCGCATGCGTGAAGGCGCCGCCCCTCGGCTCGTAGAGCAGGAACTTCCGGAAGTCGTCGCCGTGCTTCTCGAGCCATTGCTGCTGGGCGAGGATCGTGTCGCCTGGCGGCGGCAGGACGCCTCCCGTGACGACGCGGCCGACCTCGCCTTCGGCATGGGCCCCGACGACCGTGATCACGCGTTGCGCCTGCAAATGATCCTCCTGAAGATCTCGGAGGGCGCGCGCCCTCGCGCACCTGCTTCTTCGGGCGGCGGGTGCCGCCCCTCCAATCAGCCCACGCTCAGCACCGGCTTGCCGAGCACGTGCATCAGCGGCTCGAAGCCGAGGCCCGGACGCTCCGGCGCGGTCATGAGGCCGCCCTGCCGCTTCGGCGCGCCCTCGGCGATGTCCTTGGTGCCGTAGCTGTTGAAGTCGGTCGCGGCGAAGAGGAACTCAGCCGGCGTCGAACGGGCAAGATGGGCGATGGTGGCCGTCACGATGTCGCCGCCCCAGGTGTCCTCGATGATCATGGCAAGCCCCTTGGCCACGCAGAAGTCGCGCATGAGGCGGGCTTTGGTGAGCCCGCCGACCTTGGAGATCTTGAGATTGATCGCGTCCATGGCCCCGTCGGCATTGGCGCGCGTCAGCATCTCCAGCCCGTCAATGTTCTCGTCCAGGATGAAGGGCAGGCTCGTGCGCTGGCGCACGGCGAGGCACTCCTCGTAGGTGCGGCAGGGCTGCTCGATATAGACGTCGATGTCATGCACGGCGTTCACGACGCGCGCCGCCTCGTGCATTGTCCAGCCGGTGTTGGCGTCGGCGTCCAGCACATCGCCCGGCTTCAGCACGTCGCTGCAGGCGCGGATGCGCTCGATGTCGGTGTCGGCATCGCCCCCGACCTTGAGCTGGAACTTGCGGTAGCCCTCGCGCCGGTAGCGGCCGATCTTCCTCGCCATGGCCTTCGGGTCTTCCTGCGAGATGGCGCGGTAGAGCGGCACCTGCGCCTGCTCCGATCCGCCGAGCAGGACATAGGCCGGAAGCCCGGAGACCTTGCCGAGAATGTCCCAGCAGGCGACATCGAGCGGCGCCTTGACGTAGGCGTGCCCCCTGAGCACCGCATCCATGCGCCGGTTGAGGACACCGAGATTGGTCGGGTCGAGCCCGATGAGCTTGGGCGCAATCTCCTTGAGCCCCGCGCGCACGCCCGCCGCATAGGCAGGCAGGTAGGAAGCGCCCAGCGGGCAGCATTCGCCGTAGCCGGTGATCCCGGCGTCGGTCTCTACCGCCACGACGGTGGAGTCGAAGAGCTCGACGGCGTTGTCGTTGGACCAGGCATAGCGGCCCTCCTTGATCGGGAGGTCGACCTGCCAGGCGAGAATGCGTGTGATCTTCATGTGCGTGCCAAAGGAACCCTGAGAAGACAGCCGAACTCACGCGCGAAATCGACCGACACGCGCGCATGCACCCTGCCCTGCTTGTCGAAGAACCGGCCGCGGGCGGGCGGGAAGATGCCCTCGTGCCAGATACTCGGATGGATGTAGAGGCCCTTCGAGCCGTCGAGCCAGAAGGCCACGAAGTTTTCAGGCTTCACGTCGTCGCCCGGGAGCGCGAGCGGGACGACGAACAGCCGGCGCTCGAGCGGGAAGAAGAGCTGCCCGCCGTCCGGATGGTAGTTGGCGTGCCACAGAAGCACCTGGCTCTGCTCGCTTTCGCCGCCCTCGGGCGAGGCGACCGCCGGATCCTTCGACCAGCCGAGGACGTAGTGCCCCCCGACGGCGTCGTTGCGGCCGTAGAGCACATCGCCCTTCCATTCGCACTCGAAGATGCCTTCCGTCGTGCCGGCCTCATCGCCCGTGTCGGGATCGACCGGCCGCCAGCCCGGGGCTGGCCAGCGCACGATCTCGACCGGATGATCCCGGCTCTCGGTGAGCCTTCCATAACCTTTGAGAGCTTCGTCCGTCGCCACCACCAGCGGCACATCCACCAGCGGCAAGCCGCCGGGCACGCCCGGATTGAGATAGTCGGGCGCTTTCGCGCCAAGCATGTTCATGCTGAAAGAATCCCCGCTCGTGACCGGTGAAGCTATCGTCTCGCAAGGGACGGATCAATCCTCGCCCGAGGCAGGTTTTCTGTCCTTTTGCCATGCCTTTCGCAGAAGCACCATAAGCGCCGGCAACGCCACCGCGAGCATGAGATAGCGGGCGATCTGGTGGGTGCCGACATAGGCGGGATCGAGATTGAGGGCGAAGGCCATGATGGTCATGGCCTCGAGGCCTCCTGGCGCGAAGGCAACGAGCGCGGCGAGCGGCGAGACACCGGAAAGCCAGCTCGCCGCGAGAGCTCCCGCGACAGCGATGGTGAGCGACAGGATGAAGCCCCCGATGCCGAGCGCGAGCATGTCCCGGAGCGCAGGAAGCCCCATGCCGGCAAAGCGCGCGCCGATGATGAGCCCGAGCACGACATAGGCGGGTATCAGGAACCACTGGGGCATCTGACCTGACACGACACCGGAGATCTCCAGTATGGCGACCGCCGGTATGGGTCCGAGCACCAGACCGGCTGGAATGCGGAACCTTTCGGCAACAAGGGCGCCCAGCACGCCTGCCGCCAGCATCACGATCACATCCACGACACCCGCCTGCGCCTCGTTGGGCAGCGCCATGCCGGCCTCTCCCTCGCTCACCCCCGCGATGACCAGCGGCAGCACGAGCACGAGGAAGAACACGCGAATGCACTGCACGATCGTCACCTGCGGAACGTTTGCCCGCTCCCGTTCGGCCAGGATGAGCATGATCGATAGGGCGCCGGGGCAGCTCGCAAAGAAGGCCGACGCCCGGTCCCAGCCACAAACCTTCCAGTAGAAGAGATAGCCGGCCCAGGTGACGGCAACCACCGTCGCCGCCAGCATGAGGAGGCTCGCCGGCCATCGCTGCATGTTCTCGAAGGCCTGCGGCGTGAACGCCGCGCCGACCTGCACGCCGATCAGCACGTAGACGGCGGAGCGGATGAGACCGGGCACCGGCAGGCGCATCCCCGCCAGCGCGGCGGCCGTCACCATAACCATGCTTCCGGCAAGCCAGGGGGCCGGCAGGCCGGCGAGCCAGAACGCGATGCCGCCGGCCGCGGCGAGGCCGAAGCCGGGAATGACGCTCAGGATGCTGCTAGGATACACGCAGGAAGCTTCCCCCCGGGTTCCATCGCAGAAGCGCCGGCCGCGCTCAAGCGTTTCCGCCGCATTCCCGCCATTCCGGCAGCCTTGATCGGAACGCAATGGGTCCACATATCTGGGCTCCATGCGCGCCGTGTTCCGCCTCGCCTTCTGGTTCGTTCTCATCCTCATCGCGCTGCCGATTGCGGTCGGCGCGATGACGAGCTACGCCAAGGGCTGGCCGCAGAGCTGGCGCGCCGCCGACTGGACCTCCACCGGCACACTGGCCGACCCCTCCGCCGACCCGGAGGCGATGATCGCCGTCTATGCCGCTCGCTCGGGACGTTGGAAGGGGATCTTCGCCGACCATCACTGGATCGTCATCAAGCCGCGCGGCGCGGCTTCCTATACGCGTTACGAGGTGGTGGGCTGGGGAACGCCCGTGCGGCGCAATTCACGCGCCCCGGATGGCCGCTGGTATGGCAACGTGCCGGTCAAGGTGTTTCTGTTGCGCGGACCGCGGGCGGAGACGCTGATCCCCAAGGTGGAGGCTGCGGTCGCGAGCTATCCCTGGACCGAGAGCGGCAGCTACCGGGTGTGGCCGGGCCCCAACTCCAACACCTTCGTCGCCCATGTGCTGAGGCAAGTGACGGAGCTCGGCGCCATGATGACGCCGACCGGCGTCGGCAAGGACTATCTCGGCCCGGGCGTCCAGTTCGCCCGCATGCCCTCAGGCACCGGCTGGCAGGTATCGCTCTGGGGCATCCTCGGCGCCGGAGTCTCCCGGCGCGAGGGCCTGGAACTCCATTTCCTCGGCTCGACGATCGGCATCTCGCCGTCGCAATACGCCATCTCGCTGCCGGCGATCGGGCGCCTGTCCCTGGCGCCTGCCGTGCGCGGATGAGTTTTGCTTCCGCTTCCAGCCCCGCTGGGCCAGAATGGCCCGACGGGTGTTCGACGCGGGGGACTGAACATGGGACTCGCTCTGGCCTTGCCGCTTCTGGTGGTCGTGCTTGGGGTCTACAATTTCATCGCCTTCACGAATATCGGCTCGCTCGAGGTGGCGGCGCTGCATTTCTCGCTTCTGTCGGGCGCGACGGTCAGCATCACCTGGGGCCAGCTCATCATCCTTGCCGCGCTCATGCTGCTGTTCGTCGAGGTGCTGAAATCGGCGCGCGCCAGCAACACGGCGATCGTAGATCATATCCTCTCGACGCTCGTCTTCATCGCTGCCCTTATCGAATTCATGGTCGTCAGAGAGGCCGGCACGCCGACTTTCCTCGTCCTCGTGGTGATCTGCCTCATCGACGTGGTCGCGGGCTATACGGTGTCGATCCGGCATGCGCGGCGGGATTTCGCGCTCGGCGGCCGATATGACCACTGACGTCCACTCGCCGCGCCAGATCCTCGACTTCTGGTTCGACTTGACCGACGACGTCGCCTTCGGCGCCGACCCGAAATTCGACCGGCTGCTCGAGGAACGCTTCGGCGGCACCCTCGCGGCGGCACGGAGGGGCAAGCTCGATGCCTGGGAGAAGACGCCGGAAGGCGCGCTCGCGCTGGTGCTGTTGCTCGACCAGATGAGCCGCAACGTTCATCGCGGCACGCCGGCGATGTACGAGCAGGACGAAAAGGCGCTGGAGATGGCAGAGCGCGCCATCGCCCGGGGCGAGGACATGGCCCTGCCGAAGGAGCAGCGCCGGTGGCTCTATATGCCCTTCATGCACTCCGAAAAGCTTGCCGACCAGGAGCGGTGCGTGGAGCTGTGCCGCGCCTCGGAGCTGGCTGACACGCTCCCCTACGCGATCGACCATGCCGACATCGTGCGTCGTTTCGGCCGTTTTCCGCACCGCAACGCCATCCTCGGCCGCACCTCCACCCGGGGTGAGACCGACTATCTGGACGGCGGCGGCTTCAAAGGCTGAATTTTAACGAACCGGCAAGGGAATCTTAGGGGCTGCGACCTATCGTGCCCTCCGGATGAGGGACGTCGCGCCTGAAGTGGCGCAACTTCCGCGCGTATTTGCGGGATCGCCATGGAACTGATCATGAAGCTCGCGCCGCAGCCCCTGAGAGGGCTGGCGGAGCAGATGCTGAAGGGCCAGTCGCACGGCGCGCGCTCGGGCCGCGGTGCCATATCGGCATTCCTGGTGCGGGTGGCCTCGGCCGCCCTCATGTTCGTCTCCCAGGTTGCCTTCGCGCGCTGGCTCGGCGCCCACGACTACGGCGTCTTCACCTTCGTTCTGGTGCTCGTGAACGTCATCGGCACGCTCTGCCCGGCGGGCTTTGCCACCTCCGTCGTGCGCTTCATGCCGGAATATCGCGAGCGCAGCGAAACCGGCCTCGCCCGCGGCTTCCTGCTGTCGGGCGGCATCGTCTCCTTCTCGGTAGGCATTCTGGCCGCTGTTGCCGCTCTGGCCGTGCTTCTCGGCTATGACGGACTGGTCTCCGAGGACTACCGCATTCCCATCGCGGTCGGGCTTCTCTCGCTGCCTGCCTTCGCGCTCACCGACTACATGGACGGCGTCGGGCGTTCGCAGGGGTGGATCAATTTGGCACTCACCCCTCCCTATATCGTCCGTCCATGTCTCATTCTGCTGTTCGTCGGCCTGGCCCTGGTCGCGGGCTTCACCAACACCGCAGCCACCGCCGCCATGGCAGCCACCGTCGCCATCTGGGTGACGATGCTGGCGCAGTTCCTGGTCTTGAGCCGCCGCTTCAACGGCGAGTTGCCGCAGACGCCGCGCCGCTACGACACCAAAACCTGGTTCTGGGTTTCCGTGCCGCTGGTGATCCTCGAGGGGTTCTCCATCCTCCTCCTCAACGTGGACGTGCTGCTGCTGGAACGGTTCGTGAGCCCGGACCAGGTCGGCATCTACTTCGCCGCCGCGCGCACCATCTCGCTCATAGCCTTCATTCATTTCGCGGCCTCCGCCGCCGTCACGCCCAGGTTTTCCGCGCTCTACGCGAGGGGTGACATCGACGGGCTGAAGACCCTGGTGCGGGAAGCCCGCAAATGGACGTTCCTGCCGTCCCTCGCCATGGCCGTGATCCTGCTCGCGCTCGGCAAGCCGCTGCTTTGGCTCTTCGGGCCGGATTTCACGCAAGGCTATCCCGTCATGTTCGCGCTGGTGGTGGGGCTGCTCGCCCGCGCCGCCGTGGGGCCGGCCCAGGGCCTGATGGTCGCCACGGGACACCAGAACATCACGGCAGTCGTCATGATCGCCGCCGCGGTCGCGAACGTGGTGCTGAACCTGCTCCTGGTGCCGGAATTCGGGATTCTCGGCGCCGGAATCGCGACCTCCGCGGCGCTCACGCTCGAGGCCCTGACCTTCGCCTTCATCGCCCGCCGAGTCTTGGCCCGCGCTGGCACGGGGCTTGCTCACGCGAAAGTCCATGGCTCCCACGTCCAATGAACTGGCCACCAGGGGTCCCGCCGGACTGCTGACTGGCGCGGCCTCAAAGGCCGACGAAACAAGGCGTCGGCCGGGTGCTGCCCCGTTCCCCCTGCGCCGCCTTCCCGCCCTGTGGGGGCAATGGGAAGATCTCGCCGATCACGCGCTGCATCCGGTTCTTCACGCCGAGTCGGCCTGGCTTGGCGGGATGCTTGCGGAGCTCAAGGCCGAGGCCGGCCGCGCCGTGCTTCTCGTGGCGCGAAACGGCGACAACAAACTGACCGGCATCGCCGCCCTCGGCCGCCACGGCCTCCTGCGCGACCCGCTGCCGATCCTGCGCTCCTGGGCGCCCGCCATGATGTATTCGGGCTCGCCCCTCCTCGACCGGCGCGACCCGGTGGCGACGCTCCGCTCCATCATCGGGGCTGCGCGGCGGCATCACGGCGCCAGGGCCTTGCTCTTCCACCGTGTCGAGGCAGCCTCCCCCCTCCATGAGGCCTTCGTGGCGACGGCCGAGCGTCACCGGCTGCCCATGGTCGGGCTCGACCGTCGCGAGTGCGCGGCCCTCGATGCCACGGTGGACTACGACACCTGGTTCGAGGCGAGCTTCCCGCGCAAGCGCCGCAAGGAGCTGCGGAGGCTCCGCGCCCGGCTGTCCGAGATGGGCAGGCTCGAAAGCGCAAGCTGGAGCGAGGAAAAGCCGATCGACAACTGGATCGAGCAGTTCATCGAGCTCGAGCGTTCCGGCTGGAAGGGGAAGCGCGGCACGGCCATCGGCTGCGACGAGGACACGCCTCGTTTCCTCTCAACGACGCTCAGGCATCTGGCGCAGCGCGGCGATCTCCTTTTCTGGCGCCTGGCGCTCGACGACCGCCCGGTTGCCATGCTGTTCGGCATGGCCGGTCACGGCCGCGGCTCCCTCATCAAGATCGCCTATGACGAGGCTTTCGCGCGCTATTCGCCGGGCGTGCTCATCGCCCTCGACGCGACCGCCGACCTCATGCGCCGGCCCGACATCGAGTTCGTCGATTCCTGCGCCGTGCCGAACCACCCGATGATCGACCACCTCTGGCGGGAGCGAATGGCCTTCGAGGACATTCTCATCGCCACGCCCGGCACCTCGCCCGCGACCTTCGCGGCGATCGCAGCCGCCGAACGCGCCCGCCGCAAGGCGCGCGAGACGCTCAAGCAGCTCTACCGACGCTACCAGTCCTGGAAGGGAGTACCCTGATGACGTATGTGCGTATCAACCAGACCGAAGCCCAGGAAAACTTCCACCACGCTCCTTTCGGCCTCGGCCACAACCTCTCGGGCCATCCCCTCTTCGCGCTGCCGCGCCTCGTCAGACTCGCCCAGTCGATGCCGCAGGACCGCGTCGAATACAATTCCGGCAAGCTCCAGCCCGGCATGCGGCCGGAGGACGTGCCGACCCTCGACATGGCGCCCGAGGACGTCATCCGCCGCATCGAGCATCACAACGCCTGGATGGTCATCAAGGGCGTGGAGGAGGATCCGGCCTATGGCAATCTCCTCTACAGCTTCATCGACGAGGCCGCATTCGCGGCGGGCCTCGACCCGGCCATCTTCACCGACCTGAAGGCCTTCCTCTTCGTCTCTTCCGCTAACGCCACGACGCCCTTCCACATCGACGCGGAGGAGAACATCCTGCTCCAGATCCGCGGCGACAAGTTCGTCCACATCTTCGACAATCACGACTGCCTGCTGGTCGACGAGGAGGCGATGGAGATCTCCCCCTCCAAGCACCGCAACCAGCATTATGAAGAGGCCTTCGAGACACGCGCTCGCGTCTTCACCATGTCGGAGGGCTCCGCCGTCCACATTCCCTATATGTGGCCGCACTGGGTGCGCACCGGCGGACGCTACTCGATCTCGATTGCCATGACGTGGAAGACGCCCGAGGTCCTGCGCCTCAACAAGATCCGGCTGGTGAACGGCACGCTTCGCCGCTTCGGCTTGCCGCAGAAGCCGCCGGGAGTGACGCCCTGGGCGGACGCCGCCAAGGTGAGGACGCACGACGCCTTCCGGGCGGTCGTCGATCCGCTCAGGAAATCCGAGAGCGTCCGTCGCTGGCTGAGGGGCGCGATCTACGGCAGGAAAGCCAACTACTACTATCGCGAGGCCAAGACCGGCATGTGAGCGGGCAGCCTCCGCTCCATCACTTCACGGTCACGAGGTACTCCGCGATCGCCTTGGTGTCGGTTTCCGGCAGCTTCGAGAGATTCGTCTGGACTGAGGCCATGCCGCCCGAGGAAAGCTTGTCGTAGCCGAACATCTCGCCGTAGCGGAACGCCGAGTCGAGGTCGCCGGCATCCTTGTAGCGCTCCCGGCCCACGAGGTCCCGGAGCGACGGCACCTTGCCCTTGCCTTCCGGGTGCGGGCCGCCGGCGAGCCACTTGTCGGTCTGCGGGACCATCAGCAGGTTGCGTGGCGTATGGCATTCGCTGCAATGGCCGGGCGCGGAGACGAGATAGGCGCCGAGGTTCCACGCTTCGCTCTGCGAGGAGTCGGATTCGAAAGGCGCAGGCGAGAAGGCCAGGAGCTTCCAGAGCCCAACGCTTCGGCGCGCGAACCATTCGACCGGCAGCCCGAAAGGAAGCTCGGCAGACTTCGCGGCCGACTGCACCGGCTTCAGCATCATCAGATAGGCCTTGAGGTCCAGGACGTCGCCGATGCGCATCTTGGCATAGGAGGTATAGGGGAAGGCCGGGATCAGATGCTGGCCCGCCGGCGACACGCCCCGCTGCATGGCATTCACGAACTGGATGTCGGTCCAGTTTCCGATGCCGGTTTCCTTGTCGGGCGTGAGGTTCGGCGGATAGAAGGTGCCCGCTGGCGTCACCAGCGCATGGCCTCCCGACGGCAGGTTCTTGTCCGCCGCAGCATCGTTCTCGGCGGGCTTGTGGCAGGAGATGCAGCCGCCGGCATTGTACATCCGCTCGCCATTGGCGAGATCGGCCGTGTGGTTGGCGGGGATATCAGTGGCAGCCAGGACCTGCGGCTGCGAGAGGTAGAAGGCCGCCGCCGCGCCGATCACCGCCAGCACCAGCAGAACCAGAATCGCCTTGCGCATTTGGAAACCCCAGCCTCGGGAGAGAAGCTGCATGCCCTGAGTCAGGGCGTGCAGCCTGCCCTAGCTAAACCCAACGCCGAACCGAAGGTCGGGTCAAGCCCGATCCCTTCCTCGCCCGCGGCAGGACGCGAAGTCCCTGCCCGTCATTCCTTGGGACGGCGGAACCGGTCGTGACAGCCCTTGCAGTTGCCGCCGAGAGCCTGGAGCGCCGGCATGAACTGCCCCTCTTCGGTCACCGCGGCCATGGCCACGGCGGCGTCATGGGCCTTTTTCAGATCCGCGTCGAAGGTCGCCCGGTCCGTCCAGATCTCGGGCTTGGCGTAGGTTTCCTTCTCACCCTTGTCGCTGCCTTCCGGGAAGAGATCCTTTGCCTTCTCGAACGCGGCCGCGGCCTTCTCGGCCTCGGCCTTGACGACCGCTGCATCGAAGGGCTGCTGCTTCTTGGCGATCGCGGCGAGGATCTTCATCGCGTCTCCGACCTGCTCCATGGCCTTCTGGCGATCCTCGATCGGACCGGCAAAGGCGGCAGCGGCGAAGAGACCAGCGGCGACGGTCGAGCAAACCGTCGCGCAGACGGCGCGTTTGGCAATCCTGAGCATGTCTGATTTCTCCCGGGCTCGGTGCTGACAAAGTCGACGCAGGTGGACTGCGTCGTCTCCCTCTCTTTCCCGGCCGGGAGTCTGGCTTGACCCGGGCTTTCGCGCAAGGGGGGCAAAATGGGGGGCTCCTTCACGACCGCTTGACCCGCTTCCGCGCGTCGGCCTGAGGCTTCGGAGCAACACTTTGGTAGTCATGTTGATGGCCGCCAAGGCGCCCCCTCCGAATCGACGCATTTCCGCCCCGAACCACGCCTAGCCCTGTGCGGGCCGGCGAAACGCTACTCCGCCGGCACGGGAAGCGGGATCGAAGGGGATCCGGCAGGGAACGCGTTTTAGCTCTTCCTTCAGAAGATCGGCGCTAGCGTCGAACGAACGGGAGAGTGTGTCATGTACGGAGTGGGTTTCAAGATGAGTGACAGAGGCTCTTCGCAGCGCGGTGGGCAGCCGGCGCGGCGGATCATGGAACTGAGCCCGGAACTGCGTGAGTTCCTTCACATGCTGGAGGCGATCGAGGAGACGCCGGCTCCGGCCGACAGCCGCAAGTCCGCGGGGCGCAGCGCGGCCTGACCAGGACGGGACGCTTAGGGCGTCCCGCCGCTCGAAAAAGCGATCACGCCGGAACTGTCCGCCACGCCTCGCGCTTGCGGTAGATGGTCGAGGGGCTGACCCCCAGAACCTTCGCCGCCTTGGGAATGCTGCCTCCGCAGGTCGCGATCGCCGTCTCGATCGCCTGGCGTTCGATCTCGCCCAACGCCCTGCCTGACGAACCAACCGTGCCGGCAAGGCTTTCGCGCTCGCGCGGGTCATCGACATGCGGCCGGGCCGGCTGGGCTATCCCGAGCATCTCCGCCCGTACCGCGTCGCCGTCATGCAGCACCACGGCCTGGCGCACCACGTTCTGCAGCTCGCGCACGTTGCCGGGCCAGTCGTGCGCGAGAAGCGCCGTCTCCGCTGAGGGTTCGAGGCGCGTGAAGGCCTTTCCTTCCTCGCCCGCATAGTCCGCAAGGAATCTGTTCGCGAGCACGAGCACATCGCGGCCGCGCTCGCGGAGCGGAGGAAGATGCACCGCCAGCACATGCAGCCGGTAGAAGAGGTCGTCTCGGAAGCGGCCCCGGCGAACCTCTTCCAGAGGTGTCCGGTTCGTGGCGCAAACGATCCGCACATCGACCTGCTCGCTGCTCGCTGCGCCGACTCGCTGGATGGTGCCGGTCTGCAGGAAGCGAAGAAGCTTCGTCTGGAGCGCGGGATCGAGCTCGCATACCTCGTCCAGGAACAGAGTGCCGCCCCGCGCCTGTCCGGCGGCGCCCGCGCGATCGGCGACCGCGCCCGTAAAGGAGCCCTTGAGGTGGCCGAAGATCTCCGACTCCATGAGCTCGCGCGGAATGGCGGCGCAGTTGAGCGCGATGAACGGGCCTTCCCGCCGCGCGCTGAGGCGGTGAATGGCCTCGGCGCAGAGCTCCTTGCCGGTCCCGCTTTCGCCGGTGATGAAGACCGGCGCCCTCGAGCCCGCGAAGGAACGGAGCTTGCGATAGACCTCCTGCATGGGCGCGCTCGCGCCGATGAAGCCGAGGTCGCCCGCATCCGGTTCCCGCGCCGGCGCGCCATGCTGCTGAACGGCGTTCTTCAGCGTCGCGATCAGCCGCTCGCTCGCCAGGGGCTTCACCAGATAGTCGAAGGCGCCTTCCCGCACCGCCTGCACGGCCTTGTTGATCGAGGCATTGGCGGTGACCACGATGACGCTCATGCGCGCCCTGCTACGGTGCCATTCGTGCAGGAGGTCGAGGCCGTCGCCGTCGGGCAGGCCCAGATCCAGGAGCGCCGCCGTGAAGCCTCCGCCGGCGGCCGACTTCCGCGCCTGGGCAAGCGTTCCCGCCTGTTCGACGGAGTAGCCCTCCGTTTCAAGCGCATGCCGGTACATCGCCGCGATGGAAAGGCTGTCCTCCACGAGGAGCACGCGCGCCGGATTGACATGGGCCGTATGCAGCGCCATCTCCGCTCCTCACGCCGCCGCGCGCATTGCGGCGGCGGTCTCTTCCACGCAGTCGGCCACGCGGCCGATGCGCTTGACCACTTCGGCCGCGGGCAAGTCTGCGGCGGACGTTTCGAGGTCGTTGGCAAGGCTTGAGAGCTTTGTCGCGGCGAAGGTCGACGCGATGCCCTTGAGCTTGTGGGTGCTCCGCCGGATGTCGTCGCGGTCGCGCGCCGCGCGCATCGCCTGCGCCAGATCCCGCATTTCACCGACCGCCATGTCCATGAGGATGATCCACTGCTCTCGCCCGATGCGGGTGCGCAGCGTTTCAAGCCGTGCCTTGTCCAGAAGCGCAGCCGGGTCGAGGCTTTTGGGGAGAGGTTCGGCAGGGGGCGTCTGGGCGTGCAAGAGGCTCAGGACCGCCTTGCGAAGCTGCTCGCGTCCCGCGGGCTTCGCCAGCATGGCGTCGAAGGCATCCTCCCAGTGATCGCGCCTGCGGATGTCCGCCAGGAACGCCGAGAGCGCCAGAATCGGCGTCCGCCCGATCTCGCGCTCCATGGCCCTGATCTCGCGCGCGGCCGCAAAACCGTCCATCACCGGCATCTCGATATCGAGAAGTATCAGATCGAAGGTGGCCGTCCGCACCAGGCCGACCGCTTCCTCGCCGTGCTCGACCGCGTCCACGTCGCATCCCATGCGGGTCAGGAGCGCCGCCGTCAGATAGCGGGCGGCGGCGGAATCCTCCGCCATCAGCACCTTGGGCCGGGAGCCATCCCCGAGCGTGATGAGCCCCGGTCCCGGGGCATCAGCCGACCGCTCCGCCAATCCCATACGCCTACGCTCCACCAACGGCCCTATTCGTCGCGAAGAGCGAAGAAATAGTGCATCTTTTCAAACTCTTGAGAAGGACCCTTGCGGTGAGGCCAACCCTCTCCGGACCACTCCTCCACGTCCCCGATAGGAACCCTAGTGCCCGAGGGTGAAGAAGCGGTTTACCGTGTGACGCCGGCGGCCTTCTGCTGCGCCGGGCCGCCCGCGATCTCGAGCACCAGCTTGTTCACCAGCGCCTCGATGAACTGCGCCTGTTCCTGCACCGCCAGCACGAAGGCGCCCGGCCCACCGATCAGATCCTCGCGGAAATGCTGCTCGAGCGGCTGACCGAGGGGCCCTGTCATGCCTCCGCCCCGGAAATGCAGCGCGAGCCCGTTGATGGTGATGCCGGCGTTGAGCGCCTGGCCCCTCGCCACCTCCAGTGGCACGCCGCCGCGCTGGCCGGCGTCTCCCGAGACATCGATGACCTTGCGGGCGGCGGAGAATGCGTTGCTCTCGATCCAGGCCTTGCAGAAGAGGATGGCGTTGCTGATCGAATTCCAGCCCCGGGCGACGCGCGGAGCCGCCACCAGGGCCTCGCCGAAGGTCCGGGCGCTCGCCTCATCCGAAACGGCCCGCCACTCGACGATCTTGTGCATGCTGTCGGGCCCGCCCCATTCCATGTGGGCGAGCGCAATGCGGCCCCGCAGCCCCTGCCCTATGGCATCGATGACCCGACGGTCGGCGACGGCAGCGGCATAGCCCCGGCGCTGGAAGGCGAACTCCTCGCTCGTGATGGAGCCCGATCCGTCGGCGGCGAGGCAGATCTCGACATCGACTTCCGCCTCTTCCGCTGCTGCCGTGCCGGCGCAGCCGAGCAATACCAGAACCGCCGCAAGCCGCCGCATGTGCCCTCCGCCCTTCTGCGGTCGAGAGGAGGCAAGCGATTGCGGCGACGATACGGCCGCTTCCGGCCTGCCGGATCAATAGCGCGTGAGCACGAAGTCGCCGGGCTTGGAGAGGATGATGTCCGGCTTCTGCTTGCCGCCCGTGAGTTCGCTCACCAGTCCGTTCACGTAGCCGGAAAGCTCGTCCTCCTGGATCTGCCGATCGGGCCGCTTGTCGGCGGCGCCGCGAAGCCCCTGCAGCACTGCATAGGTGAAGACGCCGTGCTTCAGGTCCGGGCGCTCCTGCGCCAGGGTTTCGGCATCGGTGGCGGCGAAGATGGCGATCGAGGCGTCGACGGCGTCCTTGACCAGGCGGGGGTTGAAGGCGTTGCCGGCATGGCAGGTGTCGACCAGCATGATGCGCTTGCCCTGCGCTCCCTCCACCACCTGCTGCAGGAAGCGCCAGTCGATCACGCTTTCCTTGACCCAGGCGTTGCTCGCCCGCCGCGCATCGGTGGGCAGGAAGAGATAGTCCGGCCCGTCGTTGACGCCGTGCCCGGCGAGGAAGAGCACCACGGTATCCTCCGGTTTCGCCTGCTCGAAGAGCTTGAGCGCCGCCCGCAGGTTGCCGGCTGTCGGATCACGGTCTCCGTCCTTGTTGGCAAGCAGCACTCCCGTGACGCTGGTGTGGAGCGGGCCGGCACGCTCGATCAGCATCCGGTAGAAGGCGCGCGCATCGATACCGGCGAAATCGAGGTTCTGGTTGCCGAGATTGGGGTAGGCATCGACACCGGCGGCAACGACGAACAGCCGGCCCCGCGCCCCAAGACCACCCTCCGCGCCGCCGACGAAGCTCACCTCTCTCGACGTGCTGCCGACCTGGTTGGAGACCGTCACGACGACCCTGTTGTCGCCTTCCGTGACAGGAACCCGCAGGACATGCGTTGCGCCGGGCCGATTCGAGGGCGAGAGATTGGCCTTCACCTTGCGTCCATTGACCGTGACCTCGCCACCCGTCGTTTCCCCTTCGGAAAGGGCGAGCCCGATCTCGGCCGTTCCGGCGTCGACGCGGGTTCCGTTGACGGGGCTGACGATCGTGAACACCGGCGGCTGCCGTTTCAGAAGCTCGTCGATCGAGAAGCCGGTGCCGCTCGCCTCTCCCACCGCCTGGCTGGAGCTGCCGAGCAGGAGCGCGCGCCGCAGGATGTCCGGCCGGTAGAAATGCCGCTTGAGCTGCGCCGCGGTGATGAAGCGGGCCGCCTTGTCGAAACCCTGGTTGATCTGCCAGCCGACATAGCTGTCGCCCTCGGGCGAGGCCGAGAAATAGCCCTGCGGCGTCCAGAGCACCCATTCGCCGTTCTCCGCCTGGAAAAGCGAGGCGATGAGCTCGCGCGTCGCGACATTCCACCAGCGGAGCGTCTGGTCGTCGGCGCCCGAGAGAAGCCGTGTCCCGTCGTTGGAGACGCTGAGCGCCCAGACATCGCCGGTATGGCCGAAGAAATCGCCGATCCTGGTCCCATCCAGGCCGAAGAGCGTCAGATTGCCGACGCCGCCGCCGGCGATGAAGCCCTGCCCCGTAGGCAGGAGGCCGTAGGCGGTGTGGGCGTAGCCGTCGCGCTCGCCGCGCAGCGCCGAGCCGATGACCTTGCCGGCGCGCGTGACGTCGACCTGGTCGTAATAGCCGAATTGCCCGACGGATTGATGCGATAGCGTGAGATCGCCCATGGCTGGCACCGCGCGGAGGAAGGAGTCCGCATCGTCGCCGATCGCCCTGGGCGCACCCGTCTCGCGGTCGCCTTCCGGCAGGCGCAGAACGTGGCTCAAGGCGGTAAGGCTGTTCGGTTCGCCGGCGATGGCTTCGTGCCCCCAGGCGATGCGCCCGCCGTCGAGGGAGATGCCGACCGCGGTCACGGGCCGTCCGAGGCCCGCGAAGCGATGGACCAGCTTGCCGGTGTCAAGCTCCCAGACCTGGATTTCGTTCACGCTGCCGCCCGCCGTTGCCGCGAGCCGGCCGTCCGGGCTGATCGCGGTGGCGAAGACGACGTTGTCATGGCCGCGATAGGTTAGCCCGATCTTGCGGGCCTCCATGTCCCACACCTGGCACTCGAAGGGGTCGTTGCCCGCGCCGGTGAGGAGCTTGCGGCCGTCCGGGGAAAAGCTCAGGCCCATGATGTTGCTCATGCCGCCTTCGAGCGTGCCGAGCGATTCGCCGGTGTCGCCGTTCCAGAGCCGGATCGTCCGGTCGAAGCCGCCCGAGGCGAGCGTCCCGTCCGAGGCCGACACGGCGAGCGACAGGACGAGATCCTGGTGGCCTTCAAGCGTGGCGAGACGCCCCCCGCTGGCCGCATCCCAGATGCCGACGGTGCGGTCATCGCTCCCTGTATAAAGACGGGAGCCGTCGGCGTTGAAGCGCACGATGTTCACGTCGCCCTTGTGGCCCTCGAGCCTGGCGAGGGGCTGGCGGCTTTCCACGTTCCAGACTACCGCGACATCGTCCGCAGCGCCTGAGGCAAGCGTGGAGCCGTCGGGGGAGAACGAAAGCGACAGGATGGCGTCCTGGTGCCCGCGGAAGAGGCCGACGATCTGCCCGCTCTCGATGTCGTAGAGGCGGATGGGGAAATCGTTGAGCCCCTCGGTCTTCAAGCGGCCGCCAGCGGCCAGCAGCCGGCCGTCCGGCGAAACGGCAATGGAGAGGACTTTTCCGGGGTCCCCGTCCCCCACCTCGCCCCGCAGGGTCGCGACCGACTTGCCCGTTTCGAGGTCCCAGATGCGGATCGTCTTGTCGTCGCTGGCGCTAATGAGGCGGCGCCCGTCTGGGGTGAAGGCGATCGATCGGATGAGCGACATGTGGCCGCCCGTGTCGAGCGACAGAATGACGTTATCCGCGGCCTGGACGGAGGTGGAAAAGAACAGGAGAGCGATGCAGGCAATACGGAAGAGATAGCCGGTCATGGCCGCAATCCTCGCCTCCCGGGCGATGAACGCGGCATGAATGCCGCCCTCAAATCGGGTTCATCGTGCTTCGGCTACAACACGCCCATGTCGCAGGCCCGGCACCGCTGACGCCACCGACCGAACGCAGCTCAAGAGAGGTTAGGACCATGACACGCTTCCTTACAACAGCTTCCTTGCTTGTTGCGGCCGTGTCCGTGATGAGCTTCACCGTCGAGGCCTCGGCACAGCAGTTCAACCGGCAGCAGTTCCGGGCTGAGCGCCAGCAGGGCAACAACGGCTTCAAGCAGTTCGCCGGACCCAAGGTTCAGCAGAACAGAATCGACCCGAGCCAGTTCCAGCGGATCTCGGCGCCCAAGGCGCAGAAGCCCGTGTTCGAGGGGCCGAAGGTTCAGCAGGGCAGAATCGACCCGAACCGCTTTCAGCGGTTCTCGCCTCCCAAGGCCCAGAACAACGGCCCGAAGGTCCAGTTCGCCGCGCCCCCGAAGGTGCAGAACAACGGGCCGAAGGTCCAGTTCGCTGCGCCTCCGAAAGTGCAGCAGCCCCGCGACAACGGCTTCGCTGAGTTCCAGGCGCCGAAGGCCCCCCGGAACCAGCAGTTCGTGGCGCCCAAGGCTCAGAGATCACAGCAGAATTTCGCGGAATTCGAGGCCCAGCAGGCTCCGAAGCGGGCGAAGGTTGCCTCGCTTGAGCAGGAGGTTCCGGTCGAGAAGAAGTCCGTGGCCCAGCTCGAGCAGCCCGCCGAGACCGTGGAGCAGCCCGCCGCCGAGGCCCAGGAAGCTCCTGCGGTCGCCAAGGTCGAGGACGCCGGCAAGGACTTCGTGGTCGAGTACCAGGGTGGCTACTACAAGGTCCGCAAGTTCTCGGACGGCAAGGTGACGCTGCTGGGTGTGGCGGAAGGCTACGGCGAGCAGCAGCCGGTGAAGCGCTACAAGGCGCCCACCTACTCCCACTCCTACTCCTACGGCTACAGCCAGTCCGCCTACGGATACGGCGACAACTGCCAGAACGGCTACTGATCTCGACCTGCCACACTCCAAACGCGCTGAAGGCCGGGCCTCGTCGCCCGGCCTTTTGCGTTTTGCCCCACCAGCCAGGTCGTCGATTCGCTTTCCTCAAAGAAACTTCCACCGCTGCTTTTCCCGGATTCTCAAGGAATCCGGCCGTCGGCGGGCATTTTTGCGCAATGAACGATTTATGAATGCGTCGCTCAAAGGGCGTTCAGGCACGAATCGCTAAAACTCGTGTCCATCAGGTTCATTGACGTGCTTCGTCACACCAGACCAAACACCCAAGGAGAGGATAGACCGATGACCCGCACCACCGTTCTGATGACCGCCGCCGTTTCCGCCCTCGGCCTGATGCTGGCCGCCGGTGGCGCGATGGCACAGGGCACCGACACGAAGGCCAAGGCCCGCCAGATCGTCGTCGAGGCGAAGGCGGAAGCCCCCGTCAAGGCCGAGATCGTCGCCAAGGCGGAAGCCCCCGCCGCCGTCGAGGAGAAGGTTGCTGTCGAGGCTCCCGCGAAGGCGGAAGCGCCCGCCAACGACACTGCGACCCTGACGGACGACGACAAGGCCCTGGTCGCGAAGGCGATCGAGGAAGCCAAGACCGTTGAGCCCAAGAAGGAAGAGCCGGCCGTGAAGGTGGTCGTCGAGGAGCCGGCGCCCGTGCTCAAGAAGAAGAAGCTGACCAGCAAGGTCGTCTTCGTGGAGCGCAATGGCGAGATGCTGAAGGTCCGCAAGTACTCGAACGGCACCTACAAGATCCTCGGCTACGCCGAGAACTACTACCAGCCGAGCTACTCCAGCTACAACTCGGGTGGCTATGGCGACAACTGCCAGAACGGCTACTGATCCTCTGCAGTCCCCAGAGACGCGAACGCCCGGCCATCGGCCGGGCGTTCCCGCTTTCAGGCCGCCTGTGCCTGGATCGTATGGCGCCGGAATTCCGGCTCGATAGTCCGCCCGAGCACCAGATCGGCGGTGATGCGGGCGCAGACGGGCGCCGCCGTGAAGCCCATCCAGGGAAAGAAATTGACGAAGAAGCCCTGCTGGCCAGGAATTTCCCCGAGGATCGGATTCCAGTCGGCCGTGCCGTTCACAAAGGCGGCCCAGCTCCGCACGATCCTGGCCGCGCCGATGGCCGGCACGACAGATAGCGCCAGGGCGAGGTTCTGCCTGAGCGAATCACCGCTGACGACGGGGAGGCCGGTGACGGAGCTGAGATTGGCCGGCCAGCCGCCGCCGATGAGCAGCGATCCGTTGCGGCCCTGCTTCAGGGTCAGCATGCCCCCCGCATAGTAGAGGAGGTGCTTCACCAGCGGCGCCACCGGCTCGCTGGCGCTGACCTGGATCGGATGCGCCTCGATCGGGAGTGCGAAGCCGAGCATGGCGCCGATTCGACCCGCGGCCGCGCCGGCGCAGTTCACAAGCCGCCGG